>LUZA01000028.1 GCA_001603455.1 Bacteroidales bacterium Bact_09 | reverse complement strand
AATTATAATCGACAATAAGTCATTATGGATTACAGTAGTATTTATAAATGGCTATCGTTGATCATTGCTATCCTGACAGCCATACTTGGAAGCATAGAATTATTCTTACCCAAAAACTAAATGTAGGATAGAAAAAAGCCATCCATCAGGATGGTTTTTTTCTATCTTTTTATGAATGCAACGATTTACATCACTTTTGCATCTTAATAAAAACAACAGATTATGGATTATGGTTCAATCATCAACTGGCTTACTTTGATCATATCGATCCTTACAGCCGTTCTTGGAGTGATACAATTATTCTTCAAAAATGAGTAATTGGTTATAGAACATAAAAAAAGCTGTCTCCTTAGGCAGCTTTTCTTTTACAACTTATTGAGTCAGATTACGACTTCCATTGAATTCAGGTAGCAGTCCGGTTTTGCCGGTAACATGACTATTCCTGAGGAGGTACAGGGGAAGCAGGACGTTCATTGGCAACAGCCACATTGATAGTTCTACCCATGTGTTCAGTACCATTTAACGCCTCTATTGCTGCAAGAGCCTCCGTCTCGTTAGCCATCTCAACAAAGCCGTAGCCGCGCGAGCGACGTGTTTCCTTGTTCAGGATGATTCGGGCTGAAAGTACCTCTCCAAAAGGAGCGAAGAGTTCAACCAGGTCTTCTTTTTTTGCCTTAAAGCTAAGGCTGGAAACAAAGATGTTCATGGAGTTAGGGATGATTTGTTAGGTTAAATGTTCTTCAAATATAACATTTTTTTTATTCCCCACAACCAGATCCGTCAAAACAATAGGTACAGATACTTTCCTTAGGCAGTCCTATAGAGGCGATCAGATTCTCTATGTTGTTGTATTTAAGAGAGGTGAAGTTCATCTCTTTACATATGCTCTCCACCATGCACTTATGTTCCTTTGTCTTGTGATCTATGTAAACCGACAGATTATCAACCTTTTGCGCCTGAATATAGCGGCGTGTGATCAGTTCCAGATCAGATCGGGTACTCGTAAAGTTTAAATACGGACACTTGTATAGCAGTGGCGGACAAGATATCCGCACATGGATCTCCTTAACCCCGTTGCGATAAAATACATCCACATTGTTCCTTAACTGCGTCCCCCTGACAATTGAATCGTCACAACATGCAAGACGCGCTCCCCGCAATACATCGGCGTTGGGAAGCAACTTCATCCGTGCCACAAGCGACCTGCGTTCCTTATCGGAGGGCATAAAACTCCTGGGCCAGGTGGGCGTATATTTAGCAACAGCCTGTCTGTAAGGTACTCCCTTCCCTACCGCATATCCCATGGCCATCCCCGTCCCGCTGTCCGGGATGCTGCACACAAAATCCACTTTCGCCTCGTCTTCCCTGCCCATCAACACCCCATTGCGGAACCGCACCTCTTCCACATTGATGCCTTCGTAAGCCGAGGTTGGGAACCCGTAGTAAACCCACAGAAATGCACAGATCTGCAACTGCTCCCGGGGCAAGAGCAGGGGGTGAATCTCCGAGATTCTGCGCCATTTCAAATTGCCCTCAACATCATGTGCTTGATTTTCAACGCCTTGAGCTCTTCCATCTTCGGTCATGGCGCAGAATCTCGGAGATTCCTGTGCCAAAACCGCTTCACCGGGCCCCAAAATGCCAATCAGTTGCAGGTCCAGATTCGGGAAACTGCAGCTTTCACTGGCAAAAGCAATGGCAGTAATTTCACCGGTTGCAGTGTTTGCCTCGGCAAGTGGATTTCCAGAGGAGATGGGACTATGACCGTTCTGGCGACGGATACCAATGGCGATGGGTGTCCGTCCGTAGCGGTCACGGGCAGCAATGATACCATCCTGTGTCAGGAGCAGCATGCTGCAACTCCCGCTTATTCTTTCCTGCACCAGGCGGATTCCTTCTGCAAAGGTCTGTCCCAAAGTGATGAGATGACCGACTACCTCGGTAGGATTGATCTGGCCGGAACTCAGCTCCGAGAAGTTTATTCCCCTGTTCAACAGCTCGTTGCCCAACTCGTCCAGGTTATTAATTTTGCCTATTGTAACTATGGCAAATGTTCCCAGATGCGAACGTAAAACAATAGGCTGGGGCTCGTAGTCACTGATAACTCCTATCCCCTTATTGCCGGTGAACTCCTGCAACTCATCCTCAAATTTGTTTCGAAAATAACTATTTTCGATCCTATGGATGGTTCTTTTAATGATTCCCTGTTCATTCATGGTAGCCAGTCCTGCCCTCTTGGTTCCCATATGTGAATGATAATCTGTCCCATAAAAAAGGGTATTCGCGCAAGGCGACTTGGATACAATGCCAAAAAAACCTCCCATAATGTGCGCAAAGGTAAATAATTTCAGAGATTCTTCCTGCTCCAAGCTAAATAAAAATACCCGGTACACCAAAGCATCAGAAGCTGCACAAAGATATCCGGCTGGTAGTGAATTGGATTTCCAGGCAGTTGCGCAAAAAAATCTACTCCCCGCTCTAAAATGCCGGCAAGGTAATGAAGCAGATGCGTAATATGTTCAAGAGCTGCCACTGCAGGTGCACCGACGACTGTCACCGCCCCCAGCACCATTAGGTAAGCCAGGAAAACATACAATATCACAGAGCCAAAAGGCACAACTACAAAATTGCAGAGCAGACCGTACACTGGGATCACTCCAAACATTGCGGTCGCCAACCACAAAGTTCCCAACTGCACAGCCAGTGAACAGCAGAAAAGTTCCCAGAGGTATTTAAGTATGACATTACGCACGCTTAACAGATTCCGTAACAATGGAAAAAACAACATCAGTCCCAGCACTGCGGAAAAAGACAGCTGAAAACCAGGATCAAATAGGTTCAATGGCTTGATTACCACCAGTATTAATGCGGTCACAGACAGTACATTCAATCCAAACGTCCTGTATCCCAAAACTTTACCAACGCCGTATATACTAAGCATCAGAGCCGCCCTCACAACGCTGGCACTGAATCCTACAACGGCAGCATACGACCAGATGAGCAGTAGCGCCGGCGCGTGTACCCAACTTCCGGCCGAGAGGGAATAGGTCCTGTGCAATGCCAATTGCCTGGCCCTGACATCTACCGGATCCATCGAACATTTTACGAAAGTCTTTTTGCGATACCGTCCGACCCTTGCAACCCTGAGAGGCAATCCCAACAGCAGGATGAGCGATCCGTACAACACTCCTACATGTAATCCGCTGACTGCCAGTATGTGGCCGGCGCCCGCAGCTGTAAATTTATTGCGTACGTCCCGGCCGATCCCCGATTTATCTCCCAGGCAGATCCCCGACAACAGGGCGCCGGCCTCCCCTTTCCACCGCCTGGTCAAAAGTCCCCGCAAACGCCGGAACCTTTCGACAACCGTCAGCCTTCCCTCCGCCCGCTGGTATTGGTAAACATACGCCCGGCTGAAAAATCCCCGCCGGGCCATATATTTTGGATAATCAAAAGTCGAGTTCTGGGCCGAGGCAGAGGTAGCAGCAACGCTATCCCCACCCGGATCGGCAACAGAGACAGATGCAGAGGCAGAGGCAGTACTATCCACGGATGAAGCCGTTGCCGGGGCAGGAGCAGGAGCAGTACTTTCCGAAGCCAGAGCCGGGGCAGGAGCAGTACTTTCCGAAGCCGGAGCCGGGGCAGGAGCAGGAACAGTACTTTCCGAAGCCAGAGCCTGTACAGGAGCCGTATTTTGGGTGGATGCGATCGGATAGGTGCGGCAGCGGGTCAGGAGGATGTCACCCGGCATCCAGTATGAAAAACCCCTGACTGCACCACCGGCCTGATCAGCTGAACCACCACTACCGTTGCCTACAATAGTGCCGGCAGAACCAATGCTGCTGATGTCACCGGCGTTTTCTGCCGATCCACCGCTCCCATTGCCGCCAGTGGTATCTGCTGCCACATAAACAACAATATTTTCATTGCCGGATATTTGTTTTGCTCCATCGGGAGAATACATCAGCAACTGGCAGTCCATCTGCTGGTAGCGTTTGCCTGCAGCTGTAGTTATTTCCACCGGGAAATCCCTGACCTTTAGACACAGAAAAAAACTTTTCCCTGCCGGAAGTTCAGATACGGCCGATCCTGTATTGAGCATAGCATTCCATACAGCGACACAAAACAGGGCTAACAACCCTATCTTGTATAAAAAGGATCCGTGCCGGTAACGCAATTGTGTCTGTGATAAAAAGAACGAATCGTCTGATGAACGAAACAATGACCGGCAATGCAGCCACACTCCTCTTAAAGAACGTTTCCTGCCGGGCTTCTTTCGCAAAACCCACAGTCCTGCAAAAAACACAACAACAACCAGGACCGTAAAGCCCAAAAAAGCAGGTAAAACCCAATCCGGGACTGACTCGGCAATCCCAGACCCCACCGACTCCCGGGCAACATTAAATACCCGCCACCCTACCACCTGACGGCCGTAGCCCGACTCTGAAAACCAAAGACCACCCAAAGTGCCAAAGATGACAGCGGCAGCGGGCGGGAACATAACAACATTTTTCCTCCTCCTCACGCTTGCAAGTCACATATAGTTTCCGTAATTTTGCAAATTCTTCAAAAATTGAAAGCAAATTCCCCGGAAATAATTACATATATATATCAAAAATAATAAAAAACCTCACTAAAACCAATCATGATCATTCTTGTTTTAAACTGCGGAAGTTCTTCTATCAAGTATAAGGTCCTTGACATGAAGACAGAGAAGGATTTCACCGTTCTGGCCAAAGGACTTGTGGAACGTATAGGCCAGGAAATGGGCATCGTCACGCATAAAAGACTTATCGGCGACAAGGAAAAATACAAAGTGGAACTTCCCGTTCCCCACCATACAGTGGGCATTGCAGGTGTGCTGAACATTCTTACCGATGCCAAGTGGGGCGTTCTGGAATCCCTCACACAGATCCAGGCCGTCGGCCATCGCGTTGCTCAAGGTGGCAAATATTACAAAGAAAGCGTCATGATAGACGAGGAAGTAAAGCGCAATATCCTTAAACTTGCCGAACTGGCACCACTGCATAACCCCGCTAACCTGCTGGGGATCGAGGCTGTTGAAAAACTCCTCCCCCACGCCAAACAAGTGGCTGTTTTCGATACCGCTTTCCATCAGACCATGCCGGACCATGCCTACATGTATGCCATCCCGGTGGAATTGTACGAAAAGTATAATATTCGCCGTTATGGTTTTCACGGGACCAGTCACAAGTATGTTGCCCGTAAAGGCTGCAAACTGACCGGACTGGATTTCAACAAATCCAAAGTCATCACCTGCCATCTGGGCAACGGTTCTTCCATAACTGCCGTCAAAGAAGGTGAATCCATCGACACATCCATGGGATTCACACCGCTCGAAGGCCTTGTCATGGGTACACGCACTGGCGATATCGACCCATCTATCGTTACCTTCCTACAGGAAAAAGAGGGTTGGACAGCCACCCAGACCAACGAATTTTTGAACAAGAAATGCGGTCTCCTCGGCTTATATGGCCCCAGCTCAGACTGTCGCGATATCGAGAATGCAGTTCAGGAGGGAGACAAACGAGCGATTCTGGCTCAGCATGTCTTTGCCTACCGGGTGCTCAAATACATCGGAGCGTACGCCGCTGCCATGAACGGAGCAGATCTGATCGTTTTTACAGGCGGGATTGGTGAAAATGATGCCTTTATCCGCGAGATCATAGGCACCCGCCTCGGCTATTTGGGCGTAACTTTTGACTCGGCAAAAAACAAAACCGTGCACGGGGAAGATGCGATCCTTTCCGCTAATGGCACTAAAACTCAGATTGTCGTGATCAGCACGGACGAAGAACTCGTAATTGCCACAGATACATTGAACTTAATGAATTAAACATATGAAATCCTTTGACGAAATATTTGACCTGCTGCGCTCGCAGAAAAAGAAACGCTTAGTAGCTGCCTGGGCCGTTGACGACCACACCATCAATGCTGTATATAAAGCCATTCAACTAGGCATAGTTGACGGCACCCTGGTAGGTAACAAAGTGCAGATCGAGGCCGTTTGCCACGAAGAAGGCATAGATCCAGCTGTATTTACCATAGTGAATGTGGAGCAGGAACTGCCAGCTGTAGCCCGTGCCGTGGATATGGTACGTAACGGGGAAGGGGACATCCTGATGAAAGGCCAGTGTAGTACAGACAAATACATGCGCGCCATCCTGAACAAGGAAAAAGGACTGTTGCCTCCCAAGGCCGTGTTGAGCCACGTGGCCGTGCTATCGCATCCTAACTATCCTAAACTCTTGTTAATAAGCGATATGGCTGTCATACCGGCACCCGATCTGAACCAGAAAGTGGCCATGGCCAAGTATCTGGTCAAAACAGCTCATGCTTTAGGAATAGATAAGCCTAAGCTTGCATTCGTGGCCGCCACCGAGCAAATGTTGCCCGGAATGCCCGCCTGCGTGGATGCCGCCATCCTTTCCAAAATGGCCGACCGCAAACAGATCCCCGGCTGCATAGCTGACGGCCCCCTGGCCCTTGACGTGTGTCTGAGCCCCGAAGCTGTCGCCATCAAGAAGCTGGAAAGCCCTGTTGCGGGAGATGTAGACTGCATGCTCTTCCCCAACATCGAAAGCGCTAACGTCATGTATAAGAGCGTCACCCAGCTGAGCCCCGAGGCAAAACAAGCCGCCATCGTGGCAGGCGCCTCGGCCCCCTGCGTATTGTCCAGCCGTGCCGATTCCATTGACACCAAACTGAACTCCATCGCCCTGGCCGCTGCCACCGCCACCGCCAAGTGATTCACGGAAGAGCCGGCTACACCCCACCCAGCTTTTGGCGCGGGAATCTCCGAGGTTCTGCGCCATTGCACAAGTGTAAAAATTTTAAGAGCCTGAATTAAAGCGTTATGCATTTTTCTTTCAGGCGCTATGGCGCAGAACCTCGGAGATTAAACCCAATTCTATGGAACACATACTGGTTATCAACCCTGGCTCCACATCCACAAAGATCGCTGTTTTTGAAGGGCGTAAGGAAATTTTTGGAAAAACCATCCGGCACACGGCAGAAGACCTGGCTCCCTTTCCCACTATCTGCCAACAGTATGAATTCCGGAAAAAAGCCATATTTGCCGAATTGGAAAACAACCAGCTCGACTCGGCAAGTTTTGCGGCCGTGATTGGCCGGGGCGGACTGGTAAAACCCATAACTTCAGGCACCTACCGCGTAAACGATCTGATGCTCAAGCACTTGTCCGATGGGGTTGGCGGGGAACACGCCTCCAACCTTGGGGGACTGCTGGCACACAGCATAGCTGCCGAGATTCCCGGATGCCAAGCCTTCATTGCAGATCCCGTAGTGGTAGACGAACTGCAGGACGTGGCGCGCGTGACCGGGATCCCCGAAATTGAACGCGTTTCTATCTTCCATGCCCTGAACCAGAAGGCCATCGCCAAACGGCATGCAAACATCACTGGCAAATCTTATGAAGACCTGAACCTGATTGTTGCCCACTTGGGCGGAGGCATATCGGTGGGTGCGCACCGGAAAGGACGTGTCATAGACGTGAACAACGCCTTGAATGGGGATGGTCCCATTGCTCCTGAACGTGCTGGCACCATTCCGGCATTGCAACTTGTAAAACTTTGTTTTTCGGGAAAATACACTTATCACCAAATCTGTAAAATGATCACTGGTAAAGGTGGTATGGTTGCCCATCTGGAAACCAATTCCTTCATGGAACTTAACGATAAGGTGCAGACGGGAGATCCCAAAGCACTCCGCATCTACCAGGCGATGGCCTACACCATCGCAAAACAGATCGGCGCCACAGCCGTTGTGCTTAGCGGTCACGTAGATGCCATCCTCTTTACCGGAGGTATTGCCCACAACAAACGTTTCATAGACCTGATTACAGAACAAGTCGGGTTCCTGGCCCCGTGCTACACCTATGCAGGCGAAGACGAAATGTCAGCCCTTGCCAACAACGCCTACTGCATTTTGGACGGAGAAGAAACACCACAGACATACATGGGGTAAGAATCTCCGAGATTCTGCGCCATCGCGTTTTCAGAAAATCTCAAATGCCTATTAATGTGCAAGTTGCAATTTGCACCGGTGATAAATGGCGCAGAACCTCGGAGATTCTTTGTCTGGTTCCTGCATAATATTTACCTTTACAGTCCCGCACATAATTTATTGAAAATGTATAATTATTTTAATAATAATAATTATTGTCATAGTTATGTGGTTC
>LUZA01000027.1 GCA_001603455.1 Bacteroidales bacterium Bact_09 | reverse complement strand
GCAGCGTCAGATGTGTATAAGAGACAGATATGATGCTCACAATCAATGTTAAAGATAAATCTCTCAATGAATTTATATCTTTAGTAGAACATTCTCTTTCAGTTTGCCATATTAAAACAGAAAATTCTGTCTGTTTTATAAATCATTGAATCCACCTGTATTAAACCTATATCAAAAGCAGGCAAAGTGTAATAAATAAATGAAACCCAAATTAAAATGAAACCCGTAAAAAACATTATCATTGCAACAGTGATGGCATTGCTGATCATCACCCCATGCACCACACTTTCACAGGACTTTAAGAACATGGATCCTGATGGTCCCGGCTACGCCGAGAACTGTACCAGCATCATGGTTGGCAGACTGGCATCGGCCGACGGCTCTGTTATGACATCACATACCTGCGACGGAAGGTACCGTACATGGCTTGAAGTGGTTCCCGCAATGAAATTTGACAAAGATACCACCCATAATGTATATTGGGGCACGATGCATACCGAGGAGTCCTGGGACATGACCTCCCTGAAACTCAAAGGGACGATCCCGCAAGCAAGATCCACCTTTGCATACCTGAACACAGGTTATCCCTGTCTGAATGAAAAACAGCTTGCCATGGGCGAAACTACAATCTATGGAAGAAGAGAACTGTTTAACCCCGAGGGATTGTTCGTTATAGAAGAACTGGAAAGGATTGCCCTGCAGCGTTGTACCACAGCACGCCAGGCCATTGCCCTGATTGGCTCACTGGCAGAGCAATACGGTTACGGCGATATGGGTGAGTGCCTCACTATAGCCGACAAGCGTGAAGTATGGCAGCTCGAAATAACCGGTTCGGGACCGGGCAAACCTTCTGCCCTGTGGGTGGCACAGAGGATCCCCGATAATCATGCAGGTGTTTCAGCCAACATCCCCAGAATATCAGACGTCAATTTTAATGACCCAGACAATTTCATGACTTCTGCCGACTTGCGCAATAAAGCCAAAAAACTGGGTTATTGGGACGGAAAGGAATCATTTAAATTCTATAAAATAATTAGTACCGGCAAACCTTTTGCCATACGCGAATTTTTCATACTCAGCACCCTGGCTCCCGGGCTTGAGCTGACCATAGAGATGGATGAGCTTCCTTTTTCGGTTAAGCCGGAGAAAAAGCTGTCTGCCAGTAATATCATGGCTCTCTTGCGCGAAACTTACGAAGGCACCCCCTACGACATGACACGCAACCTGGTTGTAAAGGTATCACGAAAAGACAGGGGCGGGAATGAAACTGTTGACACCATAAAGAGCCCTGTAGTCCACAACTGGATGAATAATGACCTGCGCATGCTGTTAAACGAACTCAAACCTGGTGCTGTTGTCAGACAGAGAACTATCGCCATCGCTGGCTGCTCCTACTCTCATGTCATTCAGTGTCGCGAATGGCTGCCCGATGAAGTAGGCGCCGTGGCCTGGTTCTCTTTCGACAACCCCGGACAGAGCCCGCGCATACCCATATTTTCGGGGACTATGTCACTGCCGCTCAGCTTCAGGATATGCGGGCAGCACCGCTACCGCGAAGACGCAGCTATATGGACTTTCCGAGAAGCCAACCGGCTTTCAACCGTAAACTGGGAGCGAGGACGCAAGTTGATTGAGCCGGCCGTGGCAGAGTTAGAAAATAAGGCCTTGGCTGAACTACCCGGACTGGAAGAAAGGGTGAAGGAACTGGTAAAACGGGGCAGGAATGATGAGGCCAGAAAGATGGTAACAGAATACACCAACACATTTGCTTATATTACAATGAGCAAATGGCGGGAACTTAAAAGAGAGTTCTGGCAAATGTTCGGCAGAGGATTCTGAATCCCAGATACACATCCCGTCGCTGCCACGCCCTGTTAAAATTCCTGCACAGGACGGACAGCCACTCCCCAGGGCTTCCGGTATAGCTGCTTCGGTTGTACGTCTTCGGAAGAAGAGTACAATATCCATACAGCATCTTGATTGTAAACCGTCGTCCAACAGAAACCATAATTTATTATGACGACCACTGCACCGGAGCTGGACCGATTACCCGACGCAGGAAAAAAAGTCGTCGCACCCGTTTTGTTCAATCCGCAATAAAAATTCCACCCTTTGTCCCAACTGCCGCTGACATTGAATTCCGAAGCAATTCTTGTGTTATTTCCGGTTGTAGAGAATCCGGTGAAAGCATTCCCCGGCGGCAGGCAGTAACCCGCAGGAGAGGGATCGTACACGGTCTTTACCACCGGATTATCATTGGCGGTGAACACCTCGTTATCCGCACTCCAGAGGTTTTTATAGCTCACAGAACACCAATCGTCAGGGGTAGTGCCGCCGTTATTATAGAACCTGTAGGGATTTTTGATGGCGGTTCCGATGCTTACCTTTCCGGTACCGTTTTTGTCGAAAGCATAAGAAGGATCTGTTGTATAGCAACTCTTATCTGTATTACCGGACATACCGGGCAACAGGGGATCTTTGCGCCCGAATTGGAAATAGGGGTTGTTCCCGAAGGAGGTGGTCCCGGAGCTGTATGCATCCTGTTGTATGGTAATGGTCTGTGGCGCTGCAGGAGCCTGTCCTGTGACAGCCTGCTGTGTAAAACGCACCAAAACTGAGCGTTGTTTATAAGTTGGAATCCCGCCGTCACACCACCCGATATTTACCGGGAGGATGGTATACTGATGGTTCTGATAGTTGGTTATGGTTTTCAGATCCGTACCCAGTACATAATCAGTTATCCAGATATGCCAACTCCACATAATATTGTCAGAAGCATCCCTGACCGCTACGATGGCGTTACCCTGCCGGATGGTACCCTGGTTTACAGTAAAGGTAAGGAAATGGCCATCGGGCGAAAGAGCCACATCGGTAACAAGGTCCGGCTCGTCCTGCCAGATAAGGGTGCAACTGGCGGGTGTGCAATTGGCGTTGTTGTAAATATAAGGGTCGGTAATAGCCACATCCAGATGGTTCACAAAGTTTGTAAGGATATTGCTTCCGCTCTTTGTAGAGGTGTACGCCGAGCTGTTGGCCGCCCCGTTTTTAATGGCATTGCCGTAGACCAGTGGAAGCCGGTAGGTGCCCGGGGCGTTCACCAGATAGCAATTGGCCGTGCTCATGGCAGCTGCCCCTCCATTTGTGGAAAGGTCGTAATTGCTTACAGGCGTCGCAGAGCGCAAGGCGTCATTATGCGCATTTTCCATGGTAAGAGTTTGGGCAGCAACGGTAGCTGTGTAGGTGGAGTCCGTTGCTCCCCCTGCCCCGCTTGCAGTAAAACCCGTAAGCCAATCCGGTTTTGTGGTTGACCAGTTTACCCCGTCTTCTGAGAACTCAGTGCTCCATGCAACAGGGATGGTTGTAGTAGGATCTCCGGAGCGGCTTACCTCGAGGTAACTGGCAACAGTGTAGCTTTTGCTTCCTCCTGCATAGGTATAATGATCGGGAGCGGTCACCGCCAGTGCGGGTGTCACGGAAATGCTCGAGGTAGAGATGCGGTACATGACCGTTTTGCCTACAGGCCAGGCGCTGCCGGCTACAGAGGCGGTGAGGATACGTTGCATTGCGGTAAGGCTGTCGGTGAAGACGATCTCTACGCCGGCTCCCGACGGAAGGGCCTGCGGCACCATCATAAAGGTAGCCTCTGGTGTAGTTATTGCACTGTCCGGAGTTCCATTTGTCGCCACGCTGAGCATTTGGACAAAATCTTTCACGCTGCCAAAATCACTCCATGCCGTATCTCCGATTTGATAGTTCCCCTGGCCGTATACCCCCTTGAGAGAGATCTGTGTCACAGTGCCTGGCAGCATATCATCGCCCACGACAAACCGCACGGCGGTAAGGCAATGTTTCAATTCGAGAGGTACAGTGGCATTGGTGTTGCCGGGCAGTTCTGCGGTACTCGCCACCAGCAAGTCCTTCTGGTCGGACACAGCAGAAGGGGTGGTATAACTGATTACCGGTGTCCCTCCTACGGTACGCTCCGGCAGCGTGAGCCCTGCGCAATTAAACGGGGCATAGGCAAAGAAGCGTATCTTTTTGCCCGGTCCGGGCCAGTAGTAAGAGGTTGTCCAGTTGGTGCTGCCCTGCACCTCAACATTGTACATATAATTTGGGGCAAGGGTTTCACTCCAGGAGGAGCTGCCGGGGAACACATAGGCCAATACCCCGAGCGAACTGTATAGGGTTGCCGTGGTAACCGGGGCGGCACGGGTAGAGGACTTTTTCTCTCCCTTCATGCCGGCACCGCCCTCTATGCCATCCGTGACAACAGCATGAAGGTAAAGCGACGGATCTGTCCCCGGGTCGCTTTTCAGTGGAAATACCCGGGGCGCTATGGCAGTATTATACTCCCCTGTACAGATCGTAAACCCGATATTTTTTTGCGGGTGAGTGTTTTTGTTATCCAAAGGGTCCTCACAACAGGTACATAAAAGAACGAAAATCAGGATCCCGTTCCTCCATTCCATTTGTTTACGCACTCTTTTTCTCATTCGGACTGTTCCTCTTACATATTACATGGGCAGATTGGAAGCAACATCTGTCCAGTTATCTACCGTTACGGTAAATTTAATCGGACCGCCTAAAATCGGATCGCCCCCTGTTCCGGGTGTGGTATCGACATTAGGGTTAGAAGGATTGCTTGGGTCTGTAGGCGAAGGGTCTACCTGGCCGCCACCGCCTGCACCGCCGGTGCCACAGAACTCCAGGGTATAGATATATTTCTTGCCGGCAAGCCATTTGGTACTGACAGGCACTGCTGAATAACCATATAGATTGGCTGTAGGCGGATAGAGCTGGGTGTAGGTACCACCGCCATCGTCGTTTGAAATACGGCAAAGCACAGAAAGGTAAGCGTTGTCGGCAACCGTGCTGCCTGCCCACGCGACAAGCTGTTGCGGGATCAGTATAAAATTATCGGTTCCAAACATAATGTTTTGTTCCGTCCCGGTAAGCGTTACCGCCGATGTCCCGTTAATCACAAAATCTTTTTGGGTAGCGGCAGCGGACCAGTTCCCTTCCGGGATTGTATAAGCGGCATTCGTTTCTGTCAGCGGGAAAGTAAAAGTAGCCGTAGAGGGTATCCGGCAAATCTTTACACCTATAACTTCTATTTTCATATTGGGATTGGAACACTTGGCTTTCACCTCAATTTGAGAAAGAATGTGCTTGAAATTCATAGCAACACCCGAAACCCCATTGGCTGACTGATTCCCCGTATTAAAAGCGATTACCACATCTTTCTGATCAGCAGGGCTGGTTTCCGGAGTAAAATCGGCAATGTTTTGTGTTGTTTTGTTGATCGTTACCTTGCTTTGCAAAGCTGCAGCAGGTGCATACGCAACAAAGTTGAGGCTGTAAGACGGCCAGTAGTAAGTAGATGCCGTTTGCCAGGTAACACCGTTGTCCGAACTGGTTACCGCCAGGTTGGTGAAGTAATTGGCACTTTGTCCTGCATTATAGGCCGTAACATGAAACGTACCCAGATTACTCAGGGTAGTAGTGGCGCGCGTAGTGACATTGACCGATGTGCGAAAGCGGATACCCTCTCCCTGATTGAGTTGCAGGATCTCATTACCGGAGCACGACATCAGTACCATTGCACATATGGCGCACAGGATTGTAAACTTTTTTGTTTTCATACGAACGTAATTTTAAAGATTGTTTGTTATCATAAAAAGCGATCACATACTGATATTTTCATGGATGATGTCCCATTCGTCAACAGCAGGCTGAAATCCGCCGCCATTGACAATAGGCTTTGGGACCTCCAGACCGTCTACGACTATATGTACGTGTCGTTTATCCGGAGCGTTGTTCACCTGGGCAGTTACGTCAAACGTTTGATAATATTTGCTTCCGTCTGTTAATAACATATATAAGGCAAGCCGCAGTGTTTTGTTTGAATGAGAAGAGGGACCGAACGTGAGCAACCGGCCTTTTATGAGAGAGGCAGTCTCCGGAGCACAAGAGAAAGGAATCAGCGACCTTATAGCGGACAACTCGCCGGTACAGGGGAAGAATGAACCTGAGAGCCCCGAAAGAGATGCGCTCACCGCAGAAACATATTCCAGGTTCTTCACGTTCCTGACCTCTGCCGTATAGGTGCATAGCTGATCCTGCGGATATAAAGTTAATCTCTCCTGATGGGAAGCAGAACGAAGGGTTACATCCGTCGCGGTATCGCTCCAAAGTATATCGGGAGCCAACACAGCCGGATCACCCTCGGGATTGGCCTCGGGAACATTCCTTTGCATGCCCAGCGGCTCAAGCTGCGAACTCTGGCGGGTATACACTTCAAATGTATGCCAATGTTCCAGGTTGCGATATAGCAAAACTTCGGAGTTATTGTTCATGCAAAAGGCCCGGTATCTCCCCCGGGGGACATCTATCACCCCTCCCTTGCGATCACAAAACTCATAGTGCAAGGGTCGCCCGTCTTTTTCGGGAAAGAGCCAGAGGCTCATGCCGTCGGTAACGGAAGCTCCTGGGGCCTTTGTCCAGTCAAAAACAACCAGTACCCGTGCAGTAGATGTATAGCATAGTTCTTTATGTTGGCAGGAGCCCTCTGACAATACCGCTCCAAGCAGCAGATACACTACAAAGGAGTGCTTTTTCAGTATCATTGGCTGCCTCCTTTTTTACTATTGTAATTACCGAAACCGATAAGCCAAACCAAAGATATTTCGACTTTTGTGAGCCCCAGGCGCCGATGCCGTTTGGTCGCCTGCCATAAATAACAATCATCCCTGCAGAGGTACTCCTTATATTCACCTGTGAAATAACCGCCCCCTACAGTAAAATCAAGATTGAACCTTTGGTCAACGGGAAAAGAATAGCCGCAGGCAACCCCTACACCATAACTCCATCTATCACCCAGATAACCGTGTTGTTGATTCAACATAAAATCATAGGTAAGAAGCTGTACGTAAAGCCCCAAATGATATCCGGTGAGGGGCTTTTCTTTTGATTCACCCCCGAACCATCGCCGCACTTCAAAATCCCCGCCGTAAGTACGCCAATAAAGGTGGTGCTTTTCTATCTTCCACCAGGCATACATCCAATTGGCAGCCACCGACCACTGCCTGCCCAGGTAGAATTCCAAACCGATATTCGGAATGAACAGGAGACCCTGCAGCGTATTCGTTTTAATGGAAGCATTTATTGTATCGGTATGCCAAACATAAACGGAATCACACTCCCGGGATGACTGTCCCATAATGGGTACAACAGACAGTAAAAACAACAAAAAGAAAACCGGAATCTCTCTCATTTACAATACATAACAAACAAACTCTATATACAGAAGTAAGTATATACTTATTATCTTAACATCCCTAATGAAATTTAATCTAAGAAGATTATTGTTAATGTT
>LUZA01000026.1 GCA_001603455.1 Bacteroidales bacterium Bact_09 | reverse complement strand
GGCTAGCGCACTTGCATGGGGTGCAAGGGGTCGAATGTTCGAGTCATTTCGCCCCGACTTTTTTTTATATCCTCCCCATCTTTCTGCCAATAAACTGCTCAAGTCTTCTTTCCCAGACAAGGACAAGAGACATGGCCCATCTCGAAAGCAGCATCCAGGGTAATATGCCCCCTATTGCAGTGAATAACAGCAGATCTTCTACATTACTATGGGATACACTTATGTGATGGTTCAGTAAATCCACATCTTCTGCAGAAATTTTTCCAGCCTCAACTTCGTCTATCATAACAGCTGCTCCATAAGCAAGGCCCAAGGTATTGGCCACTATCCAAAGAAAGGCTGTTTTAGCCGGTAATCCAAAAAAAAGCATTACCGGTCTGAGAAATCGGGCGATGTAACGTATCACGCCAAAATCCGATAACAACCGTTGTATGATCGTAAGGGAGAATACCAGCAAAACCATGGGTATTGCAATCTTGATCGTATTCCATGCCCAGCTTCCCAGCATAGGCCAAAAATCCATTTTCAGTTCCTCAAACGGTCCCGCAACCGGGACTGTAGCTTCTCCCGGCATGATCTGATGCAACAACCAACCCAGGAATAATGACGAGAAGGTCCTTGCCAGGATCATCCGCATAGCAGAAGTTCCCGTTTTTTTCTGCACTGCCGTTTCCAAGGGAATATTGTGGGAACAAAGTACCATTACGGCAAGAATGGTTATTGACCTGGCATCCAGATTTAGCGTGGTCATCACGGCGATCGCAGAATAACAGTTAACAAAATAGCCCGATACATAGGCAAGTGCCGCCTCTCCGGGCAATCCAAACCTGGAAAAAAGAGGAGTAAGATGCATGGATATCCAGGATATCACCCCCAGATAATTCAGGATCGTGATGATGAAAGTCACTATGAACATGATCCTGACCAGCCACCAGGAAGTTTTCAATGCCCCAGGGGAAACTGCCCTGATAGAATGGCTGATTTTTTGTCGGGTTGATTCCATTATTTTTGAATTTGAGGCGCAAATATACTATGTTTTGTGATTAATTAAAACACTGATATGATGAAACATATTTTCTGGTCTATTCTTTGGATTGCCATTCTGACGCTGTCTTTATGCTCGACTTCCGACCGTACGGCAAACGTTGCTCGTTTTTCCCTGATCGGGACCTTATATCCCAACATCAGGATCACCGGAGATTTTGGTATTCTGGAAGTTAAGAAAGGGTCCCGGATACTCCCGCCCCCGGAAGAAGCACCGCTTCTTTACAGGGTTGCCGAGATGTAGGGAAGTGCCCTGCGCAGGGCTGCCTGCCAGTAATCCCAGGTATGTGCCCCGTCAAATATCCGGATCTGCAAAGGGATTCCTTTTTCCTTCATGGCCAGTGAAAATTCCACGTTTGCACGGTAGGTAAAATCATCATCACCGCAATCGATCACCCAGGTTACAGACCGTAAAGGGGCCGCCTCATTCCCGGAGAGTCCTGCTATGTATTTCACTACATTGTTGTCTTCAACCCTTTGCTGAATATCCCGATTTACCGGATTATCTTCTTTGAACATGGACAGATCCATTTTGTACAGGTAGGCACTCATGGCGTATACCACAGAAAACAGATCCGGCCTATGACAGCCGTACATGACTGAACCCTGTCCTCCCATAGACAGTCCCGCAATGGCGCGTGAGCCCTTATCTGAACGGATCCTGTACCGGCTTTCCACTAGAGGTATAAACTCTCCAAAAAAATGATCTTCATAATTCCATTCACCTCCATTGAAATAAGTCATCAGGGACGTCCCCGCATCGGGCATGATTATGATCATTTCCCGGGAAGCCCCAGAAGCCATCAACTGGTCTGCTATACGTTCCATGTTCCCGAACCTGGACCAGTCCCGGCAATTCCCTCCTGCTCCGTGCAATAGGTACAGTACAGGGTAATACCTCCCCGGCTGTTGATCATAACTTTGGGGAAGATAAACGGCAAAATATCGGACTTCTCCCAGTATCGCACTTTCCATAGAATCAACAACATAATTTCCCCTGGCCCATGCTGTGAAGGGATATGTACAACACAACACTATGAACGTCAATAAACTTATGATATTTTTCATGGTTCCTGTCATTTTCTTTACAAAAATAGCACAATATTCCCCCAAACCACCTATATTTGCACAACACCGGTTCCGAAGGACCTGAGAACGGTCCGAAGGATTAAAAGGGAATGCCGTGAAAATCGGCAACAGTTCCCGCTGCTGTGAATCCCGGAACGAATGTTCCAAATGTAACCGTCATTCTTGCCACTGACCTTAAGGTTCGGGAAGGCGACGGAAACGGGGATAAGTCAGAAGACCTGCCGTTGTTATTATAGCGGAGAACTAACTAATTTTCATATAAATGAAAAACTATCCTTTAATTACAGCCTTGTGCATTGCTGCACTTTTTGTGCGTTGTACGCCTTGTGTTCCAGAAGAACCTGAATCTTACGTCATTACATTTGAAGATGCCCCGCAGGCTTCTTTGGCCAATTCTCCTTACGGAGACAATCTTTATGACGAGTCCTACGTGCCTTACTTGCATACCCCGACAGGTTTATCACTTGGGTATGCATACTCATCTTTTGAGTATGAGGGATTTCTTTACAGTACCTGGAACGGTGTCGTTCTCTCCAAATGGAACGATATGGAAACCCAGGGGTATTTAAACCAATGCAGCGTATATTTCAAGGACCCGCAAACCGGACAGGGAGGTCACAACAAATCAGCCACCTTTGGCTTGGTATATCTGGGAACGGACTGTGAAATTTTCTTTGAAGATCCCGAAAAAGAAATGATCTTTTTATCCCTCTTTGTTACCAATAGTTCTTACACTGCTTTATCCATGATACACGGGGACATGTTCTGTAAATCTTTTTCCCGTGAAGATCAGGACTGGTTGAAAGTGACCTTTACTGGTCATGGAAAAGACGGGCTGGAAAAAGGATCTGTCGATTTTTATCTTGCTGATTTTCGCACACCTTCTTCCGGAGGAATCGTGGATTCATGGAAAAAAGTCGATTTATCCTCCCTGGGACCCATACATAAACTAACTTTTTCCATGGAAAGTTCCGACACAGGAGCATACGGTATGAACACGCCCGCCTATTTTTGCGTGGACAACATCATTGTGGAAAATCTCCCCTTATGATATACAAAAGAACATACCGGGCAACGGCTTTTATGCTGATTCTGTTACTGACGGTATCATGCATGAAATACGGTCCTGCCGGAACCGAGGATTTTCATCCGAGTCCGCCGGGAGAAGGTCTGTTCATTGTTAACGAGGGAAACTTCATGTACGGCAATGCTTCCCTGTCTTATTACATTCCCAGGACGGGTAATATGCAGCACGAGGTCTTCATAAGGGCCAACGGGATCAACCTGGGTGATGTGGCTCAATCCATGACTATATATAGCGGACTTGGATACATAGTGGTGAATAATTCCGGAGTGATCTTTGTCATCGATCCGGACACCTTCCGGCTCAAAGGCTCTATAACTGGCATGATCTCGCCCAGATATATTCACTTTATTAATGATCATAAAGCTTACGTAACAGATCTGTACCAGGAAAAGATCACGATAGTGGATCCGGTATCATTCCGGATCACAGGGTATGTGCCTACCCCTGGACACCGGTCCACAGAAGAGATGGCCCAATGGAAAAATCTTCTTTTTGTAAGCTGCTGGTCCTATGATAACAAGCTGCTGGTCATAGACACCCGTACGGACCGGATTGTGGATTCACTAGTAGTGGAAAAAGAACCAACGCAACTGCTCCTGGATAGTAACGACAAGATCTGGTGTGTGGCCTCGGGCAACCTTTACCGGATACACCCGGGAGAGCGGAAGATAGAACATATTTTTCCTGCAGGAGATCAACAATCACGGACTTATCTGGCCCTAAACCCACGGGGGGATACCCTTTATTATCTGAACAGAAATTTATGGCGTATGCCCGTTAATGCGGGATCGCTTCCCGCCGTGCCATTTGTCCGGTTGCCCCAAAGACCTTATTACGGACTGGCCGTCGATCCGGCTACTTATGATATTTATGTAGCCGATGCACTGGATTACGTACAACAGGGAAAAATTTACCGGTTCGATCCCCGGGGAGTCCCTGTGGACACACTGACAGCTGGGATCAATCCCGGTTTTTTTTGTTTTAAATGAATCTGATGAAAAGAGTATTCCTGCCGCTTGTCTTTTCCTTCCTGTTGCTTGCAGGATGCAACGGAGGTAAGGAACTGTACAGAGAACCGGCTCCCCTGATAGAGTTGGATGTGCCGGACGGAAGATACTGTATCAAAACAGGTGATACGCTGACCATCGCCCCGCAGGTGCGCTATGATAGGGATGCCGTATATGCATGGTCACTTAACGGAATCATTGTCAGTACAAGTAAGATTTATCTTTTCACCTCATCGGAACCAGGAATTTTCCTGCTCACTTTTCAGGTAAGCCGCCAGGATGTTACCGTCAGCCGGGACATCAGGATAGAGGTGCAAAAACGGGCCCGTCCCTATATCTATATGGCGGTACCTGCCAATGGATACACCATAGCCCCTGACAGTGCCTTGATTCTTCGTCCTGTCATAGCAAACGGGCAGAACGGAAAGTACCTATGGACGGTTAACTCGGTGGAAGTAAGCCATGACAGTATATATACCTTTTCGGCCGCTATTATAGGTACTTACCAACTGCATTTCTCTGTGACCACTGAAGATGGAAACGACCGGACAAACTTTAACATTCATGTTCTTGAGCCGTCTTCTGCAGGGGATGATCCCTGGCATGAAGAAGATCCGGTTCCTCCTTCCGGAAAATTTTTCAGGCCGGTGCAAGACAACAGTAACCCTGACTGGGATGTGATATTTGAATATACCCCGGCTCCCGGTCAGTTCATTAATGAACGGGAAACCGGAGGCTTTTCGGACGAAGATACGCCTGAAAAAGCAATTCTTTATGCAGAAACACGTTTAAAGCAGGGATTTTTTGTCTCACTTGGAGCTTTCGGCGGTTATATTGTGGCCGGTTTTGATCACAGCATTGCTAACGACGGGGGATATAACCTGAAAATTTCAGGTAATGCCGGCGAGAATTCTTCCGAACCGGGAATTGTATGGGTAATGCAAGATGGAAACGGGAACGGATTACCCGACGATACCTGGTATGAACTCAGAGGCAGTGAACACGGAAAAGAAAAAACATTACGACAATATCACATCACGTATTTTCGTCCGCGGGAACCGGGTTCTCCTGTACATTGGATTGACAATCTGGGAATCACGGGCAAAATCGATTACTTGGGGTCGTTCCACGGACAGGATTCATACTATCCCGGTTGGATAGCTACGGATTATTACACTTTGAGAGGGACCCGTCTTGAATCACGCAATTATCTCTCAGAAACGGGCACCTGGATATGTCCCCCTTACGATTGGGGTTATGTGGACAATAACGACCAGGTCCTCTTCCGAATTTCCGATGCCGTTACATCCAAAGGGAACCCTATCCATTTGGAGTTTATAGATTTTATTAAAATCCAGACAGCAGTGAATGGAAAATCGGGCTGGCTGGGAGAGATTTCAACGGAAGTCACCAGAATTGCTGACTACAACATGATTAAATAATGAGGGTGATCGCCTTTCTGTATATCCTGTTTCTATCCTGCGGATACCTGGCGGCACAGGATACTATAGAGGTAAGGCAGCTGGATACGATCCGGATAACTGCCCAAAGAAGGTTGCGGGATATGGGCATGCAGAAAACTACACTCGATTCGGCGGGATTGCGCAGTGATATAACAGGTTCCCTGGCACAAGTGCTAGGTCAGAAAAGTACTATTTTTATCAAATCCTACGGCCGCGCAACGCTTTCTACTGCATCTTTCCGGGGAACGTCCCCTTCCCATACACAGGTCACCTGGAACGGAATGAAGATCAATTCTCCTTTATTGGGAATGGTTGATTTTTCGACCATTCCGTCTTTTTTTATAGATAAAGCCGATCTTTACCATGGTCCCAGTTCGGTGACTGTCTCTTCAGGCGGTCTGGGAGGAGCCATAGCCTTGTCAACAGGAACTTCTGACGCTAACGGACTATCGGTTAATTACATTCAGGGCCTGGGAAGTTTCCGGACTTTTGATGAATTTTTACGCTTTTCTTACAAAAAAGACAAATGGAGCAGTCAGACCCGATTTTATTACGCTTATTCTAAAAATGATTATCAATACATCAATTACCGGAAGAAAAATTTTTTTTATGACGACAATGGAAATATAACAGGGTATGAATTTCCGGTGGAACGTAACAAGAACGGCGGTTTCGCCGATTTTCACCTGTTGCAGGATCTTCAGTTTAAAGGCACAGGAAAGGGTACCTGGAACATCTCTGCCTGGTATGCCAGGACCGATAGGGGGATCCCGTTGTTGAATGTAGATTACAAGGAAAACAGCAGCGTAAGGAATAATCAGACTGACAATTCGTTTCGCTCAGTGATAAGCTGGCACAGATTGGGTGCCAGGGACAAACTGAGTGCCAGGGCAGGTTATATGTATACCGACATGCTTTACCAGTATAAACGTGATCTTGGCAACGGCCAATGGGCTAACATGGTCAATTCCCAGAGTAATGTACATACTTTTTTTACCCAGGCAGAAGGAGAATGGTATACAGACAAGTGGATGTTTTCGGCCAATTTGTCTCTGAATCAACATTTTGTCAGGACCGCGGACAACGCTGTAGTTTCCGTGGAGGGCCAACAGGCCCTGGTAGGCTATGAGCAGGCAAGGCTGGAACTATCGGTTTTTTCTTCCGTTAAATACCGTCCGGCAGAAAGACTGGGATTCACTCTTAACCTGCGAGACGATGTATACGGAGAAAACCTGACTCCCTTGATCCCCTCCTTTTTTGCCGAATACTTGCTGTCAAAAAAAGGAGAGCTTGTGCTGAAAGCTTCAGTGGCCAAAAACTTCCGTTACCCTACCCTGAACGACCTATATTTTATGCCCGGGGGCAATCCGGACCTGAAACCCGAAGAGGGCAGAACATATGATGCAGGTATATCAGCCTCGCATAATGGAAGGAAAAGTGGATGGAACGTAAACCTCGCCATGTTTCATTCAATGATTGACAACTGGATCCTCTGGTTGCCTACCTTCAAGGGTTTCTGGTCACCCGTCAATGTCAAACAGGTAAAAAGCTACGGCATAGAGATCAAAGGTTCACTCAAGCTAAAACCAGGTAGAGAATGGCGTTTAGAAGCAGACGGGAACTTTGCCTGGACAAGATCACTGAACCTGGGAGACCCCGTAAGCTGGGCAGACCAGTCCATAGGAAAACAACTTGTTTACATTCCGGAATTTTCATCGGCCATTACCGGACGTCTGGGATGGAGGAACTGGACCCTGACTTATGACTGGACGTATTACAGTGAAAGATACACTACTTCCAGTAACCAGACTCATACCAGGCTGGGAGTCCTGGGACCGTACTTTATGAATGATTTGTCTTTGGAAAAAAAGCTCGTTTTCCCTTGGGCTGTTATTCATCTGAAAGGGATCATCCGGAACTTGTTTAATGAAGAATACGAATCGGTTCTCGGAAGACCCATGCCCGGTATAAATTACACGCTCTCAGTGGGGATCGCTCCTGTATTTCACTGAATCACGTGGCTGGATCTTTCATCCATTCAAAGGTTACATAATGCTCATCGGTCATTCCGAGCCTGCGATACGCTTCAAGGGCTCTGTTGTTTGTCTTAGCAGCATATAAACGAATGCCCATCACATCATCTGAAGAACGTACCAATTGCTGTAAATGAAAGTATAACGCCTTATATATACCCTGCCTGCGATATTCCGGAATGATATAAACACTCTGAATCCACCAGATCCAAGCGTTCCGCCAGTCACTCCATTCCCTGGTGACGAGCAGTGATCCGGCAATCTTTCCGTTAATTTCGGCAATGTAGGCAGTTCCCCGGTTTTCATCGGTCAGGTAGGAATCAGTTCCTTTTTTGACGGTTTGGTAATCCAATATGATATTTTCCGATTCCCGGGCCATCTGCACTTGGTTCCGCGCCAGGGTTGCAGCATCCGGTTTCGTTGCTTTCCTTATTATCATAATACAAATATATGTAAATTTGCACTATGGAAGATCGCAAGGACAAAGTATTGAAACAACTCCAAGCCTGGGATATTTCATACCGTTTGTACCAGCACCCGCCCCTTCCGACTGCAGAGGACGCCATTGCTTACTGGAAGGATATTGAAGCCCAGCATTGCAAAAATCTTTTTTTCAGGAATCACAAAGGAAACAGGCATTATCTGGTGGTCTTCGACTGGAAAAGGCAATTACCCATTCACCGGATCGAAAAAATGCTCTGTCAGGGCAAACTAACCTTTGCATCTCCTAAACGCATGATGCGCTACCTGGGTGTGGAACCCGGCTCTGTATCCCCTTTTGGGCTGATAAATGATATTGATAATCACGTTGTTTTATTCCTGGATGACAAATTAAAAAAAGCGAAAGAAATCAGTTTTCATCCCAACGACAACCGGTATACAGCCGTCATATCAAAAACAGATTTCTTCCGCTTTCTGGAACTCATAGGCAATACGTGCGTTTTCCTGGATATTGACCAACCGGAACTCCCTTACTGAGAGATCCTGCGGGCACCGTCGCTGATCACCACATCATATACTTTAGGCTTGTGACCAAATCTGCGGGCAAATTGTTCTTTTGCCTTTATCAGGAATCCTCCGTATAAATGTTCTTTTACCAGGTTGATGGTACATCCGCCAAAACCTCCTCCCATAACGCGCGATCCGGTAACACCGCATTCTTTGGCAATATCGTTTAAAAAGTCAAGTTCGGGGCAGCTAACCTCATACAGGTCCCTCATGCCGTAATGTGTCCGATACATCATATGTCCGACCGTTTCGTAATCATCTCTTTCCAGTGCGTCGCTTACGGCCAGTACCCGGGTGGTTTCCCCAATGACATATCCGGCTCTTTTAAAATCTTCGGCAGGAAGCTTTTCCTTAACTGCATAAAGCATATCCATGCTAACATCCCGGAGAAATTCCACCTCAGGATGTCCGTTTTCGCGCACAATGCGGGTTGCATTTTCACACGATTCGCGGCGTTTGTTGTAAGCCGAGGAGGCCAGTTCGTGCTTTACTGCCGTATCGAACAAAACCAGTTTATATCCCTGGGGATGGAAAGGAAAATACTTGTATTCCATGGAACGGGTGTCCAGACGAATCAGGTTCCCCTCTTTCCCGAAGAGCGATGCAAACTGGTCCATGATCCCGCATTTTACGCCCACATAATTGTGCTCGGTGGCCTGACCAATGCGTGCCAGCTCAAATTTGTCTATTCCCAGGAAGAACATGTCATTGAGGGCAAATGCATAGGTGCTTTCCAGTGCAGCCGAAGAGGACATCCCGGCTCCCATGGGCACATCTCCGGCAAAAGCGGTATCAAATCCCCCCGGATTCCCGCCTCTTTTGATGATCTCACGGCATACCCCAAAGATATACCGGGCCCAGGAAGCTTTGGGCAGATCGCTTTCTTCCATAGTAAATTCGGCATAATCCTGCAGGTCCACCGACCAGGCACGGACCTTCCCGGTTCCGTTTTTGCGAATAACGGCCACCATTCCTTTATCAATGGCACCAGGGAATACGAACCCTCCGTTGTAATCAGTATGTTCTCCTATCAGATTTACCCTTCCCGGCGAAGTATATAATTCACCCCCGAAATCCCCAAATTTATCTCTGAATTGTTTTTTAATGATATCAATATCCATACTCCAATCCTTTACAATTCCCAGGCCAGGGCAGCAGATCCAAGAATTGCCGCCTCGGATCCGGGCAATTCGGAATGAAGCAATTTGACTTTCCCTTTCCAAATGGAAAGCAGGTTGTCTTCCATGGCCTCTAGGGTCGGTTTAAATATCAGATCCCCCGCCTGTGCAAGACCTCCGAAAAGGATAATGGCCTCCGGTGCACTGAAAGCTACAAAATCGGCAAAGGCTTCTCCCAGCAGACGGCCGGTATAATTGAAAACGTCAATGGAAAGTTCATCTCCTTTGGCGGCAGCCCCGGCAACATCTTTTGACGTGATATCATCAGCTGGCAGATTCCGGAGCAGGCTGGCTCTTCTGGGTTCCATTTCCAGCAGTTCACGTGCTGTCCTGGCTACGCCGATGGCCGAAGCATAGGTTTCCAGACAGCCGATCTTGCCGCAATTGCACTGACGGCCTGTTCTGCGAATAGATGTGGTGTGCCCCAATTCTCCGGCAAAACCGTCGTGACCGTAAACTACTTTTCCGTCAATCACAATACCACTCCCTACGCCTGTTCCGAGTGTGATTTCAATGAAATTTTTCATCCCTTTGGCTGCACCATAGATCATTTCTCCCTGTGCGGCAGCATTGGCGTCGTTGGTAACCACAACAGGCAGGTTCAAGGCGGCTTCCACCGTTTTCTTCAGGTAAACGACCTCGGGATTACCTTGCTTGTCCTTTGCCCATTTCAGATTGGGAGCAGATTCAATAGTTCCTGTATAATAATTGCCGTTGGGCGCCCCTATGCCTATTCCTTTGATCTTATCCTTTCCTCCCACTGCCGGTAAGTTTATGATCCGGGCCAGGCTCTTTTCCATCTCGTTCATATACACTTTTAGTGCAATGATCTCGCGTGTATCAAAAGAAGTTTGGATAATTATGTTACCGCGTGCATCCACCACGCCCAGTTTTGTGCTTTGACCTCCTATGTCAATGCCTATTACGAAAGGTTTTCCCATGATTTATTGTGTTTGGATTTCTCTGTTAATAATCTTTGATCCGGCCAAAGCATAGAATAAAATATAGGCCAGACCCAAAATAATCACCCAGTAACTGGGGATATATCCTGCCTTGTCAGCAACTAATCCCTGGATTGCCGGAAGAATACCTCCGCCACAGACCAACACCATAAATATACCGGAAGCTGCAGCCGTATACTTGCCAAGTCCTTCCACGGCAAGATTGAAAATACTGCCCCACATAATTGAGGTACACAGACCTACCAGTACAATATACATGGCATTGACAGGCACCTGGGCCAGTCCGAAGGAAAGTGACCCAAGAGCAGAACGTTGCAATACGGGCAGGGATATCATGGTAGATGTTGAAGAAAATATCGCCAAAAGAATCAAAACCAATCCTGCTGCTGAAGTAACGGAAAGCATTACTTTACTGGATATCTTATTCCCCACTGAAGCCCCTATCAGACGGCCGACCAGCATAAGCAGCCAATAAGTACCTGCTACAAAACCGGCGATGGTTTTCCCAATCTCGGGATTATCGGAAAGCCAGTAGATCATTACGCCCGGGGTTCCTACTTCTACTCCCACATATACGAAAACGGCTATTGCACCCAAAACAAAATGCCTGTATTTGAGAGCACCCGTCATCAATTGCTTTAAAGGTTCTTTGCTCTGTGCCACATGTGGTTCGGGGATTTTCACTGCCAGTAAGACAAAGAAGACCAGGGCAAATACTCCCAGGGCAATGTATATCACAGGAAATACATCCTTGATATTGGCCTTGGCTGCCTCGCCAATTAAAATACCTACCAATGCAGGAGTCAGCGTAGCCATAACAGAGTTGAAGGAACCCCCAACCTGTATAAGCTGGTTGCCTTTGTTACCTCCGCCTCCCAGTGTGTTCAACATGGGATTTACTACCGTGTTCAATAAACACATGGAAAAACCGGCAACAAATGCTCCCAGAAGATATACACTGAATGCTGCACCCTGGGGTGAGTGACCCGAAATAAATTGAATAAGAACCCCCAGAAAACCAATGGCAATGGCTATGAGAGCTGTCCTCTTATATCCTATGCGCTGCAAAAGGATACCTCCTGGTATTCCCATAACGGCATAGGCTATGAAGTTAGCCGCATTACCCAGTAACCCCTGGAAATTGGATACCCCAAATTGTTCTTTCAATACTTGTCCCATTGGTGCTGCAAGGTTGGTCACAAATGAGATCATTCCGAATAGTGCAATCATCATGATGATTGGCAATGCATAGCTTTTTTTTTCTGTTGTCATATATTTATAAGTAATTAATTACGTTTTGTCCCAATGGTACCAAAAATAAGGATTTCTGCAGGCCCGTGCCAAAGCTGATACTAATCCTGCAGCTTCTTGTATTTAAACGGTTTGATTTCCGTTCCCAGGCGACGTTTACGGTTTTCTTCATATTCGCTGTATGAGCCTTCAAAGAAATACACCCCGGAATCGCCTTCAAAGGCCAGGATATGCGTAGCAATGCGGTCCAGGAACCACCGGTCGTGGGATACGATCACGGCACAACCCGCAAAATTTTCCAGACCTTCCTCCAGGGCTCTTATCGTGTTGACATCCACATCGTTGGTGGGCTCGTCCAGTAACAGGACATTGGCGTTTTCCTTCAGTGTCAGTGCCAGGTGCAGCCGGTTGCGTTCCCCGCCGCTCAATACCCCGCACCGTTTTTCCTGGTCCGCCCCTGAGAAATTGAAACGAGAAACATAAGCCCGCGCATTCACCTCGCGGTTCCCCAGACGAATGTATTCCGAGTTGCCTGCAATGGTCTGGTAAACGGTTTTATCGGGATCTATTTGTTTGTGCTGTTGGTCCACGTAAGCAAGTCGGACGGTCTCCCCTACCCTGAACTCGCCGGCATCGGGGGTCTCCGCTCCCATGATCAGGCGGAACAACGTGGTCTTTCCGGCGCCGTTGGGTCCAATCACACCCACAATACCCGCCGGAGGCAACTTGAAATTAAGGTTCTCGAAGAGCAGTTTTTCGCCGTAAGCTTTCGCAACGCCTGAGGCTTCTATCACCTTGTCACCCAACCTCGGCCCGTCTGGAATAAAAATCTCCAGGCGTTCTTCCTTCTGCCGGCTGTCCTGGTTAAGCATTTTTTCATATGCCGAGAGACGTGCTTTTGATTTGGCATGACGCGCCTTGGGTGCCATGCGCACCCATTCCAGTTCGCGCTCCAGTGTTTTGCGGCGTTTGCTTTCCTGCTTTTCTTCCATCGACAGGCGGATGGTCTTCTGTTCCAGCCAGGATGAATAATTCCCCTTCCAGGGGATGCCTTCGCCCCGGTCCAATTCCAGGATCCAGCCGGCCACGTTGTCCAAGAAATACCGATCATGGGTTACGGCTATGACAGTACCTTTATACCGCTGCAGGTGGGCTTCCAGCCATTGTACGCTTTCCGTATCCAGGTGGTTGGTAGGCTCGTCCAGCAAGAGAACATCGGGCTCGCTCAGCAGCAGGCGGCACAGCGCCACACGACGCCGTTCCCCTCCGCTCAGGTGTTTCACGGAAGATCCGGCTGGCGGGCACTGCAGGGCATCCATGGCCCTTTGCAGTTTTGAATCCAAGTCCCAGGCTCCGGCGTTGTCGATCTGCTCAGTCAGTTCTCCCTGGCGGATGATCAGATCATTCATCTGTTCATCGCTCATAGGTTCGGCAAACTTCAGGTTCATCTCTTCATATTCCTTCAGCAGGTCAGCCACTTCCTGTACTCCTTCCCGGACCGTATCCATGACAGTCTTGGTATCATCCAGATGCGGCTCCTGTTCCAGGTATCCTACAGAATACCCGGGGGCCCAGACAACTTCCCCTTCGGTCCCTTTTTCCAGTCCTGCAATGATCTTCAAAAGCGTGGATTTCCCGGACCCGTTCAATCCTATCACGCCGATCTTTGCCCCGTAAAAAAAGGACAGGTAGATGTTTTTAATAATTGTTTTATTGCTTGAAGGCAGGATCTTGCTGACCCCGTTCATAGAGAAAATCACTTTTTCGTCTGCCATGATCAGAATTTTTTTATGCGGAAATGACAATAGGGATTGTGCCCTGTTTTATGGTAATAATGCTGGTGGTACTTTTCAGCAGGCCAGAAACGGGTGGCCGGTGTAAGAACGGTGTGAACCGTATGGCCTTTATCCCTGAGGATCTGTATTAACTTTTGGGCAGTCGCCCGTTGTTTGTCGTTCAGATAAAAAATCTCTGACCGGTATTGCGGTCCGATATCGGGCCCTTGTCCGTTTGTTTGCCCTGGATCGTGGATCTCGAAAAACAAACGGCACAATTCTTCAAAACTCGTAAGAACCGGATCGAATTCCACTTCTACAGCCTCGGCATGGCCGGTTATGTGGGCTTTTACTTCTTCATAGGAAGGGTTTTCCTTATGACCTCCTGTGTAACCGACCGTGGTATTTATAATTCCCGGAGCCATGTCCAGGTAATATTGCACGCCCCAGAAACAACCTGCGGCAAAAATCGCTTTTTCCATAACGCAAAGATAGGAAAAAGGAATGCTATCTTTGCATTATGCATCCGTTGGAGAAAATGATACAGGAAGGGGAACACGCCGGACAGGATTTTAAATATTTCCTGAATGACGCCAAAAAGATCGCACGTTCCCTGGCCGCCTTTGCCAACACAGAAGGAGGAAGACTGCTGGTGGGGGTCAAGGATAACGGCCGGATTGCCGGATTGAAACACAAGGAAGAAGAAGCCTACGTGGTGGAAGCGGCAGCCCATGTGTTTTGCAGACCTGCCGTTCATTATACTACCCGTTACTGGGAACACGAAGGGAAGGTGGTCATGGAAGTACAGGTTCCCAAAAGCACGAAAGCCCCTCATTCGGCCCCTGACGAATCGGGAAAACACGTGTGCTTCATCAGGAAAGGGGATGAAAACAAAGTGGCTTCCGAACTGGAAACCACTGTGCTGAAAATGACCCACTCGGCCAGACCGCTCCATTTTACCCTGGACAACAAACACCGCCGCCTGCTTCAGGTGCTCGGGACACAAACGGAGTACAAGGATTTTGATATTGCCGAGTTATCCCGTCTCAGCCTGATGACACGCAGGGAATGCATAGTTGCCCTGGCCGGCCTGATAGCCAGCGGGACCATTCAGACTTCCAGATAGCCTTTAATCGCCTCTACGTAGGATCGGAATGCTTCCAGTCCCCCGGGTGTGATACGGCACACCGTGCGGGGTTTCTTTCCCCTGAATGTTTTCTCCATCTCTATGTACCCGGCTGCATTAAGCTTGTCCAGCTGTATACTCAGGTTCCCGGGACTGGCTCCCGTTTGTTTCTGAAGGTAAACGAAATCGGCCTCTTCAAGGGAAATAAGTACCGACATCACCGCCAGACGCAGTTCTGAATGCAACAGGGGATCCAGTTCCTTAAACATCGCTCCTGAGTTTTTTATTGGCTGCACACTGCAATATATGGGCCGGGACCACCATGATGATGACAAAAGCTATGGCTATGAGCGGGATCGTATTGATCCCTTCGACCCACAAAAAGGCAAAAGACAAGAGGATCCCGATTAATCCGCACACGATGAATGGTTTATACAGGACCATGAGCCCGGAAGTGCTCACACCAACAGACACTAGCAGTGTAATTACAAAAGTGGCGGGAAAAGGGTGAACCAGGAAGGCTGCAACAGCACACAGGAACATGGCCACGGCAAGCAGGATCCATATCCGGGTAATGAGTTTTCCCATGTGTGAACGGGAAGCGCCCTTTGTACGGGTCTTGCCTCTTTCCATGATTCCGTAAATGATCCATCCCAGAACCGGTATGGATAACCACAACAGGTTGTACATATAATCATCTGTCTGGCGGATAGCAAACCAGACAGCCAGAGCCGTGAGCACACTTAGATAGCCGAATATGAGCATGGGGCGTGCTGCATTTTTCTCCATTCCCTTCCGGGTGTTGTCGATCATCCTGGTGATCAACTCAAGACTTTCTTTTTCATTCAAGACTTTTTCCATGGCTTTAATAATTAATGTTGTCACAAATATAAAGTACTTTATTTTATTAACCAATTTTTTTATCAAAAATTCGTATATTTGTTACGTGAATCATCTATTTCACATACTCTCTATGATAATGCGAATGCATCGTTAAGATGCCTTTCTGCCGGATTTTCCCCATTATCCCACTATTTTCCAT
>LUZA01000025.1 GCA_001603455.1 Bacteroidales bacterium Bact_09 | reverse complement strand
GGTCGGAACTTACCCGACAAGGAATTTCGCTACCTTAGGACCGTTATAGTTACGGCCGCCGTTTACTGGGGCTTCGATTCAGCGCCTCGCCTTGCGGCTAACGCCCCCTCTTAACCTTCCAGCACCGGGCAGGTGTCAGGCCTTATACATCATCTTTCGATTTCGCAAAGCCCTGTGTTTTTGTTAAACAGTCGCCTGGGCCATTTCTCTGCGCCCTGTCGCCAGGGGCCCCTTTTCCCAAAGTTACGGGGTCATTTTGCCGAGTTCCTTGGCCATGATTCTCTCGAGCACCTGAGGATCCTCTCCTCGCCCACCTGTGTCGGTTTACGGTACAGGCTGTATGAAACGTAACGGGGGAGAAGCTTTTCTCGGTAGTCTGATTACTGTAACTATCCGCGCAGCCGAAGCTTTACGGTACTGTCGCACTTCAGCATCCACCAACTCTTAATCTGCAGATATACTTACGTGCTTCAACCAACTATTCCGTCAGTCGGCGTACATGTCACTACTACGTCACTCCTTCCCTATCTCATACAGGTAATGGAATATTAACCATTTGTCCATCGGGTTCTCCTATCGGATGCCCCTTAGGACCTGACTAACCCTGATCTGTTTAACATTGATCAGGAAACCTTGGGCTTTCGGTGTGCAGGTTTTTAACCCGCATTGTCGTTACTTATGCCTACATCTTCTTTTCCAGACGCTCCAGATGCCTTCACAGATCATCCTTCTACGCCCTCTGGAATGCTCCCCTACCACTTCTTTGAAGTCCATGGCTTCGGCAGTGTGTTTGATGCCCGATTATTATCCACGCACAGTCGCTCGACTAGTGAGCTGTTACGCACTCTTTAAATGATTAGCTGCTTCCAAGCTAACATCCTAGCTGTCTCAGCAACCGCACCTCGTTCTTTCAACTTAACACACTTTAGGGGCCTTAGCCGTTGGTCTGGGCTCTTTCCCTCTCGCTACCGGACATTAGCACCCGGTAACTCACTCCCAAGCATCATTTACCGGCATTCGGAGTTTGTCAGGATTTGATAGGCGGTGAAGCCCTCGCATCCTATCAGTAGCTCTACCTCCGGTAAACTCTTCAGCTTGAGGCTGTCCCAAAAGACATTTCGGGGAGTACGAGCTATCTCCCAGTTTGATTAGCCTTTCACCCCTACCCTCAGCTCATCCAAATCCTTTTCAACGGATACTGGTGCGGTCCTCCATATCCTTTTACGGATACTTCAACCTGGCCAAGGGTAGATCACTAGGTTTCGCGTCTACTACTGCTAACTCTTTCGCCCTATTCAGACTCGCTTTCGCTTCGGCTCCGTACCTGAAGTACTTAACCTGGCTAGCAACAGTAACTCGTAGGCTCATTATGCAAAAGGCACGCCGTCACAGATTTACATCCGCTCCGACCGCTTGTAGGCGTACGGTTTCAGGTTCTCTTTCACCCCCCTATTCGGGGTACTTTTCACCTTTCCTTCACAGTACTGGTTCGCTATCGGTCTTCCGGTTATATTTAGCCTTACGGGATGGTCCCCGTAGATTCAGACAGGATTCCTCGTGTCCCGCCCTACTTAGGAGGCCCGATAAATATCATCAAGTTACAAGTACGCGACTTTCACGCACTACGGTGTGCCTTTCCAGGCAACTTCCTCTTCTTTGATGCTATTTGTTATCGGGTCCTGCAACCCCGCCATTGCCGAAACAATAACGGTTTAGGCTATTCTCCTTTCGATCGCCACTACTCAGAGAATCGATCTTTCTTTCTTTTCCTGCAGGTACTTAGATGTTTCAGTTCCCTGCGTCTGCCCCACCCCTGAAGGTGGTACCGGGCCTTCAGCCCGGTGGGTTGTCCCATTCGGAGTCCGCCGGATCATCTCATGTTTGCTAATCCCCGGCAATTTTCGCAGCTTACCACGTCCTTCTTCGCTCCCGGAAGCCAAGGCATCCCCCATACGCCCTTCGTAACTTTTTCTCGTCCCGAATCTCTCGCTGTTACCAACCTCTCGGCCGGTAACCCTTGATCTTCTTTAATTGTAGTCCCTAATTGCGACGGCCTTTAGACCTTCTAATTACAGACTAATTCTTCTTTTTTCTTTTTACCTCTATTATCTCTCTTTAATACGTCAATGAACGACCGTTAATTTTCAAACGGGCTGCAAAGGTAAATGATTTTCGACAATTCACAAATTTTTATAGGATTATTTCATTATTTTTGCACAATGAAATCGTTTTTCCTGTGTTTCCTCATACAGGTTTTTTTTTCATCTCCCGATACCTGGCTGCAAAACCGCCAGGACAGTTATGCTGACATTGCAGTGGCTGATACTTCTCTCGGCATTCTCATTCTGGTAAATAAAAAAAACAAGCTTGCCCAAGGCTACCGCCCGCACGACTTGGTCCCCATAAAAGACAAGTATAACAGGGGCATAATGAACCTTTTGCGCAGTGAAGCAGCTGCCGCCTTTGCGGCTATGTGCCACCGGGCAGAGGAAGACAGCATCATCCTGTGGAACCGCTCGGCCTACAGATCCGATACCATACAGGCCGGCTTGTTTGAAAATGCTGTAAAGCGAAGAGGCCTGAAAAGTGCAGCACGTTTCTCTGCTCGTCCGGGACACTCGGAACACCAGACAGGACTTACGGTAGACATCAACAGCACCCACATCTCTTTTAGAAATTCACCGGAAGCAGCCTGGCTCAGACAGTATGCCCACCTGTTTGGTTTCATTGAAAGGTATCCCCGCAAAAAGGAAGATATAACAGGATATGAACATGAACCCTGGCATTACAGGTACGTAGGCATCACCGCCGCAACATATATACACGAAAACGAACTCACATTAGAAGAATATCATGCAACAATTGGAAAACAAACCGGGAAAACTTCCCGATAATGCCTTTAGGGAACTGAATCCGGGTGAAACGTATGAGCCCCTCATGTCTCCCTCTAAAAAATACCCCGAAGTCACATTTTGGTCTGTGATCACCGGTCTGGTCATGACCGTAATTTTTTCTGCAGCAGCTGCCTACCTGGGACTGAAGGTTGGTCAGGTGTTCGAAGCGGCCATCCCCATTGCCATCATTGCCGTAGGTCTTTCTTCTGCGCTCAAGCGCGAGAATGCCTTGGGCGAGAATGTGATTATCCAGTCTATTGGAGGCTGTTCAGGAGGGGTTGTCGCCGGAGCCATCTTCACCCTGCCGGCCATGTATATCCTGCAGGATAAGTATCCCGGGATGTCGATGGATTTTATGAAAATATTCTTTAGTTCACTCCTGGGAGGGATACTGGGTATTCTTTTTATCATTCCTTTCCGCAAGTATTTTGTGAAAGACATGCACGGCAAATTTCCTTTTCCCGAAGCTACGGCATCTACACAGGTCCTGGTAAGCGGGGAAACAGGAGGCAAAAGCGCCCGGTACCTTCTTATCAGCGGGCTAGTTGGCGGCCTGTATGATTTCATTGTTTCGACCTTCGGATGGTGGAGCGAAGTTTTTACCACGCGGGTAATCCCCTGGGGCATTTCCCTGGCCGATAAGGTCAAGCTGGTGGTCAAACTCAACGTAAGTGCGGCCGTCCTGGGGCTGGGATATATAATAGGTCTGAAATATGCCTTTATTATTTGTTGCGGATCGTTCCTGGTCTGGTTTGTGATCATTCCGCTGATGAACCTGATCTGGGGCGGACAGGTCATTGACCTGATGGGGAGCGGGATCGTTCAGACCATAGGTCAGATGAGCCCCGAGGAGATCTTTACCGGATACGCCAGGCATATCGGCATTGGGGGCATAGCAGTGGCCGGAATCATCGGGATCATTAAGGCCTCCGGGACTATTAAATCTGCCCTGGGAATGGCTGGCAGGGAACTTAGAGGAAAACGCAGCCCACAGGAAGAAAAGGCCATACGCACTCAAAAGGACCTTTCCATGAAGATCATCGTAATCGGGACCCTGGTCACGCTGGCTCTGACCTTCATTTTCTTCTACTTTGGTGTCCTCGATTTCAATCTCTGGCACGCCATCATTGCGCTGATAGTAGTAGCGGTTATTGCATTCCTCTTCACGACGGTTGCTGCCAATGCTATTGCCATCGTCGGGACTAACCCCGTAAGCGGCATGACACTCATGACATTGATCCTAGCTTCGGTCATCATGGTCGCTGCCGGATTGAAAGGGACAGCCGGCATGACCGCTGCCCTGATTATCGGAAGTGTGGTCTGCACGGCCCTGGCCGTCTCGGGTTCGTTCATTACTGACCTTAAAATCGGATACTGGCTGGGGGCCACCCCCTTTAAACAGCAAGTTTGGAAGTTTGCAGGAACTTTGGTGGCTGCTGCCACTGTCGGCGGTGTGATGATCGTTTTGAATAAAACGTATGGATTTACAGGCGAAAACGCCCTGGTAGCTCCGCAGGCCAATGCCATGGCTGCTGTAATAGAACCACTGATGTCCGGAGGAGGCGCTCCCTGGTTGTTGTACGGCATAGGAGGGCTCATAGCCATCCTGTTGACTGTCTTGAAAATTCCTGCTCTTGCCTTTTCCCTGGGCATGTTCATTCCTCTTGAGCTAAATCTTCCCCTGCTTGTTGGCGGAGCTATAGCCTGGTATGTCTCTACACGGAGCGGGAAAAAACAAATCAATGAAGAACGTAAAGACCGCGGAACCCTGCTGGCTTCCGGATTTATTGCCGGAGGTGCTTTAATGGGAGTTGTCAGCGCCATCATGCGTTTTGCCGGTATTAACCTGGTAAACACCCGGTGGCAGGGATCCGTAGCCGCAGAAGCCCTCGCTTTAGTGGCTTATGCCTGTATTATTATTTACCTGGTCCTCAATAGTATGAAAGCAGCCAACAATAAATAAAACAACAGATTATGGAAAAAATACTGGACAAGTTCCTCAGATACGTTTCTTTTGACACGGCTTCCGATCCTGAATCCGAAACTCAGCCCAGCACGGCAAAGCAATTGGCATTACTGGAAATTTTACTGGGAGAATTGCGCGGAATGGGGATCACACAAGCCCATTTGGATTCTTATGGTTATGTGATGGCCTCTATTCCTTCCAATATAGACAGGGATGTTCCCGCCGTTGGATTCATCGCCCACGTAGACACTTCTCCCGATGCCCCGGGAAAGAACATCCGTCCGCAGATCTTTCTCGATTATGACGGAAAGCCCATTCTCCTGAACAAGGACAAGGAATTGTACCTGAGTCCCGATGAGTTTCCCGAACTTCTATCCTATAAAGGGCAAACGATCATTACTACCGATGGCACAACCCTTCTGGGAGCCGACGACAAAGCAGGCGTGGCAGCCATTATGTCTGCAGCCGAATATCTTATGGAACATCCCGAAGTCAAACACGGACCGGTAATGATTGCTTTTACCCCTGACGAAGAAATCGGAAGGGGTGTGGCTAAGTTTGACGTGGAAAAATTCGGGGCACAATATGCCTATACCATTGACGGAGGTCAGATTGGGGAAATGGAGTATGAAAACTTCAATGCAGCCATGGCACGTATCCACGTCCAGGGCCGGAACATCCATCCGGGGTACGCAAAAAATAAAATGATCAACGCCCTGATCATTGCTACGGAGCTGAACAACATGCTGCCCGTCGGACAAAGACCGGAATTTACAGATCACTACGAAGGATTTTTTCACATCACCTCCATCCGGGGAAGTGTAGAAGAGGCAGAAATGAATTACATCATAAGGGACCATGACCCGGAAAAATTTGAACAAAAAAAGAAATTGATGCAGGAAATCACCGGGTTTCTGAACCTGAAGTACAATAATTGCATAACCCTGGAAATGAAAGACCAATACTACAACATGCGCAAGCAGATAGAGCCGCATATGCATGTGGTGGAAAAAGCCGTCAAGGCGATCAGGGACGCTGGGATTACCCCCAGGGTGCATCCAATCCGCGGCGGCACAGACGGAGCGCAATTATCGTACCGCGGTCTTCCCTGTCCCAACATATTTGCGGGAGGCCACAATTTTCACGGAAAAATGGAATATCTGCCCCTGGAAAGTATGGAAAAGGCCTCTGAAGTAATCCTCAGGATCATTGCAGAATACGCTGAATGAAGTACACGTCTGGAGCGGCTATTTGATTGCCAGGTGAAGCAAAAGTGCGGCAAAGGTCTTGACGCCCCAGTCTGCATGTGACCCTTTACCCGATTTGTAAACAATATAAGCCCCTTTCTTTTTAAACTGGCTGTAGGCATACTCTGCCGCCGCGATGGGAACGTACTGGTCTTGTGTGGAATGATATAAGTATATGGGCATGTAAGGCACCCAGCCGTCCACGGCTGAATTCATGTCCAGTATGGGTTGCAGTTTTTGGAATTCAGCATTCCTTTCTTCCACAGGCTTAAAGAAATCGGGGTGCATATAATTGCGCATATCTTCTCCGATCAATGAAAGCAATCCGCTGGCATTGCGCGTTCTGTCATACCATATGGCATAATGATCTGCCAGGGGACTCTTAAATATCATTTTGTAATCCAGATCCAAATTATAATAATAATCCAGCGACATGATGATCCCGGGTAAAAGCGGGTAGGTACATATGGGATTATCTGCAAAACCCCTGAAAGTGGCGTTCAGATCACAGGCACCACCTCCAACCACTACCCTTTCAACATACACCTGGTTCCGGTGGCGTTCTTGATAATAACGGGCAACCGCCAATCCCACTCCTCCTCCGTACGAATACCCCGATATAATCGTATGCCGGGGAATGTCATATCCAATTGTCCTGAAATATTCAGTTGCCGCCAGGCGCATATCCCAGGCTACTTTCCCCAGATTGTCGCACATCATGAACGGGTGTGGCATCTGTTTGGTGTTACCGTATTTGCCATAACCTATCATATCGGGCAGTATTACGGCATACCCGGCCAGTACAGGTAGCGCTTCCAGCGCCGGGATATTTTCCGAAGAACCTGAATTCTTATTCATATGGGCTATTCCCGACATTTCCACGACACCCCTGATGTCACAATCCAGGGGATAGTATAGCGTTCCGTCTGCTATTACCGGATTTCCTAACGGATCTGTCGTATGATATGTGATTACAACGACACGAAAATTACGGCTAAAAACGATGTATTCCAATTTTGATGTGATCTCGGGATAATCCTCTACGCCAAAAGAATCAAACAGATCATCCAGTCTCAGGTCAATGGTATTATGGATCCCTGCAAGATATTGATAATCGCCTGCGGGCATGTCGTGGTAAGGCTGACAAGAAGTAATCAGCGTTATAAAAAAGCAGGTTGTAATTTTCAGAGTCTTTTTCATTTTATTCGTATCTTTATATTTAGGATCAATAAAAAGCGATATGGAAGTAACTCAGTATATTCACGGCTACTCCCCCAAAGGAGAAGCCATTGTTAGCTACAAAATTACCAATAAAAAAGGATCTTACGTACAGCTTTGCAACATTGGGGCTACGGTAATGGGTATAGGCGTACCGGATCGTAATGGCCTGGTTGAAGATGTAGTTCCAGGGTATCAGAATGTTATGCAGTATTTTCAGGATCCTCCGTATTTCGGAAAGACAGTCGGTAGGTATGCCAACCGCATTGCCCGTGGCGTATTCTCCCTGGAGGGAAAAGAATACCGCCTTGCCCTCAACAACGGGCCAAACCACCTGCACGGAGGACCACAGTCTATGTGCATTCAGGTATGGATATCGCGCATTGAAGAAGGAGACGATGCCGTATCGTTTACCTATTCAAGTCCGCACGGCGAGGAGAATTACCCGGGCAATATGCAGGTTACCGTGACCTTCCGCTGGAGCGAGGACGATGTCCTTACACTGGAAATGCGAGCCATAACGGACATGACCACCATTATCAACCTGACCAGTCACACTTATTTTAACCTGGCCGGGGAAGGCAACGGGTCTGTCCTTAATCATATTCTACAGCTCAATGCTGATTATTACCTTCCTGTAGATCCTACCAGTATTCCCCTGGGAGATCCCGCTCCCGTTAGGAAAACTCCTTTCGATTTTACTTCACCAAAACCCATAGGCAAAGATATAACCCTGGATAACGAACAGTTGCATATAGGTAACGGATATGATCATTGCTGGTGCCTCCCGCTGTCTGATGGATCCATGCAGAAGGCCGCCGTACTTAGCGAGCCGATAAGTGGCAGATTAGTGACCATTCACACTACACAACCGGGCATCCAGGTCTATACAGGAAACTGGCTGGACGGGAATGGAAAGGGAAAGAATGGTATCCCGCACAGGAACCGTCATGCTGTCGCCTTGGAATGCCAGAACTACCCGGACAGCCCCAACAGGCCGGGATACCCCACGTGCCTGCTAAGACCCGGGGAATTGTATCTGCAAAAGATCGTTTATGCTTTTGGCACGGATCAATCCACTGGCGGAAGATAATCCAGCAGAACGGCACGGCAGGGAGATCCTTCCATGCCTCCGAATTTAAGCGGTAAAGAAACCAGATAGTAGTTCCCTTCCGGCACATCCTTAAGCACCAGCCCCTCCAGAATGACAATGTTATTCTCAAGCAATACCCGGTGCACCTGGTCAATATTAACTCCATGACCCACGGTCTGGCCTTCCGTTCCCACTAAAACGATCTCGCTTTGCGATAAAGCCATGGCAGCTTTCATGGTAAGCCATCCCTTCCCCTTGAATAACAAACGTTTTGCCCCTCTTCCCAACAACGGGGATATAAGCCCTTCATCAATAGGTCCGTTGGCAGTCAGGACCATACAGGGCCCGACACAGCGTTCCAGGGAGATCTGGTCAACGGTAGGGCCATCCTCTATGTAATGGGATGGGGCGTCAATGTGTGTCGCACTGTGCAGACACATAGACACAGAAGATAAATTATAAGTATGGCCGTCTTTGATGCGATACAGCGGTATTGCAGCCGGAACGGGGTCTCCTTTGAATATGGTGCCGCTGAAAATTTCTTGAGAAATATCGTATATTCGCATATCAGATTGTCGAATCAATTTGCAATTTACAAAATAAAAATGACATGTTACGCAACATCCTTGTTTCATCCATCCTGTACCTCCTGTCTTTTCTTCCCCTGCTGTCACAACCCGGCGTGATTGCCCACAGGGGATTTTGGACCAGAGAGGGATCGGCGCAAAATTCCAAAAGTTCTGTACTAAACGCTATCGAGGCCCGTTGTTACGGGGCCGAGATAGATGTCTATCTTACAACTGATGGCAAAGTGGTACTGGTACACGATCCGGTGCTTAATGGAAAAAGAGTGGACGAAAGTTCTTACAGTGAGCTTTCGGAACATCTTTTGACCAATGGGGAAACCATCCCGCTGCTGGACGAGATTCTGCCACTTATCGCTGCATCTGACCATACAAGATTGATCATCGAGATCAAGCCTCACCGTGATCAAATTACCGAAAAAGCAGCAGTGGCCAAGATTCTGGAGCTGGTTGAACAAACAGGTACCGGAAATAAAGTAGAATACATCAGTTTCTCATCGCACATATGCCAGACGATCATCGATTCCGATCCAAATGCCAGGGTAGCTTACCTGGGAGGATCACTAACCCCGGACCAACTGAAAGAAAGAGGTTATTCAGGACTTGATTACAATATACGGATTTTGAAAGAAAATCCGTGGTGGATCCGGCGGGCACATGAACTGGGACTTACGGTTAATGTATGGACGGTAAACCGTCCCGAAGATTTTCATTATTTCATTCTCTCGGGTGCTGATTACATTACAACCGACCATCCACTGTATGAATACAAGGAAACATGGCGTGACCCGGAATTGAACCAGATCAACCGTGCTCCCATGCGTACCTCTTATTTCCCCTACGAGACACTCCCCATGGCACTGACTGGCTGCAGGGATTCTTCCATATATTTTAAAAATCTGGAAGGTCTCTGGAAATTTGCCTGGACCCAGAATGCAGACCAAGGTTATTCACATTTTCAGGATCCCTTATATGATGACAGATCGTGGGCACTGATACCCGTTCCCGGACTCTGGGAACTGAACGGATACGGAGATCCGCTGTACCTTAATGCCGGATATGCCTGGGCAAATCAATACCGGCCCAATCCACCCCTGGTACCAGAGATCAACAACCACACAGGATATTACCGCCATACTTTCACCCTGCCTCGGGAGTGGGAAGGCAGACAAGTTTTCGTTCATTTCGGATCTGTTACTTCCAATATGAGCCTTTGGATCAACGGTATGTTCGCCGGGTATTCGGAAGACAGCAAACTGGAAGCACAATTTGACATTACCCCTTACCTTCGATCAGGGGAGAATTTCATGGCACTGAAAGTATTCCGTTGGTGTGACGGGACGTATCTGGAAGACCAGGATTTCTGGCGGCTAAGCGGGATAGGCAGGGATGTGTTCCTGGTTGCCAGGGAAAATACACATATTCAGGATTTCATCGTTAATCCGACCCTGGAAAACAATTACAAAAACGGCAACCTGAATATAACGGTCAGCCTGAACAAACCTGCCGAACACATGTGCGTACGGGCCGAACTGTTGGACCAGCATGGAATCAGTCTGAGAATAATAGACCTCGGGGGAAGCGGCGGGGACACCTGGTCGGGAAACATTCCCATTAAAAATGTAAAAACCTGGTCTGCAGAACTACCGCATCTCTATACACTTGTTCTTTCACTTGCAGACAGCATCACAGGCAGGGTAACAGAATTCATCCCCTGGAAAGTGGGATTCAGGAATGTCGAGATCAAAAACGCACAGTTGCTGGTTAATGGACAACCGGTTCTGATCAAAGGTGTTAACAGGCACGAGATGGACCCTGTTACGGGATATTATATATCGCGTGAACGCATGATACAGGACATTCAGTTAATGAAACAATATAATATCAATGCCGTGAGGACCAGCCACTATCCAAATACTTCACTCTGGTATGAATTGTGCGATCTGTACGGGATTTATGTTGTAGATGAGGCAAATATTGAATCGCACGGCATGGGGTACGGAAAAAACACCCTGGCCGCCAGGTCCGATTATACGCAGGCACATCTGGAAAGGATTGAAAGAATGTATCAGAGAGATAAAAACCATGCCTGTGTGATCATCTGGTCCATGGGCAATGAAGCCGGGGACGGTGACAATTTCACAAAGGGATACGAGGTTCTCCGCTACGCCGATGTCCAGGGACGGCCCATTCAGTATGAACGTGCCACCAGGCCGGAGATCTCAGACATCTTTGCCCCTATGTATATGAATTACGAAGGATGTATCCGTTACCTGGAAAACGATCCTCAAAGGCCATTGATACAATGCGAGTATGCCCATGCTATGGGAAATTCCATGGGAGGATTTAACCGTTACTGGGAGATTATCCGTAAATTTCCCCAATACCAGGGCGGATTCATCTGGGATTTTGTAGATCAGGCACTGCATATGTGGAAACCGGGAGGTTATTATGTTCACAGCTATGGTGGTGATTACAACCGGTACGATGTTTCTAGCCAGAATTTTAATTGTAACGGGTTGTTCAGCCCTGACAGGGATCCCAATCCCCATACAGAAGAAGTGGCATATTATTATCAGAACGTATGGACCCGGGAGGCCGATGTTGTCAATGGCAAGATAAATGTGTTCAATGAATATTTCTTCCGGGATCTATCACACTTGTCCCTGGAGTGGAAGCTGATCGCTGACGGCATCCCGGTTCTCAAGGGACATATGCCGTACCTGAAAACGGCCCCGCAGCAAACAAGCACTTTAGATCTGGGGTACCGGTTGTCCGATCTGGAAGCGTACTGTGGTCAAGAGCTGTTTCTGAATATCTGCTTTTTCACCCGTAAAGCAGAAGGGCTTCTGCCTGCCGGAACAATCCTGGCTAAAGCACAGTTACCTGTTAATCTTTATGGAACAAAAGACTGCAGTTATGCTCCAAAACCAGAACCTGTGTTTGATATATGTGATAATGACCATAACTGGCTGATAGCAGATGCTGGAAATATGCATGTGGAATTCAGCCACCGGAACGGATTTATTTCCCGGCTTTCTTTCGGGGGAAAAAATATACTTCTGGACAACACCCAGATTATGCCCAATTTTTGGCGTGCTCCCACCGACAACGATTTTGGTGCTTCACTCCAGCTTAAATACAGGGCATGGTTCGATCCACAGATGGAATTCAAAGGTTTTGAGGTAACCGGAAAAACCATAAGGGCAACATATGAAATGCCTCAGCTGAAGGCAAAACTTTACATGATATACAGTCCCGATCCAAGAGGAGGGCTCAGCATCACACAGCAACTGGTAACGGAAACCGGAGCAGAAGAAGCATTGCAAATGCCTCCTATGTTCCGTTTTGGGATGCGGTTCTTTACACCAAAAAGATATGACCGTCTGGTCTATTACGGCAGAGGTCCCGGAGAAAACTATCCGGACAGAAAAGACGCCGCTTTTGTCGGCCTTTACGAACAAAGCGTTTCCTCTCAATTTTACCCTTATGTAAGGCCCCAGGAAACCGGAACAAGAACAGACCTCCGGTGGTGGGAACTGCTGGATGTATCGGGTGCAGGGATCCGGGTGGATACTGATAACTTGTTTTCAGCTTCGGCCCTTCATTATGCCATGGAAACGCTCGATGATGGTCTTTCCAAACAAAACCGTCATTCCCGTGATTTGAAAGAAGAAAACTTCACGCAATGTTGTATAGATCTCCGCCAAATGGGGGTGGGATGCGTCAATTCCTGGGGTGCCCTGCCATTGTCACAGCACATGCTGCCATATGGGGATTATACCTTTATCTTCTCCATTCTTGATGCAAACAACCGATATTAAACATGAAAACCAAACTCGGACATACACTGCGATCCGTTTTGTTGTGTGTTTTGCTTACAGGAATTTCTGCAGGGCGGATACAGGCCAAAGTGAAAGTTCATTCCGTTTCCTCACCAGACGGCAGGCTGGAACTTCAGGTTGTTATCCAGACGGAGATCTCTTTCTGCCTGCTGCACAGAGGCAATGTACTGGTATCATCACCCGCTCTTTCCATGAGTCTAGAAAACGGTACTGTCCTGGGACCCGGAGCACGGCTCATCTGGTTCAGGCAGACACAAGTGAGCGAAGACATCCCTTCCCCCTTATACAGAAAATCCGCCATCCAGGCCCGGTACAATCAATTGGATTTCAGGTTCCGGGAAGGATTCGGCATTCGTTTCAGGATCTACGACCAGGGCGCAGCCTATCAGTTTTATACTACGCGCAAGGATTCCCTGCATATTGCAGGTGAAAAGGCCGGGTTCCTGTTCCCAAAGGATCACATCTCTTACATTCCGTACAGTCGCGGAGAAGAGTGTCCTTTCCGGAACTCCTTTGAAAACGTATATACGGTAACGCCCATTAGCGGATTCGACACTGAAAAGCTTGCTTTCCTGCCCCTATTGGTCTGTCTGGATGACGGTATGAGGATGGTCATAACCGAATCGGACCTGGAATCGTATCCCGGAATGTACCTGCGTGGTGGTAAGACTTCCGGCGGATTTGGGTACGAAGGAGTCTTCGCACCTATTCCCTCAGGGACCAAAACCGACCATGTAAGGGGTCAGATGATCCCAACCGGTTATTCAGGACTATTGGCCCGTACTTCTGGTGAACGTTCGTTTCCCTGGCGTATCATGGCCGTTGCGGAAAAGGACACTGAGCTTCCTGTCAACGACATGGTTTATGCATTGGGATCTCCGAACCGGATTGGGTCCACGGATTGGATAAAACCCGGCAAAGTAGCCTGGGACTGGTGGAACAACTGGGGAATTACCGGAGTGGATTTTCCGGCAGGCATCAATACAGAAACATATAAATATTTCATAGATTTCGCTGCTGCAAACGGAATAGAATACGTAATACTGGATGAGGGTTGGTCGCCTCCTTCCGGAGGCGATATCATAAAAGCAATCCCGGAGATAGATCTGGAAAAGCTTGTCTCATACGCTAACCAGAAACGGGTTGGTCTGATTCTCTGGTGCGTGGGTTATGTTCTGGACGAAAAACTGGAGGAAGCTTGCCGCGTATATTCCCGGATGGGATTCAGGGGATTCAAGGTAGACTTCATGAACAGGGACGATCAGCCGGTGGTGGACATGCTCTACCGGATAGCAGAAACTGCGGCCCGTTATAAGCTGCTGGTCAACTTGCACGGTATGTACAAACCTACCGGATTGAACCGCACCTACCCGAATGTGGTCAATTTTGAGGGGGTTTTTGGCCTGGAACAATCCAAGTGGAGCCGGGAGGACCTTGTGCCGTACGATGTGACTTTCCCTTACATCAGGATGCTGGCCGGCCCCGTAGATTATACGCAGGGAGGATTGCGTAATGCTATCCGCCAGGATTTTCATCCGGTTTATAACAACCCTATGGCTGCCGGAACACGGGCTCACCAAGTTGCCACTTACATTGTATTTGACAACCCATTGGTTATGTTGTGTGATAATCCGACCAGCTATAGGAAGGAACAGGAAACTACGGATTTCATAACCGGTATTCCTTCCGTATGGGATGAAACGCGCATTATTCAAGGAGAATTGGGAAAATACATAGTCTCTGCCCGCAAGAAAGGAGAGCATTGGTATGTGGGAGCCCTTACTGACTGGACGCCCCGGACCATAACAATGGACTTATCTTTCCTGGAACCTGGACGTATTTACAAAGCCAGGATATTTGCCGACGGAGTGAACGCACACCGTCATGCAACAGACTACAGGATAGAGGTGAAGGAAGTCACTGCTGCTGATAAGCTTATTCTTGACCTGAGCCCGGGAGGAGGTTTTGCGATAATTTTTTAAGTTTTTCGTAATCTTCCGGGCTATAGATTTTCGTTTCTTTCACGCCGTTTCCTTCAGCAATCAGAGAAGAAGGTGTATCTGAATTATTAATCAACAACCACCGGTCACTCAGGGGTATATAAATATTGAATAAATTACGCATTCCGGACCAGTATCTGCGGCGGATGACGTTTTCCGGTATGCTGTGCCCTCCGGCGATTACCCTGTTTTGGACTCGTTCCACGGCCAAGTCAGGGCTGTTCAGCCAAAAATATACCAGCATAATATCGTATCCCTTCTTTTTTGTCTTTTCTATCAGATTTGCATAGGACAAAACAGCCAACGTGGTCTCAAAAGCAAAATCTTCCTTTGTGTCGGTCAAAGCCTTTATCCTTTTGAGCATCACCCTTCCTGCATCTATGGCCGCATGAGAAATATCAAAGGGAGAGATGCCTCTGGCAATCTCGTCGGAATTAACAAAATTCCGGCATTGGAACATTTCGGAAAGAATGGTATACGAGGCCGTTGTTTTGCCAGATCCGTTACATCCGCTTATCACATACATAGTTGGCATAATGCAAATTTACATTAAAAACCCGTACCTTTGCCGTATGCCAAAAAAAATTCCAAACAGGGAACTCAAACGGTTGTCACGCGAAGAGTTCCGCAACAGTCCCAGGATGCCTGTAGTACTGATTTTGGACAACATCCGCAGTCAGCATAACATCGGCTCGGCCTTCCGCACTGCCGATGCATTTGCCATTGAGCACATTTGCCTGTGCGGTATCACCGCCTGTCCTCCTTCTGCCGAGATACACAAATCAGCGCTGGGCGCCGAGGATGCGGTAGAGTGGACATATTATGTGAATACCCTGGATGCCGTCCGTACATTCCAACAGAAAGGATATAAGGTTTGTGCCGTAGAACAGGCCGAAGGAGCCCTGAACCTGATGCATTTTAATCCTGACAAGCGACAAAGAACGGCACTCGTCTTCGGGAATGAGGTGCGGGGTGTAAGCCAGGAAGTGGTCGATTCCTGTGACGCATGCTTAGAAATCCCCCAGCACGGGACTAAGCATTCTCTCAATGTTTCAGTAGCTATAGGTGTTGTCCTCTGGCATTGTTATCTTACCAGCAGGGTCTGATAAATCTCGACAGTTGCCCTCGATTTGTTTAGCGTATAAAAATGAAGGCCCGGGGCACCGAGCATCAGCAGATCCCGGCACTGGCGGATGGCAAAATCCATTCCTGCTTTATAGATCGCTTCTGGATTATACCGGTTACTTTCCAGTTGTTCCAAAAAAGCCGGAGGTATGGAGGCACGTGACAGGTTCACAAAGCGTTCCAGCTGGGAATATCTGGTAAGGGGAATGATTCCGGGAATAATCCGGCATTTGATCCCTGCTTTTCGCGCACGTGCAACAAAATCAAAATAACGCTTGTTGTCAAAGAAGAACTGGGTTATCAGAAAATCGCATCCGGCTTCTACTTTCTTTTTCAGGTTCTTCATATCAATCTCGGCATTGAGCGATTCGGGATGCACCTCCGGATAGGCTCCCCCTCCGATGCAACAATCATCAATATGTTCCCGTGCATAGGAGATCAGTTCGGTCGCATTGGCAAATCCGTCGTAACAAGGTATGAAGCCATATTTGGATCCCACCTCGGGATCACCCCGTAGTAACATGAAATTCTGCAATCCAAGCATACGCAGTGTTTTAAGGTCTTCCAGTGTCTTAGATCTGGTATTTCCCACGCATGTATAATGCGCCACTGTGTTTAGTCCTATACTGTTTTTCAAAAAATCCACCAGGTCAAAAGTCCGGGAACGCGTAGATCCCCCGGCTCCGTAAGTAACCGAAACGAAAGAGGGGCTCAGTTTGATCAGTTGTCCTATGTTGATCCCTAAATCGACGGCGGCGATCTCATCCCGCGGAGGATAAAACTCAAAGGAGAATGTTTTCTCGGCAACCTGAAATATATTGGTTAATTTCATACGCCTGGGATTTTATGGACAGTAAAATAACGGGCCTGTGGATGACCTATATACATACCGCACAGCGAGGCAGCGGGTTGCAGCATATAAGACGAGGTAAGTGTGACCCCCAGGTCGTATTCCTTCTGCAGGATAGCTGTTACTCCTTTTTTCAGTCCGTGGCCGGGACAGGATGGATATCCAAAGGCCGGACGAATCCCGCGAAGAGCCCCACAAGGGAGCCTCATTAATTCATGGTGCAGGTATTGACTGCATGCCTCTGCAAACATGTCTAACAAGGATTTTAATATCAGGGAACCGTATACATCCTGCTGATCACGTAAATGCTCTGCCAAACTTTCTAACTCGGGCGACGAGGCGGTCAACAGGAACAGTCCTGCATAATCAGGAGTATGTGCGGGACCTTTCTGCACAATAAAATCTGTCAGGCACATATTGGGCGATCCGTCCTTGTAACGCATCAGGTCACGTTCCATAGGCATATCCAGAAGGGTATTTCTGCACGATGCGTCTGTAAAAAAAACAAGATGATCATCAGGAGTGGAAAATACAGGCCAGAAACCGGTGACAGCGCGGGCAAATGCAATGTTTCCAAAATGGTCTCCTATAAGATCGTCCAGCATTTTACCGGCATCTTTCATGATTATCTCTGCCTGCTCCCTGTTCTCACGTATTTCCCATGTCCTTAGGAAAGTATCCCACTCTGCATAGGGGCGTAAAACTTCAAACGGAATCTTGTAATCACGGACCCCTACAAAAGGAGGTACAAAATCATCCAGTCCGTGACGCTGACCGCAATGGGGACAAAGACTCCGCATTCTCCAGTTAACGGTAGAAACCCATTTGTTGGTACGTGCCTCCTCCAGAGATAAATACTCTGCACGAAAGGCAGACCTTCGGGCGACTTCTCTCAAACGAGCCTGGGAAGCACCCAGCTCTGTCCTAAAACCTTCCCTCACACGGGATTCACAAGAAAAACAATCTGCCAGCAGGGGAACGATTCCCGCTGCATCGGGACAATGTATCACCGGACCGCTGTACCCGGGTGCGATCCGTAATGCGGTAAATAACGCCGAAGTAGTAGCTCCGCCTATCAGCAGGGGGATGGTCAATCCCGCTTTCTCCATGGATTTGGCCACTTCGGTCATCTCATCCAGGGACGGAGTGATCAGTCCGCTTAGCCCTACAAAAGCCGCTTCATTTTCAATGGCAGCTTCAACTATCCGGTGCGCAGGGACCATGACTCCCAGATCGGTCACCCTGTAATTGTTGCACTCCATTACAAGGCTCACCAGGTTTTTCCCAATATCGTGCACATCACCTTTTACCGTGGCCATGATACCATGTATCATTTCTGTTGTCTTTCCTTCCGGTCCGTTATTTTTTTCCGCCTCTATACGCGGCTGAAGAATGGCAACGGCTTTTTTCATAGTCCTGGCCGTCCTGACTACCTGAGGCAGGAACATCTTGCCCTCTCCAAATAATTTACCCACCCTGGTCATTCCTTCCATAAGGGTACTTTCCACAATTTTTATGGCCGGCACACCGGATAGGGCCTCCAGGTCTTCCTGAAGGTATTTTTCTATCCCATGTAGCAGGGCATACATCAGTCTTTCCCTTACCTCCATCTCCCGCCAGGCCTGCCCAGCAGAATCTTCAGAAAGGGTTTGCCCTTTCCCGCTAGTCGTGGCGGCAATTTCCACCAGCCGCAAAGTAGCCCCTGCATCTGAGTCCAGGATAACATCCTCCACAGCATGACGCAATGGTTCAGGAATATCTGAATAAATGGGCTGTGCCCCCGGCTTGACTATCGCCATGTCCAGTCCTGCCGCAATAGCATGATAAAGGAAAACGGAATGCATCGCTTCCCTGACTGTTTCATTACCGCGAAAAGAAAATGATAAATTGCTCACTCCTGCCGTTATCACGGCACCTGGCAGGTTTTTTTTCAGATATCTGACCGTTTCCAGAAAATCAGCCGCAAAATGACGGTGTTCCTCCATACCGGTTCCTACCGCCAGCACGTTGGGATCCAGGATAATATCACGTGGTTCAAATCCGGCTTCTTCCACCAGCATGTGATACGCCCTGGTACAAATTTCCACACGGCGTTCAAACGTAGTTGCCTGACCTTGCTCATCAAAGGCCATAACCAGGGCTGCTGCTCCGTATTTTTTAATAAGTCCGGCCCGCCTGAGAAATTCTGCGGGTCCCTCTTTCAAACTGATCGAATTGACGATAGACTTGCCCTGTATGCATTGTAACCCGGCTTCCAGAACTTCCCAACACGATGAATCCAGCATCAGGGGTACACGGGCAACTTCGGGATCAGAGCCAAGCCTGAGTAAAAATTCTCTCATGGCAACCGGGGCATCCAGCATGGGATCGTCCATATTCACATCCAGAATATGGGCTCCGTCCTGAACCATACCCCGTGCAATCTCCAGTGCTTCGTCGTATTTTTTCTCATTGATCAGACGTGCAAACCGGCGGCTTCCCGAAACATTGGTGCGTTCCCCCACTACCAGGAAAGCCGGTTCTTCCTGGACGGTCAGCACTTCCAGTCCGCTTAGTATCACTGAGCGGGAAGGCATGGCATCTCCGGTAGAACCCGGGTTTCTTACAGGAGCCTTGCTTTGGTGGACCATGGCTGCCAGGGCTGCTATGTGACTAGGGGTTGTTCCGCAACATCCCCCGATGATGTTTACCAGGCCTTCATCTATATAGGGTTTTACCTGATGAATCATCTTTTCCGGAGTAAGGTTGTAGTTGCCGTACAGATCGGGTAATCCGGCGTTGGGATGAGCACTGGTGAACGTTAGGGCATAACGCGACAGAGTTCGCATATAAGGCAGCATCTTATCGGGGCCGAACGAGCAATTCAAACCTACTCCAAATAATCCGGCATGTGCAGTCGAAACCAGAAATGCTTCTATGGTCTGTCCCGAAAGTACCCTTCCTGAATTGTCACCAATGGTTGCCGATAATATAACAGGGATTCCCGGCGCCTCTTCCGATAAGGCAAACAAAGCGGCTTTGGCATTCAATGTGTCAAACACTGTCTCGACCAGAAACAGGTCAACTCCTCCATCCTTCAAACCGCGAGCCTGTTCGCGGTATGCTTCTACCAGGGTGTTAAAATCCACTGCACGGAATCCGGGCTGGTTAACATCGGGCGAAATAGAAGCAGATTTGTTGGTAGGTCCCATCGATCCGGCTATCAGCATGGCTCCGCTTTCATGTGCCAAGCGGGCAGCCTCATAATTTATTTTGTAAACCTGATCCTGCATACCGTAATCCAATTGGGATATACGATTGGCATTGAAGGTGTTGGTGGTAACAATGTCTGCACCTGCCTTGACGTAATCCTTATGAATAGAAAGGATGAGTTCCGGCCGGGTAAGGACAAGCATATCATTGTTCCCCTCATTTCCCGGGGGGAAAGACGGCCCAAGGCGCTGGATCATTGTACCCATTGCCCCGTCCAAAATCAATATTCGCCCCTGAAGAAGGATTCCGGGTTTACTATTTTGCCAATTCACTTATTTTTTCAAATAAGGCATCTACTCTTTTTAGAAATTCTTCTTTCAAAGTCTTGAAATGAGGCCTGGCCGGTTTTTCATGTATTTTATTCAGACGATCAAACATTTCATTCCTCAGGGCAATAGCCTCGTTGAGCACCTCCATGGCCTTTGCCTCTTTCTTGTCGGGATTGATATATATAAAAGTACAGCAATCCGAGATCACCTCGTCTATTAAATAATCAATATCTTTTTTGAATGTTCTTAAATTCCTTGGCATACTATTCAGGTTTATATAAAATCCATTATAACGGTTCAACGCCAATACCCGGTTTGTCTTCCAGGGTTATGTGTCCGTCAACCACTTTCATCCCGGTAAATATATCATTGGCTATCAGCCAGTTTCCATCCAAATCGGCCCATTCCAGCTGACTAGCGAATTGAGCAGCTGCCGAAATGGCCACCGATGTTTCTGTCATGCAACCCATCATAATGCGCATATGAAGCGCTCTGGCCAGGGTGATCATTTCCCGTGCCTCGCGCATACCGGTGCATTTCATTAATTTTATATTTATACCGTCATAGGCCCCGTACAATTTATGTACATCGGACAGACGCTGGCAGGCTTCATCGGCCATGATGGGAAGGGGACTCCGGTCGCGCAGCCAGACTGTTTCATCGAGCATCAGTTTGGGCATCGGCTGTTCGACCATCTGGACACCACGCCGGGCCAGCCATTCAATCATTGCGAGCGCATACCCCTTTTCTTTCCATCCCTGATTGGCGTCCACCACTATGGGCAGATCGGTCACTTCCCGGATGGTGTTGATCATGGTCTTGTCATTCTCCTCGGTATTGCCGAGTTTTACTTTTATCAGATTGTAATCCAGCGTTTCCAGGGTCTTTTTGCGTACTTCTTCCTTGTCTATGCTCCCGTCCGAAGCATAAGCCAACCCAACCGTAACGCAAGTGCTTGGCAGGTCTTTATTGCTCCAGCCCCATATCTTCCACCAGGGCTGTCCCATAATTTTCCCGCACAGGTCGTGCAGGGCGATGTCCACCGCACATTTGGCCGCCGTATTATTTGTTGTGATGTTGTCCACATAGGTCAGAATCTCTTCCATCTGGAACGGGGAACTGAATCGGCTCAGATCCACCCGCCTGAGGAAATCCATTACAGAAGCCGTACTTTCTCCAAGATACGGGGGCATGGAAGCTTCTCCGTAACCCACATATCCCTGGTATGCAATTCTGGTCAGTACTATGGGTGTGGTAGAACGGGAGGACCCCGATATGGTGAATACGTGTTTCATCCGGGCTTCAAATGGTTCAAATGTGAGTACCATTTTATCTGTTCCGGAGGCACCTTTTGTCTGTAATGATTTTTTAGTTTCTGCAGCAAACAAACGGGCCGGACTTGTCACGGCTGCAACGGCAGCCAGCGCCATGGATGTCTTAAGAAAATCGCGTCTTGAAGATTTCATTTCATAATAATGTGATATGTGCTCTACTGTGCTGATATCCCGTACCAAGGATGTTCCCTGATAGAAATCACCTGGGTTCCGTCATCAATATGACCAAGTATCCTGGCCGCTTTCAGTAACCGGTCAGATCCTTCGTAATAAATAGTACTGGCCGGATCCAGCGAATTGATCCTGACCCGTCCGGCCGAATGTATGAAACGGCCGTCGCCTATATATATCCCCACATGAGTTATGCTTTCCTTATTATCATTTGTTGCCCTCCTTCCAAAAAATATCAGATCTCCCATCTTCAGATGATCCCATCCCTGGGTAATATCAACCGGTTCCCCCATACGTGCCTGCTGGGAAGCATCCCGCAGGAGAATGATCCCGTTAAGATAGAAAACCGTTTTTACCAAACCGCTGCAATCCATTGCCTTGACCGAGGTGCCGGCCCACAGGTAAGGAAAGCCCACAAACTGCATAGCCGTCGATATGATATGTTCGGGCAATGGATCTGCATCATGCGCCCAACGTTGGAATGGTTCGGCATCAAAACGCGAAAGGTATGCCTGTTTCCCGTCAGGTAATTTTACCCTGTAATACAAGGAGGTCTGTCCTTCCAGTTCTACTATATTGCCCCACACCCCGTCAGAGACCACAGGGGCTCCGGGCAGGGGCTGTTCCCTAAACAAGGTATAGTGCTTGTTCACGATCACCCTAGGTGCTGCCATCCAATTGTCATAAGCCGCCTGATCCATCTCCTGCAAACTTCCGGAAGATACCCATGCAATATAACCTTCCGGGGTCATAACCCTGGTCCAGCCTCCTTTTTTATCAAGTATGCGCAATGGCATTCCCATCAGCGTCTGGGTTGCCGATTCAGCTGCATACCTGGACTCATACCTGAGGTTGGCCACAGACAGGGAGGTTACTCCGTAAATAAACCCGTTGAGAGAGGGATCCGGTAATACAGTAATACTGTCTGTCAATTGAATACCCTGAGAGGCAGCAGCAGCTGTCAAAGCCGGTCCCACGCCGGGTTCGGTGGTCGATCCTTTTGCTGTATAAGTTTTTGAGTTTTTTTGTTTTTCAAAAGAGATCTCGTAAACTTTCTCCCGCCTGTCGGGTGCAAAAGCCGTTTTCATGTTGTCGGAAATAACAGAAAGTTTTTCCAGAGTTCTGTCTCTCCCGCATCCGGTGAGAACGGCCCATGCGACAAATGCCGCTAGGAAATAATAAGCATACTTTTTCATAACTTACAAATTTACAGCAAATCTTTGATTTGACAAGATATACTTTTTTACCTTTGCACCGTGCAAAGATACAGATCCTTTACAGGATATTTTATCCGTAAATACGGAACACGCCTGCAAAAAGTAGTGGTAGATGCCGGATTTACCTGTCCCAACCGGGATGGAACAGCCGGAACCGGCGGATGTACCTATTGTGATAACCGTGCATTTCATCCCGGATACAGCACCCCGCAAAAAAGTCTGACCCGGCAAATAGACGAAGGAATTGAATTTCATCGTGTCCGCTACCGTAAAGCCGGAGGATACCTGGCCTATTTTCAGCCATATTCCAATACACACGCTCCACTTGAGGAGCTTCGCCGGATTTACAAACCCGTTCTGGAGGACACCCGCATAAAGGGGATTGTTATCGGGACCCGGCCCGATTGCATAGACATGGAAAAACTGAAATATTTCGCAGATCTGTCACAAGATAAAATAGTTATGATCGAATACGGGGTGGAATCGTGCTACAACAGAACATTGCAGCGCATCAACCGTTGCCATACATGGGAACAATCCGCCCAAGCCATTGCAGCCACCGCTGCCTTGGGTATTCACACCGGGGTCCATATGATCTTTGGGCTCCCCGGAGAATCCCGGGAAGAGATGCTCGCAGAAGCCAGCCTGCTAAGCCAGCTGCCCGTTACAAGCCTTAAGATGCATCAGCTACAAATTATCAGGGACACGGCCATGGAAAAGGAATTTGCAGAAAGGCCCAGAGATTTTGTGACTTTTTCACTCGATCAGTATCTGGACTTTGTTATTGATTTTCTGGAACGGCTGCGCCCCGATATGTTTATTGAACGCATAGCCGGGGAAGTACCCCCACGTTTTGTCCGGTCCACTCCGTGGGGACTCATCCGCAATGTCGAGATCCTGCGACTGCTGGAAAAAAGGCTGGAAGAACGCAATACGTACCAGGGTGTCAGGTATGTCAATCCCAAAGAAAATGCAACTCCCTGCAATCATTGACAACCTGCAGGTTTGAACGAAAGCGCTCCGGCATAAAGCCCAGTTTTACCATATGGTCAAGTTGTGCCAGTAATGGATCGTAAAAACCACCTGCATTAAGCAACACCACAGGTTTGTTAATTTTACCCAATTGCTTGAGCACCAAGGCGCTGAACAATTCGTCCATGGTCCCGTAACTGCCCGGAAATACAACTATCGCATCACACTGTTCAATAAGTTTTTTCTTCCGTTCTTCCAAGGTAGATACCTGGATCATACGCGTAAGATGTCTATGGGCGATGCGTTTTTCTTCGATAAGCGATGGCATCACTCCCTCCACTTTGCCTCCTGCAGCCAGTGCACTGTCGGCAAGTATTCCCATAATTCCGATGTCTGTTCCGCCATAGACCAATTCAATTCCTTGTGCAGCCAGCAGGGATCCCAGCAACTTGGCCTGTTGTATTATCAAAGGATCGTTCCCGGTCTGTGATCCGCAAAAAACACTAATCCTTAGCATATATCTTGTCGACTATAACGGCAATAGCCCCGTCTCCGGTGACATTGCATGCCGTTCCAAAACTATCCATAGCAATATAGAGGGTGATCATAAGTCCGACGGCCTCTGTCCCGAATCCCAGAACAGACTGAAGAACTGCAATGGCAGCCATGATAGCACCTCCTGGTACCCCCGGTGCGGCAATCATTGTAATACCAAGCAGGAAAATGAATCCGACAAAGACGGTCGGATCAAGAGGAATGTTCATCATCATCATCACAGCAATGGCACAGGAGGTTATCTTGAGCATGCTCCCGGACAGATGTACTGTCGCACACAAGGGTATGACCGATCCAGCTATACGCGGATCAACACCACATTTGACGGTCTGACGCAGGGTAACCGGAATGGTTGCTGCAGAAGACTGTGTCCCCAGTGCCGTTACATAGGCCGTAAGCATGGTATGCAACAATGCGAAAGGATTCTTTCTTCCTATCAGACCTGCAACGATAAACTGGAACAGTAAAAGTATAATGGTCAGTATGAAGATCAGCACCACTATCTTAATAAAAACGCCTAATACTTTTTCTACATGACCTTCGGCTGCCATCTTCATAAAGATCCCAAATACGAACAAAGGCAGGAGCGGGATGATGACTCCCGATATGGTTTTATTTACGATCTCGCGAAAACCTATAAGAACCTCCATCAAGGCCTTTCCGTTTCTAATCACGGTCAATCCCAAACCCAGTATGAAAGCAAAGACCAATGCAGTCATCACACCAAAGAGAGGCGGAAAGTCCAGGGAAAAATAGGGGATCAGCTGGTCACTTCCTTGCAACGCCTCCCCGGCCTGTGGCTGTATTTCCATTCCGTTTACAGCTCCTTTAAGTAAAAAGGGGTATATCGCACAGCATGAAAAGAAGGCAAAAAAACCGCTCAGCAGGGTGGACCCGTAAGCTAGACCCAGTGTGGTACCAAGCATTTTGCCGGCACCCTTCCCCAATTCGGCGATTCCAGGGGCAATGAGTCCCAGGATGATCAGTGGTACAGTAAAATCCAAAAATTTACTAAATAGATTGTTGAATGTTAAAAAAATACGCAGGGACCATGTAGGTAAGAACAATCCAGACAAAATTCCCAGAACTATAGCAATGGCAACACGGGCCAACAATCCGATCTTCCATTTCTTCATACGGACAAAGATAATACATAATCACTCGTTTTCTTTATATTTGCAAGATAAAATCTTTGGCCATGAAATCTTTTGATGATCGTATAGTTTTTGAGGGACTCACGTTTGATGACGTGTTACTTCTTCCAGCCGCTTCATCTGTTCTTCCCCGGGATGTGGATCTGACTACACATTTTTCGAAGAACATAGTACTTAGTGCACCCATTGTTTCCTCTGCAATGGACACCGTAACCGATTCAACCCTGGCCATAGCCATTGCCCGTGAGGGAGGGTTGGGGGTGATCCACAAAAATATGACCATTGAGCAACAAATGGAACACGTGCGGAAAGTAAAAAGGTCAGAGAGTGGGATGATTTATGATCCGATTGTCATAGGACCCGGAGCCTGTGTGGGAGATGCCTTAAAATTAATGGCGGAAAATCATATTGGAGGGATTCCTGTGGTTGACAACAGGCACCGGCTTATTGGAATCGTTACCAATCGGGACCTCCGTTTTGTGGAAAATGAAGGGACCCCCATTTCTGAAGTGATGACCAAAGAGAACCTGGTAACCATAAATGACGGCGCAGATCTGAACAGTGCCACCAAGCTTTTAAAGATATACAAAATAGAAAAACTTCCGGTGGTTGACAGACATTTCAAACTCATTGGACTGCTGACTTTTAAGGATATCACAAAAATAAAAGACAATCCAAATGCCACCAAGGACAGCAAAGGCAGGTTGCGTACAGCTGCTGCAGTCGGAGTAAGAACAAACACCCTGCAGCACATAGAAAAACTCATCTCGGTAGATATCGATGCTGTGGTGATTGATACAGCGCACGGTCATTCAAAGGGAGTTCTGGATATGGTGCGCAAGGCAAAAAAAGCCTTTCCCGATCTGGATATTGTTGCCGGGAACGTGGCAACAGCTTCGGGGGCCATTGCCTTGGCCGAATGCGGGGCAGATGCCGTCAAGGTGGGTATCGGTCCGGGTTCCATCTGTACAACACGCGTAGTTGCCGGTGTGGGCGTTCCCCAGCTCTCGGCCATTATTGAGGCATATAAGGTATTGAAAGACAAGGGGGTCCCCATCATCGCAGATGGTGGCATAAGGTATTCCGGCGACATGGTCAAGGCATTGGCTGCAGGAGCAGATACGGTGATGGCCGGCTCTTTGTTTGCCGGAGTTGAAGAATCTCCTGGAGAGACTATTATCCTGAACGGAAGAAAATTCAAAAGTTACCGTGGAATGGGATCCCTGGAGGCTATGCAACAGGGATCCAAAGACCGTTACTTTCAGGATGCCGAGGATGATATCAAAAAACTGGTGCCGGAAGGAATTGTGGCACAGGTCCCTTACAAGGGAACGTTGGCTGAAGTCTTTTTTCAGCTGGCCGGTGGTCTTCGCGCAGGCATGGGATACTGTGGCACTCCGGACCTGGCAACATTGAAAAAAGCAGAATTTGTGCGTATCACATCTGCCGGAGTAATAGAAAACCATCCGCACGATGTAACTATAACGCGTGAAGCACCCAATTATTCCAGATAACCATCCCGTGATGAAAAAATGGATAGTAATACTGTTATGTCTGATCACGCTGGGCTCCTGCCGTCACTTAAAGCGGTGGTTCGGAAACGAACCGGAACGGATAGCCCAGATAGGAAAGGATATCCTCTATAAAAAAGACGTTGAAGGATTGTTGCAGGGAATGCTTTCCCCTGACGATTCAATAAACCTGGTTAATCATTATATAGATATTTGGGCTATTGACAACCTGCTTCTGAAAAAGGCCGAGCATGAGCTTTCTAAAGAAGAAAAGGATGTGGAACAGGAACTGGCGGACTACAGGAAATCCCTTTTGGTGTTCAGATACCAGAAAAAATACGTAGAAGAACGCATAGACACCCTCATAAAGCCAGAAGAGATCCTTACGTATTACAACGAAAACAGGGAATTTTTCCTGCTGGAAGACCCGTTGTTCAAGGCCAGGTTCATTAAGATGCGGCTTCATTCCCCGTACCTGCCCATGATAAGGAACATATACCGTTCCAATACCCTGGAAGACCTGACACAGTTGGAGCGTTTATGTGAAAGTTCTGCCGAGATCTATACCGATTACACGGGTAAATGGCTCTCGGCTTTGGAATTGGCACAAGATTTGCCGGATGGAACAAATGCCGGACAACAAGCTTTACGATCGGACGGATACATCGACATACGCGATAGTCTGTATACTTATCTTGTATCTGTCACAGCTTTTATCCCGACCGGGGATCCTGCACCCCTGGAACATATCGAGGCCAGTATTCGCCAGATCATCCTGAGTAAAAGGAAACAGAATTTGTTGAAAGACCTCGATAGAGAAGTGCTAAAAGAAGGCTGGAACAAACAAATGATAAAAATTTACAAAAAGGATGAAGATTAATAAACCGGCAACAGTCATGCTGTTGTTCCTGCTGATAACCACATTTGCCTATAGTCAAAAATATGGCAACGGCCTGGTTGACAAGGTGATTGCTTTGGTGGGCAATGAAATGATCCAGTTATCCGCTATCGAGGAGGAAGTGCAGATGCAGATGATGCAGGGCGTCATAACCGATAAGAACCTGCGGTGTGATATCCTGGAAAATATGCTAATCTCCAAATTGATGCTCAATCAGGCACGGCTTGACAGTCTTACGGTGAATGAAGAATATGTAGAACTGGAACTCGAGAACAGGCTGCAGGATATCAAAACACGCCTAGGAGGGGAAAAAGCCACGGAAGAGTATTTTAGAAAACCACTATTCAAACTGAAACAGGAATGGCGCGAGTTGTTCCGTGAGCAAAGTCTGACCCGGGACATGCAATCTGCCATTGTTGCAAAAGTTCCTTCCCTGACACCAAAGGATATTGAAGATTTTTACCTCCGTACACCAAAGGACAGCCTGCCCATCATTCCTACCCAGTACCAGCTAAGCCAGATCGTCCTCTATCCCCCAAAAGAGGAAGCCATTCTGATGGTCAAGGAGCGCTTGCTGGAATTCCGTGAAAGGATCCTGAACGGAAAGCGTTTCAGCACCCTGGCCACCCTGTACTCACAAGATCCCTATTCTGCCCGCAGGGGTGGTGAACTGGGAATGGCGGCAAAACAAATGTATTGGCCGGCTTTCGGCGACGCAGCCATCATACTTAAGGAAGGACAGGTTTCCCAGATAGTAGAGACTCCTGACGGATTCCATCTAATCCAAATGATCGAGCGCGAAGGAGATATGTTCAATGCCCGGCACATTCTGTTGAAACCCGAAGTGCTGACTTCGGACCGTGTAAAATGCCTGAACCGGCTGGATAGCATAGCAAATACCATCAAAACGGACAGCATTACCTTTGAAAGAGCAGCCCTGTTGTATTCCGGGGATCCTCCTTCCAGACTCAATGGTGGTCGTATGGCAGACCAGAACACCGGGTCCATGCTCTTCGAGAAAGACCAGCTCAAGACCAGCGATTATAATATATTACGGAATATGAAAGAAGGAGATGTCTCTGCCGCTTTTGAAAGCCGGGACAATGAAGGCCGCGAAGGAAACGTTATCTACAAGATTATCAGGATGGACAAGATCATCCCATCACACGTGGCCAACCTTAAAGACGATTACAATATCATCCAGAATCTGGCCGAGAACAAAAAGCAGCTGGAAGCTATAGAAGAATTCATAAAGGAAAAACAAACAACCACATATATCCGTATAGATCCCCTGTTTAGGGATTGCGCTTTCAAACGGGAAGGTTGGATCAAATAATGGAAAGACACCGGGTTCTGCTATTTGTGTTATGCCTGGCCGTTTTGCTTACTGCCCGGCAAGAGATCCGGGCACAGGCCTTCAACAAGGACCGTACAACAGAAGAAAAAGTACATCTGATCAGTGCCCAGGTGGCAGAAATGTATGAACTTTTTGGGGTAAGTTACAGGAAGGTTACGGGACCGGCCCGTTTTCTCCATAACGACACATATATTCTATGTGATACTGCAATCTGGAATACTGCTGACAACGTTATTGACGCTGTGGGAAATGTAGAGATTATCCAGCAGGGAACACGATTAAAGGGAGAAACCATTCATTATATCGGAGACCTCAATACGGCAGAAGTCCGTGGAAAAACCGTGGAACTCCTTGACGAGGAGGGGAACTGTTTACGTACGCGATACCTGAATTTCAACACAAAAGACAGTATAGGCTACTTTTTCAACGGAGGCAGCATGGTAGATAATCAGGGAACTATTCTGGAAAGCCGGAAGGGTTATTATTATTCCAAAGAAAAATTGTTTTGTTTTTACGAACATGTGGAAATGGGGACCGACACCCTCAGAGTTAAGGCAGATTCCCTGTATTATCATTCAGATCTGAACCTGGCTGAATTCTGGGGAAACGTGCAAGCGTGGCATACAGACGGCTTCCTGACCGCCGGGGAGGGTACTTATGAAAGGGAAAAAGAACTTTTCCATTTTATGGATAACGTATTCATACGAACCAACGAACAGGAGATCATGGCAGAAGACGTGCACTATGACCGGATAAACAATTCAGGGATTTTAAGACGTAACATACAGGTTCGCGACACGACGCAACAGTTGTTGATTCTTGGAGACCGCCTTGACTTTCGCAGAAATCCGGATTGGGCGCAGGTAACACAAGAGCCTGTATTTATCACATACGAGGTTGACCAGGAAGCCAACCGGAAAGATTCGCTTTTTCTACGTGCCGATACCCTTCTTGTTTTTACAAGTACATACGGACAGATGGATTCCCTGGAACGGGTCCGGGCTTTTGCCCGTCGGGATATTCCCGTAAGAAATAAACCGGCTGATCCTGCCCAGTCCGTTATGCTGCCCGACTCAACAACGGCCATTCCTGCATCTGATACGGTTTCCACAGAAACATCCGGGACCAATATGCCGGTACAAGATTCCCTTGAAATTCAGCTGTTCCTTGTTAAAACGGACAGTACCTTTCTGGCAGAGGTAAAGCACCGGGGAGACAGCCTTTTCAACACGCTGGAGGTCCACTTTTTTTATGGTCACAGTAATGTCAGAGTATATAAAAGCGACTTTCAGTCTGTCTGTGATTCAATGGTCTTTAACAGCATAGACTCTGTATTGCGGCAATACGGCAAACCCGTATTATGGAACCAGGAAAGCCAGTTGAGTGCCGATAGCATTCAGTTCCGGTTCAGCAGGGACTCATTGTACAGGGTTGACTTCCTATCCAAAGCATTTCTTATATCGCAGGAAGAAGAAATATTTTTTCACCAGATCAAGGCGGATCTTATGTATGCCCATATCCGGGATAACGATATTTTTCGGTTTGATGCCGTGAAAAATGCAAAAGCGCTTTTTTATATTCCCGAAGACAGCCTTATCACTTCGCTTAATATCAAAGAATGTGAAGAGATGAATGTTTTTCTAAAAGAAAGAAGGGCACAGCGTATTATATACAAGAAGTCAGTGAAAAGCGATATGATTCCGCTTTTTGAATTAAAAAAGGATCAGGAGCGACTTGCTGAATTTAACTGGAGGGCCCCGGAACGGCCCTCTGACCGATATGCCATAACCAGTCGCATGGTAGTGGATTCACCACCACAAAATAAATCCTGGTACAAGGAACCTCTTTTTCCCTATACCCTGAAATTTTTTCCCGATGTACATGCCAGGCCCTCCACCCTGGGCAGCGGTACTACCATAGATGCGGTAAGGGAACTCAATCGAAGGGAAACAGAAAACAAGATCAATCCCTTTGTTCCGCTACAGGAAAAAAACCTCACTCCGGTGTTGAATGAAGAGGCAGCCGTCGTTGGGATGCAAAAAGAAAGGCAACACATTCCAGCCAATACCAGAAGAATCACGCCTGTCCTGCAACGAAAACAGCTACAGGTTCAGCAAATTGAATAATTGCAAAGCATCCTGGGCTTTACCAAGATCAAGATTGTTCTCCTTGATGTATTGGTCTATAAATTCCTTTTTATGGGGAAACAGTTTTTTGTAATTTCTTCTGCTTGCCAGGTAAAGTTTATTTCCGTCATAAAGCATCGCATCGTGCGTTACTGTATAGGGAATATTTTTCAGGCTTTGCAAACGCATGGTACGTCCGGTCTGGTCCTCCATACTACTGTACTCGGTTATAGAAGACGTCACATCGACCATACCATATGCCCCTGTTTTCTGAGGTTGCTGAATGCTAACGGTAGTACGTATCCCAAAGGCCAGATTTCCCCAGGCAGAAAGGAGCCTGATCCATGACTTGCTGTGACGGATATACGTATCATTGCCCATGTAAAGGTACAGCGCCTCATCTTGATTTTTAACCACCAGGGTATCTCCCCGGGGTCCGAGAAAGTGCAGGTTTGATCCAGGCAGATACAGGTTCATTGTCGCCTCCGCTGAACTTTTGTTCTTGAATATCAGTGTTCCAGTCTGGAATTCCGGGTACATGTACACCACATCGTTCGGAAGTACTTCATTCAGGTCTGAACCAATAACAGCCTTGACAACACCTCGTTTTACAGTCTGTGCACTGATCCCGGATGGTGCCGTCAGGACCATTGCAGCTAAAACAATGGTCAAAAAATTTTTCATAGTTTTTGTTTGTATTTACCAGGCGTATAATGGCAACCCGCCCATGAGTTCTTTCACTCTTTTTTTAATGCGTTCTATGACTGCTTGATTGTCAATATTACTCAAAACCTCATCTATAAGGGCCACAATAGTTTCCATATCATGTTCCTTTAGTCCGCGGGTAGTCACTGCCGGGGAACCTACACGTATGCCCGATGTTTTGAAAGGAGACCGTGAGTCATAAGGCACCATATTCTTGTTTACGGTAATATCAGCCTTTACAAGGGTATTTTCAGCTTCCTTTCCGGTCAGGTCAGGGAATTTTGAACGAAGGTCTATCAACAGCAAGTGGTTGTCGGTGCCTCCCGATACGATGGTATAGTTACGGCTGGCGAAGGCAGCCCCCATAGCCTGGGCATTTTTCTGTACCTGTTTCTGATACTCCGCGAATTCAGGCTGCAAGGCTTCAAAAAACGCTACCGCTTTCCCGGCTATCACATGCTCCAGAGGTCCTCCCTGAACTCCCGGAAAGACACTTGAATTGATCATGGCAGACATTTTTTTGATCTTTCCCTTAGGTGTTTTGATCCCCCAGGGATTGTCAAAATCCTTGCCTATAAGGATAATGCCTCCCCTCGGCCCCCTAAGCGTTTTATGCGTTGTGGAAGTGACAATATGCGCATATTTCAGGGGGTTCTCCAGCAGGCCTGCGGCTATCAGTCCGGCAGGGTGGGCCATATCTACCATAAAGAGGGCACCCACCTTGTCAGCAATTTCGCGCATCCGTTTGTAATCCCACTCCCTGGAATACGCTGAACCTCCGCCAATAATCATTTTAGGATGATGTTCCAGTACCAGGCGCTCCATTTGATTGTAATCAATCAATCCCGTTTCAGGATCCAGTTGGTAAGCTACCGGACGGTAAAGGATCCCTGAAAAATTGACTGGTGAGCCGTGGGTCAGGTGCCCTCCGTGAGCCAGGTCAAGGCCCATAAAGGTATCTCCCGGTTGCAGACAGGCAAGGAAAACGGCCATGTTGGCCTGTGCCCCCGAATGCGGTTGCACATTGGCATATTCTGCCTGGAACAATTCACAGACCCTGTCTATGCAAAGCTGTTCGGATTTATCTACCACCTCACAACCCCCGTAGTATCTCGCTTCGGGGTATCCTTCTGCATACTTGTTAGTCAGAACGGATCCCATTGCATTCAACACTTGTGGACTCACAAAATTTTCAGAGGCGATCAATTCAATTCCGTTTGATTGACGGTTCTCTTCTTTCCTGATAAGATCAAAAAGCGCTATATCCTGTTTCATATCAAAAATGTTTAATTAGTAAATATACAAAAAAACCCGGAATTCCCGGGTCTCTTCTCAACTCTTGATTTAAATTATTCCTCGCCTGTCACTTCAACTTTAATAGTAGCTGTGATATCGCGGTAAATTTTAACAACTGCATCATGGACTCCGACTTCTTTAATGGCTTCCCCTGCGGTAAAGGCAATGTTGCGTCTATCTACCTCAAGTCCCTGTTTTGCAAGCGCTTCAGCAACTTGGATGTTATTGACCGATCCGAATACCTTACCGTTGCTGCTAACCTTTGTAGCAATCTTCACCTGGCATGCTTCTAACCTCGAGGCCAGTGCCTGTGCATCTTCGCGGATCTTTGCCTCTTTATGGGCTTGCTGACGCATATTCTCCTGATGCATTTTTACTGCAGATGGAGTAGCCATTATAGCCATCCCTCTGGGGATAAGATAATTAGCGGCATAGCCATTACGAACTTTTACAATATCATCTTTATGTCCCAGCTTGGCAACATCTTGTTTTAAAATAATTTCCATAGCCTGTCTCCTCCTTATTTAAGTAAATCGGTAACATAAGGCAGTAAAGCCAGATGCCTGGCACGTTTAACTGCCTGGGCCACTTTACGCTGGTATTTTAAAGAAGTGCCTGTAAGCCTGCGTGGCAGGATCTTACCCTGTTCATTAAGAAAACGTTTCAGAAATTCAGGATCTTTATAATCAATGTATTTGATCCCCGCTTTTTTGAAACGGCAGTATTTTTTCTTTTTTACCTCTACTGTGGGAGGGTTTAAAAAACGAATTTCAGTGTTGGCTGCCATATTTTAGTCCTCCTCTTCAATTTCAATTTCAATCTCATCATCCAACACAGGCTTCTTGGGCTTGGGAACAGGTTTTTGTTCCTTTACGGGAGCTTCTTCCTTAGCCGGGCCGTGTTTTTTTTCTGCATATGCTATGGCATGTCTGTCCATAGCGAAAGTCAGGTACCGGATCACGCGTTCATCCCTGCGGTACTGGATCTCCAGTTTTTCAATAAATTCAGGGTTCGCTTTAAATCCTATCAAATGGTAAAAACCAGTGGTTTTTTTCTGGATGGGGTAAGCCAGTTTTTTAAGCCCCCAGTCCTCTTCGTAAACGATCTCGCCTTCATGGGCCAGGATCATGTCACGAAACTTGGTAACCGCTTCCTTCATCTGAATATCAGACAAAACGGGAGTTAAAATGAAAACGGTTTCGTACTGTCTCAACATATGATTAGTTATTATTAAATATAAAGGGCTGCAAAGATATGAAATTCTTGCAGCCCGACAAATTTTTGTTTCCTGTTTATTTCTAATACTTGCTATTTTGCGGGAATATTTTTCATTGTTTCTACCAGCAGATCCCAAAATTTCTGGACGGTAGGTATCAGGCAGCGTTCATCGGGAGAGTGAGGTGAACGGAGGGTGGGCCCGAATGAGATCATGTCCCAGTGCGGATAAGTCCCGCCCAGGATACCACATTCCAATCCTGCGTGGATAGCCTTGACCCTGGCTTCCTGGCCATACATCTTTTTATAAGTGTCGAGCATCAACTTCAAAATAGGAGAATCCATATTGGGTTTCCATCCGGGATAGGCTCCGGAAAAAGAGACCTTTGCCCCAATATTGGCAAAACAACAGGCAAGTGCCGTACCCATATCTGTTTTTGCCGTATCCACCAAACTGCGGATCAGGCAATGAACAGCCACTTTGCCATCCTTCGCCTTGAATATTGCCAGATTGGAAGATGTTTCCACCAGGCCTGGCATCGATGCGCTCATGCCCCAAACCCCGTTGGGAGCAGCATATACGGCCCGTATCACTTTCTGTGCGACATCATCAGGAATCACCCCGGAAGGAACGGCACACGGGATGACAGTCACACCGAGTCCGGGATCTACCAGTTTCAGTTCTGCCCCAACAATTTCCGCCATTTCTTCAGCCAGGCTTATGACACACTTCTTTTTGTCAGGAGCATAACATATCATGGCATCGGCTTCCCGTGGAATGGCATTGCGCAAATCGCCCCCTTCTACTGATGAAATGCGGATATCACACTTTTCCATGAGTTTGTATAAAATACGAACCATAATCTTATTTGCGTTACCGCGCCCCAGAATGATATCCATGCCCGAATGGCCCCCCTTGAGCCCTGTTATATTAATATGGGCTCCTTCCCAACCATGGGGAACCGGTTGTGGTTTATACTCCATCTCGAAAGAACCGTCTTCCCCGCCTGCACATCCCACGTACAATTCGCCTTCATCTTCTGAATCCAGGTTCAGCAGAATGTCTCCTTGCAAAACCCCTGGCTTGAGTCCTCTTGCGCCGGTCATTCCGGTTTCTTCATCCGTGGTAATCAGTACTTCCACCGGACCATGTTCCAGGTCATCGGCTTCGAGAACAGCCATAGCGGCAGCCACACCCATTCCATTATCCGCCCCCAGGGTCGTTCCGGTAGCATATACCCACTCCCCCTCTATCCTTGGAATTATCGGGTCTTTTTCAAAATCGTGTTCTGTCGCGTTGTTCTTCTGCGGAACCATGTCCATGTGGGCCTGCAGGATGATTCCCTTGCGGTTTTCCATTCCGGGAGTTGCCCTTTTGCGTATGATGACATTCCCCGTCTCATCCACAATGGTTTCTAGCTTCAGGTTTTTTCCGAATTCAGCAAGAAATGCCCGTATTTTTTCTTCTTTCTTGGAAGGACGCGGGATCCTTGTCAATGAATAAAAATGTTTCCAAACTCTTTGGGGTTTGAGATTGATAATGTCCATAAATGTATTTTTTAGTTAATGATAAAATTCAAAATGGGTCCTTTCTGATAAACAGGGATCCGGGCCTGAAGCAGCTCGTTCTGACCATCAACAAGATGTATCATTGTGATTATGGGCTGCCTGTAATAAAGGCGTGTCCCTGAACGCACGCGCCCTTCATCTGTTCGGATCTGCGGTATGGTCGCTCCGGTATCGGTATCCATTTCAAGGATAATGGGCCTTCCGCCCACATTATTGGCCGGTAACAATCCTTCCGTATCTGAAAACCGGAATGCAATGTAGCGGTTTTTTTCACCATCGGGAAGCACATCTGTGGAAAGATGCGTTTTGCCCGTAGTCGTCTCACCCAGGAACAACCTCAGATATTCCTCTTCCATCCGCCTCATTTCTTCTATTGCAGCTCCCATTGCTTCTCCGCTGTAAACGGCATCGGTATCACCCGTAATGATGGCATAACGCATGTCGCGTAGCTGGAAGATCTTCCGGGCAGCCTCCCCGGCCCTTTGTTCCAGGGTTTTTTCCACCAGTTGTGTTTGCTCAACTGGAATGGCAGACACCTCACGCCCCTGCACCTGTGAACGGTACAAAGTAGTCCTCTCTTCTTTCAGGGTTTCGATAATCCCGGCATCGGTCACATCCCTTGAATCATCAATGGATGGAAATCTCCATTTGTTTTCCATGGCAGTATAAGTATCTGACAACAGGACAAGACCCTGGGAGGTCAACTGCAGGAACCAAGGCTCTGCATTGCCCGATGTGAGATTCACCATATACAGCTGATGCGGGTCAGCCTCGAGCATAGGTGTTATTTCAATGCGTGAAAGTTCGTAAGTGGTCATTCTGGTCTGACCGGCATCAATGCCCAGAAATTTTCTGGCAAAACGTGCATAAGGCCCGGGGTTGAAACTGGAATAATGCGCCTCGGCCACTATGCGTACACATGTACGGGGAAGGCTATAAACAACAGCTCCCTGCGGGATCTGCTGTATTTCCGAAACGGGCTGTCCCTGAATGGGAATCCATAGGCTAATGGCCAATAATAGAATAATCAGCTTCTTCATATCTTTAAATTTATATTTTAATGCAAATATCGAGCCTATTCATGCGGGGTACGTTTCCAGCGTTTGTGGCTCCATAGCCATAGTGGCGGATGGCGGCGGATGTCCTGCTCAAGCAATCTGGCAAAGCAATTTGTCACAGCTCCTTCCTCTTCTGCTGCGGCATTTTCACTGATCCGGGTAAAATGCATTACATAGCGTCCCCTACCTACCTGACGTATCACCCCGTAAACAACTGCAAAACCGAATTTCCGCGCCAATGCCTCAGGTCCTTTTATCATCAGCGTGGGTTGTCCAAGAAAACAGGCTGCAATGCTTTTCCCCGCAGGACCCGGGCACTGGTCCGAGATCATGGCATAGATCCCGGGGACACCCTGGTGCTTTGCCATATATCTGGCCACATTCCTGCTTTCGAGGATATGCCAACCATACTGGTACCTGCTGCGTAACGTGTACATCAGTTTATCAAACAAAGGAGAATTGACCCGTTGGTAAACTATGTGCAACTGCTGCAAGTCATATCCGCATATGTTCCCCTGAAGCGGACAACTACAGGCCCTGAGAAATTCCCAGTTACCCATATGTGGAAGCATGATCACAACGCTTTTTCCTTGTTTTTTCAGTGATTCCAGCACATGACAATCTTCCAGGGAAACCCGTTTCATAACGCTTCTCTGCGAGGCGGTAAAAAGCCAGACTGTTTCGGCAACCAACCGTCCAAGGTACCGGTAAAATTCCCTGACAATCTGTTGTATCTCGCCGTATGATCTTTCCGGGAAAGACCTGGCCAGGTTGGTAATCACGACAGTCCTGCGGTAACCGGCTATCCTCATGGGCAGTACCACTAGCACACGGGAAAGGCCATAGAGTACAGGCAACGGCAAAAGACTCACCAGGCAGATCAGTGCGTAAATGGCAAAAAAAACAATCTGCGAAAATATGGCCTTCATAAGCAGACAAAGTTACCAAAATTATCGTATTTTTGCCGGATATAAATCAAAAATAACCAACCACTATGTTCAAAGGACAACCCAAAGGATTGATTGCCGCCGCGCTGGCCAATATGGGCGAACGCTTCGGTTTTTACACAATGATGGCTATCCTGTCTCTGTTTTTATCGGCCAAGTTCGGCCTCAGTGAAACAACAACCGGAGTCATATATGCTATCTTTTATGCCCTCATTTACGTATTGGCCCTGGTAGGGGGTATCATTGCCGATAAAACAAAAAATTACAAGGGGACCATATTAACCGGAATTGTTATGATGGCTGTCGGATATCTGATCATCGGATTTCCCACACAAACACCGGTTCCCAATTTAGGTCTTTACCTGGCACTTACCTGTCTCGGCCTCTTTACCATTGCCTTCGGAAATGGATTGTTCAAAGGGAATTTGCAGGCTGTCGTAGGACAGATGTATGACAATTCAAAATTTGCATCCAAAAGAGATACCGGATTCCAGATCTTCTATATGTTTATCAATATCGGAGCCATTTTTGCCCCGTTCTTTGCCATCGCCGTCAGAAACTGGTGGTTGCAATCCCACGGCCTGGCTTACAATGCTGAATTGCCGGCCCTTTGTCATCAATTCCGTGCCAATGAGATCACCGGTGAAGCCCTGGAAAAATTTTCAATAGCCGCTGCCGAAGCCAATCAGGGCCCCGTCGCCGACCTGGCTGCTTTCGCTGACCATTACCTGGATGTGTTCAACACCGGGTTCCATTATGCCTTCTTTGTGGCTATTGTGGCCATGGTCATTTCCCTGGTCATTTTCCTGACAACCAGGAACAGACTGCCGGATGTTAAAAAAGACGGCGTTGCCACAAAAGACAATCCCTCACCTACTGTAACGAAAATGGATGTGGCCGAAGTTAAACGCCGTTTGCTGGCTTTGTTTGCTGTATTTGGGATCGTGATCTTTTTCTGGTTCTCGTTTCATCAGAACGGCCTTTCACTGACATTCTTTGCCAGGGACTATACCGATCTGAGCATGATCGATATCGACCTTGGATTTACCCGCATAGTGGGGGCAGAAATGTTCCAGTCCGTCAACCCTTTGTTCGTAGTGGTCCTGACCCCGCTTATCGTCGCGTTCTTCTCCTGGCTGAACAAGAAAGGCAAAGAACCTTCCACACCCAGAAAGATCGCCATTGGTATGGGTATTGCCGCCTTTGCCTACCTGATCATGACCTTCGCATCAATCAATCTGCCGCCGTTCAGTGATGTCAAGGCTGCCGGTGGCCTGGAGCAATCTGCAAAAGTGGGTCCGTTCATTCTAATTGCCACATATTTTGTTTTGACCGTTGCCGAGTTGTTCATCAGTCCGCTGGGACTTTCGTTCGTATCAAAAGTTGCCCCGCCCCACATGCAGGGATTGATGCAAGGGGGATGGCTGGCCGCTACTGCTGCCGGAAACCAGCTACTCTTTATAGGTGGCCTGATGTATTCCAATATTCCTTTATGGGCCACATGGACAGTATTTGTTGTAGTATGTCTGATCTCCATGATCACTATGCTGTCTATGGTAAAATGGCTGGAACGTGTAGCAAAATAGCAGGAAAACTCCGCAAGTCGGCTGGTTTTTATGCCGCTATCGCCATCGCATGCTGGTCTACTGTAGCCACTGCTTTCAAATGGGCGCTTGCGGACCTGGCTCCTGCGGTCTTGCTGCTGATCGCAACAACATCTGCTATCGCCACGTTATTTCTGCTGTTGTATACAGGAGGAAAACGTGGCGATTTTCTATCCGTTCCCTGGCAAGTATGGAAAAGGGCTGCATTTCTGGGATTCGTTAATCCTTTTCTGTATTATTTAATACTTTTTAAGGCTTACAGCCTGCTTCCGGCCCAGGTCGCTCAGGCCCTGAACATGATATGGCCCCTGATCCTGGTTCTTTTATCTATACCCATTCTGGGGCAGAAGATAAGCTGGATGGGCATCCTGGCCATGGTCATTAGTTTCACGGGGGCTCTGTTTATCGCTTTGCAGGGAGATCCGCTTTCGTTGTTCCGGGAAGGACTGTCTGTTAAAAATCCCTGGGGGATTTTACTGGCCATGGGAAGTGCTCTCTTGTGGGCTCTATATTTCCTACTCAATATGAAAAATAAGCTTCCCGATGATATATCCCTTTTTTTGAATTTTCTTTTTGCCTGGCTTTACATTTCCCTCTTTGTACTGTTTAGCAATTTATTCCGGGAACATGGCCCTGACCGTATCATACAGGAAGTTTCCCCAAAGAGCATTTTTTCAGGGATTTATATCGGCATTTTCGAAATGGCCGTTCCTTTTGTTATTTGGCTTAAAGCGCTCAGATTGGCAAAGAACACCGCAGTTGTAAGCTCCCTGATATACATATTTCCCTTTATATCACTAATTCTCATACATTATATACTGGGAGAGCCCATATTCCCCTCTACCATCGCAGGACTGGTACTGATCGTGGGAGGAGTTCTCCTGTCACGTGTACCTGTCCGCAAAATTGTTCAGGATACATGATATGAAACGTTTCTCCTGTGTTGTTCTTCTGATTCTGATGCTCTGTCTTCCGGGAACCCGGAACATGGCCAACGCACAGCAACTGCTCCGGTCGGTAAGGGAGCTGGACGAACCCGGTATGCGTATAGGTGTGCTTATAGCAACCTGGCAGGAAAATTATGCCAGGCAACATTTTCCCCGGGCACAGATCATTCCGCTGACCAATACGACCGATCTGCTTTCCCTGTTAAGAAACGGAGACTGCGATGCCGTGTTCCTGGCTTATCCAGCCTGTGTATATATTCTGGAAGAAGCCTCCAATATGGCTTTTCTGGATCAACAGGTCGCTGCCACCTCTGTTTCTGTGGGATTTCGCCTGCACGACACAACACTGCTCCCGAAATTTAACGCATTCCTCCACCAGATACGAGAAAACGGCATCCTGGAACAAATGAAAGACAGGTGGCTGGAAAAACCAGGCGGGTCCATGCCTTCCTTTCCAGAGAGTACAGATAATCAGGAAATCTTACGCATCGGGACTACCTGTATGGACGTTCCGTTTACCTTTTACCAAAACAACCATCCCGCAGGTTTCGATATTGAAATGACCCGGCGTTTTGCAGCCTGGCTGGGGAAAAAACCTGTTTTCGTGATCTCGGATTTTACCGGCATGCTGGCCGGTATGTCGGCCGGAAAGATGGATATGATGGCCAACTACATAATGGTTACCGAAGAACGATCCAAAAAATATTCATTTTCAGATACATACCTGACTACTTATTCCTCTATGATCACCCTGCGCAACAGGTTGGAAAATAGTACTACAATAGGAAATAAACGCCAGAATCTGACAGAAAGATTCTATAACAACCTGATCCTTGATAAGCGATACCTGCTCCTTTGGGACGGCCTTAAGGCCACGTTGCTGATAGCGGTCCTGTCCATATTGGGAGGCACCTTGATGGGAGCGATCATCTGTTTTCTGCGTATGAGCCATCTGAAGATCGCACGTATTGCGGCTTCGGGTTACATTTCTTTTTTCAGAAGTATCCCTCAGGTCGTATTGCTGATGCTGATGTTCTATGTTGTTTTCGCTTCTACCAGGATGAACGGTGTCACCGTCTCTGTGATTACTTTTTCCCTGATTTTCGGAGCCTACGTTTCAGAAATGTTTCGTTCTGCTATACAGTCTGTTCCCCGAGGACAGACAGAAGCAGGTATCGCACTTGGTCTCAGCAGGGCAGGCTCTTTTATACAGATAGTGCTTCCACAGGCCATAAAACAGGTCTATCCCGTTTATAAGGGAGAGCTGATAGCTCTGACCAAACTGACATCCATTGTGGGTTATATTGCCGTACAGGACCTGACAAAGGCCAGTGACCTGATACGCAGCCGCACTTTCGATGCCTTTTTCCCCTTGATAGTGATCTCGGTTATTTACTTCCTCCTTTCCTGGGGACTTGCCCGGTTGCTGGATGCCGTCCTCCCTACGAATATCAAATAAGTCCCGTCTTTACCATCTTTTCCATAATGCTAATTTACGAAAAACCCTTACATTTGCCTTATGAAGCCAAAAGTGGCCATAGTGATCCTGAATTGGAACGGGAAACATTTTCTGGAGCGTTTTCTGCATCTGGTACTTGAAAGAACTCCTGAAACCTGGGCACGTGTATATGTAGCCGACAACGGCTCAACAGACGCTTCCGTCCCCTGGCTTAAAGAACAGTTTCCAAGGCTCCCTCTCATTGAATTTGAAAAAAATCTTGGTTATACGGGAGGATACAACAAAGCCCTCCGGCAGATCGATGCCCAATATTATATTCTGCTCAATTCAGACGTAGAAGTGACACCAGGCTGGCTGCCCCCCCTGATCACACACATGGACCTGAATCCCGATTGCGGTGTCTGTATGCCAAAGATACTCTCCTGGGCACATCCCGGTCAATTTGAATATGCAGGTGCCTGTGGCGGATTCATTGACCGATTGGGCTTTCCGTTTTGCAGGGGCCGCATACTGACATTTATTGAAAAAGACAACGGCCAGTATGATCATCCTGTGCCGGTTTTCTGGGCTAGTGGAACCTGCATGGTCGTCCGTTCGGACCTTTTTCACAGGCTCAACGGATTTGACGACCTTTTTTTTGCTCATATGGAAGAAATCGATTTTTGCTGGCGTTCCCTGTGGGCCGGCTTCCGTATAACCGTTATTCCAGATTCTGAAATATTGCATGTGGGAGGAGGAACTCTGCCCAACGACTCTCCGCATAAACTGTATCTCAACTACAGGAACAACCTGTTTATGATGTACAAAAACCTGAATAAGGCAGAACGCATACCAGTATTGTTTGTGCGTCTTTTCATGGACCATCTTTCAGCTGTAGCCTATCTGTTCCAGGGTAAATGGAATTTTTTCAGCTCTGTTCTGAAGGCTCATTATCATTTCTGGAAAACCCGTCGCCGGCTAACACCAAGCCCGAGCGGAACCCAACCATTGCTGGATGGCCTTGTTTACAGAGGCAGCATTATCCTGCGATTTTTTCTGTCGTTTAAAAAAACAACTTTCAGCACACTCCCGATGCGATAAGCTCTCTCAAACGGATCCCGTTAGAACCCTTGATCAGCACAATATTCCCTTCCAGCGGGTTTTTCTTAAGATGATCTATCAGGTTCTCAACTTTCGGGAAACAAAATCCTTTGGCTCCGTTTTGATGAACTGCCTGTGTAAAGTAGGGTCCCACCCAGAAAACTTTTTCCAGATCCATCTTTTCTACCATCCGGACAATCCCGAGATGTTCCCGGGCAGAGACCGGGCCCAACTCCAGCATATCACCCAAAATCGCAACCTTACCCCGTCCATCCAGTGAAGCAAGGTTCTCCAAAGCAAGGGTCATGCTGACCGGATTGGCATTATAGGCATCGGCGATCAATGAATTCCTGGATGTTTTGATCCATTGGGAACGGTTGTTGGAAGGAACATACGAGGCAACAGCCTGCACAGCTTTTGTTCTTTCTATCCTGTAATGCTCTGCCACGGCCAGGGCAGCCAGTACGTTGGGAACGTTATACAGTCCTGCCAGATGTGTCGTGATGTCCGGGTATCCCTTAAGCGAAAAGATCAGGAAACCTTCTTGCAACCAAGCCTTTACTCCCTGTCTTTTGATCCCGTAAGGGACCACATTCTCCATGATCTTTCTTTCAAGCAACATGCCCGTGAGCACCGGATCTTCAACATGACAGAAAACGGTGCCGCCGGTAGATGCCAGGTAGTCATACAAGGCGCCTTTGCATCGCATGACACCTTCCAGGTCCCCGAACCCTTCCAAATGGGATCCCGATACGTTTGTGATCAGTCCGGCAGTTGGCCGGACTATTTCGGTCAGAAAGGCAATCTCGCCCGGATGGCTGGCTCCCATCTCGAACAATCCCACTTCGGTATCCCTGTTCATTTTCAGAATGCTCAAAGGAACACCTATGTGGTTATTCAGATTACCCTGCGTAGCCGTAACCCTGTAGTTAACAGAAAGCACGGCATGAATCAGCTCCTTGGTGGTGGTTTTGCCATTAGAACCCGTCAGGGCAAAGACCGGTCCCCTGAATCCGGACCGGTGCATGGCAGCAAGATCCTGTAATGCCCGTAATACATCCGGGACCCTGATACACCGGGGATCCGTTCCCTGGTAATTGTCCACCACGGCATAGGCAGCTCCTTTTTCCAGGGCTTCCCCGGCAAATTGATTCCCGTCAAAACGTTCTCCTTTAAGAGCAAAAAACAAACAACCCGGATTGATCTGCCTTGTATCAGTGCAAATCCGGGGATACTTTTCAAACACTGCATATAAACGCTCCATATCCCAACAAGGCTAATGACCTGTAGATCCGAATCCACCCTCTCCTCGTTCTGTCTGCCCCAGTTCAACAGCTGTTTCCCATTCTACATGCTGGTGCGAGGCTACCACCATCTGCGCTATGCGTTCTCCGGGGGCAATTTCTACAGTCCGGGGAGAAAGATTGACCAGAATGATGCGTATTTCTCCTCGGTAATCGGCATCGATGGTTCCCGGACTGTTCAGAATCCCGATTCCCTTTTTGGCAGCCATACCGCTGCGAGGCCTGATCTGTGCTTCATACCCGGGCGGGAGTTCAATATATAATCCTGTAGGCACCAAAGCTCTTTCCAGTGATTGCAATGTGATGTTTCCGGGGATATGTGCCTGCAGGTCCATTCCTGCCGAAAGAGGCGTTGCGTATTCAGGCAGGGGATAAGGGGAACGGTTAATGATCTTTATTCTCATAAATGCAAAAGTAAAAAAAAAACATTACCTTCGTCTTCCGAAAATTTAAGAAATAATCATGTTCAGCATTATGAAAAAATACACACTGTTTATTCTGATAGGTATGAGTGCTTTATTTATGGGTTCCTGCAACAATACAGGTAAAAAAGCAAAAGAAGCGGCAGCCGTTCTACAAGCGGCTTTTGAGCCGGCAACTCTGCCAGAAAATCCCGTCTTTGAACTGAAGACCTCGGAAGGGACCATGATTATACGTTTGTACAGCGAAACTCCGTTACATCGGGATAATTTTATAAAACTAGCAGCAGAACGGTTTTATGATAATATCCTTTTCCACCGGGTAATAAATGAATTCATGATACAATGCGGAGACCCGGAATCCAGGACAGCTACCCCTGAACAAAAACTGGGCTCTGGCGGCCCCGGATATACTGTTCCAGCCGAATTCGTACCGGGACTGGTACACAAAAAAGGAGCCCTGGCCGCCGCCAGGACCGGAGATTCCGTTAATCCGGAAAAAGCCTCTTCAGGATCACAGTTCTATATAGTACACAATGAAGCTGCGTGCCGGCGACTGGACGGCAATTATACCGTGTTCGGAGAGGTGATAGAAGGATTGGATGTAATTGACAGAATCGCTTCTGTTCAGACAGGTCCGGCTGACCGGCCCGTGAAAGACATCCGCATCCTGAGCATCCTGCCGGTTCTCTAGTACGTATTATTTGGCTATTGCCTGATCTGGGGTTATCACCATGCCTGTTTGCAGGAATGTCCACTACTTTCCGGTCCCAGCCTGGGAGTATGCGGCAAGAATACTTCCTGTACATTTTCCGTAGATTGCTCCATCCTTTGATCTTATGAAAACGACACACCTGACAGCCTTGTGGCTTTTACTTCTGGTCTTTGTTGCCTGTGAAAAAAATGTTGTGCCGGAACCAGGGCCCGAACCGAATCCTCCTGTTTATCTTGGGCTGAGCTGTCAGGGAGCAATAGTGATAGATGCAGCGAACGGGGAAACCTTTTATTCTGTCAGTCCAGACTTCATGCTGGTTCCGGCAAGTATGACTAAGGTGATGACTATGTACATAGTCTTTGACCATATTGAAAAGGGATATCTTTCACTCGAATCGCAAATACCTGTCAGTCCTTATGCAGCTGCCCGTTCTATTAATCCGGGTGAATCCAACGTGCCCCTGAACGAGGCACTCACTTATACCGTTGACGAAATGATCCGTGCATTGTGCGTGGTATCTGCCAATGCCTGCGCTGTTGCCCTGGGTGAATACATTTCGGGCGGAACCGAAAAAGATTTTGCCAGAATCATGAACCACTACGCAGATTCCCTGGGTCTGACAGCTCATTATGACGATGCCTCGGGATTATCTTCAAAGAATGGGATATCTCCCCGTTCCATGGCAGAACTGACACGTGATTTTATTAAAAGATTTCCCAATATCCTGGAATATACTTCGCTGACCAGACTGAATTTCAGAGGTACTGTCTATGGGACCACCAATGGCATGTTGCCGGGACAGGCATATTATTATAATGGATGTGATGGGTTCAAGACAGGTTACACAAACGCAGCAGGTCTCTGCATTACGGCAACTGCCCATCTAGCAGACAAGAGGGTTATAGCCGTTGTCATGAAAGCCCCTAACTCATACCTGCGGTATCAGGATGCCGCCAAACTGATGGATCGTGGACTGTCTGTTCTGATGAACAGGACAACCGTTCAGGGTATCCAATCCTCATTTCTATAGTTCAGTATGCGTTTGATGGCTTCGGTAGCTTCGCGGGCTGCATTGGAGGTCCCTATCTCCATACATTTTGCGTAAGCGTTCAGGGCATCTCCCCACCTTTCCTCCTGGCGGTATAAGCCACCCAGTTTGTACCAGGACGTCTGATCCCGCGAACCTTTCGGTGTCCTGACCCATTTTTCAAGTTCTTCTAATGATTCCATGATTTCTTGATTTTATATCATACGATACCTGAAAAACCCATGAAAGCAAGGGCTAGTATCCCTGCCGTGATCAAGGCAATGGGAACGCCCCTGAAAGGTTTGGGAACCCCCACAAGATCCATTTGTTCACGCATCCCGGCAAATATAATGAGGGCAAGACCAAAGCCCACCGCCATAGAAGCAGTATAGACAAGAGCCTGTGGAAGGTTCAGCATGGCAGCCGTTCCTCCATAAGTGAATTCCTTCGTTACCACAAGTATCGCAACCCCAAGTACGGCGCAGTTGGTTGTGATCAATGGCAGGAAAATGCCCAACGCCTGGTACAGCGCCGGCGATATTTTTTTCAGTATAATTTCCACCATTTGAACAAGGGCTGCAATCACCAGTATGAATGTGACGGTCTGCATAAAACCTATGTTCAGGGGGTTCAGGATATAATACTGTACCAAGTAGGTGATCAGGGTTGACAGCGTCATCACAAAAACCACGGCAGCGCTCATGCCCACGGCAGTTGATATTTTGTTGGACACGCCCAGGAACGGGCAAACGCCTAAAAACTGGTTTAGTACAATGTTGTTGACAAAAACCGCAGATATGATGATAAGTATGTATTCCATGACGTTAAGCTTTTTTTATCTTGTTGAACAAAACCATAAGATAACCCAGTGCCAGGAATGCACCGGGAGCCAGAATGAAGACAAGCATGGCATCTCCCGGAATGACCTTCCATCCAAAGAAGGCTCCCGAACCCAACAATTCGCGGATAGCTCCCAATGTTGTCAGCGAGAGGGTAAAGCCCAGTCCCGATCCCAGTCCGTCCAGGAAAGAATCCAGCGGTCTGTTCTTGCTGGCATAAGCTTCTGCCCGTCCCAGTACAATACAGTTCACCACAATGAGCGGAATGAACAAACCCAGCGTTTCGTACAACGCAGGCACATATGCCTGCATAACCAGCTGCACGACAGTAACAAAAACAGCTATTACCACTACAAAGGAGGGTATCCTGACCTTAGAGGGGACCACGCCAGAGATCAGGGAAATGACCAGGTTGGACAACATCAGGACAAAAGTAGTTGCCAGCCCCATACCCATTCCGTTGGCGGCAGAAGTGGTGGTCCCCAATGTGGGACACATGCCCAGCACCAGTACAAAAGTGGGGTTTCCCTTAATAATACCATTGGTTATGATCTTCAACCTGTTCATTGCTCACTTCCTTTTTGGATTAATTGTATAAAAGCCTTGTAAGCCAGGTCTACCACATCGCAAAAAGCCCTCGAACTGATAGTGGCTGCCGTTATGGCATCTACCTGTCCTCCGTCCTTTTTCACGGCCAAACGGAAAGTTTTAGGATTTTTTCCGTTGAACTGCAAGCTGAAGTCGCTCTTACGGGGATCCATTTTATCTCCCAGGCCCGGTGTTTCTGCATGCGACAAGATGGCCGTATTGAAGATCGTGCCGTCAGGAAGAAATCCTACCATCACCTTAATCGGGCCCCCGAATCCCTTGGTGGTCACCGCTTCGATGGCTGCCCCGGCAAAAACGCTGTCCCTGGTCGCAGGATAAACGGTAACCTTCCTGCCATCGATCTCCAGATCATAAGCCAACTCAACCGGCATATTGTCAAATTCCGGCAAAACCTGGCTCAGCGCCTGGTTCACTTTGGCAGCCTGTGCTGCCGCGATGGGTTCATATGTTATCAAATATACACCGCCCATTACTGCCGATCCTCCAAGACAAATGATCAGCAGGCACAGGAACATGTTCCTGAAATTTGATTCTTTAGCCACGGTTCACCTCCTTTTGATATGGTAACGGCTTGATCTTGTTCAGCAGGGGCACCAATGCGTTCATGAATAATATGGCAAATGAAACGCCTTCGGGGTAGGCCCCCCAGATGCGTATGATCATGGTTACGATCCCGATCCCGATCCCAAATATCATCATTCCCAGCGGAGACATGGGTGAAGTGGTATAGTCGGTGGCCATGAAAACAGCACCCAGTAACAAACCTCCGGTAAGCAAATGGAACAGGGGATCTGCGTTCATGGACGGATTTGCCAGCCAGAGTATCCCGGAAAAGATAACGACCGTCACCATGACGGAAAGGGGAATTATAGGTTTAATAACTTTCTTCAGCAGCAGGTAGGCAAAGCCCAACAGGACAGCCAGCGCCGATGCTTCACCCAAGGATCCGTCAATGCGTCCGAACAGCATATGCCAATAGGAAAAATCGTGCTGCTGACTCAGCGTTTCCATAGTAAGTCCGTTGGCCAGTCCTTCCTTTATTATTCCCAGAGGGGTGGCTCCGGAGGCTGCGTCCAGTAATTGTCCCTGTGCTCCCAGCAAGCCTTTGGGCAATTCCCACCGGTCAGGTCTGAAAAGGCTGTTGGCAACAGACCAGTCGGTCATCTGTACCGGAAAAGATATCAAAAGGAAGACTCGTGCCACCAAGGCAGGATTGAACAGATTATGACCCAACCCTCCGAAGGTCATTTTTGCGATCCCTATGGCTGCTACGCATCCTATCAGAACCATCCACCAAGGCGAGGAAACGGGCAGGTTCAGTGCCAAAATCAGTCCGGTAACCACAGCGGAAAGGTCATGTACCGTCGTTTTTTTCTTCATCAGGTAACGGACAATCAAGTGTTCCAAAAGCACACAACCCGTTACAGAGACTACAATGACCAGCAGCGCACTAAGTCCCGCAAAATAAACGCCTACAAGTACAGCAGGCATCAGAGCTATGATCACATCGCGCATGATCCTGCGGGTACTGTCTTTACTATGCAAATGCGGGGCAGGTGAAACAAGTAGTTTGTTCATATTATTTTTTGCGTTTATTTTTCAACGACACATTTTTAGCCAAACGGATTTGATCCAGCAGGGGCAGATAAGCCGGACAGGAATACAGGCAACATCCACACTCAATACAATCAAAGACACGGTTGGCCTCGAGTTCTTCCGTACGGCCGGCAAGGGCCAGCTGGTACAACAGATATGGCTGCAACCGCATGGGACATACCTGGAAACACTTGGAACAGCGGATACATTCACCCGGGTTTTTCCGTTTTGTTTCTTTTTCTGTAAAGAGCAACAAACCCGACGTGCTTTTCATCACGGGTCCGTCAAGGTATACAACGGGTTTCCCCATCATGGGGCCTCCGTTCACTACTTTGGCAAACTGAGGTAAAAGGGTCCCGTCTTTTTCCATGGCACCGGCTGCTGTCAGGATTTCCCGAATGGGAGTTCCCGTCCGGAACCGGTAATTCTTCTGTATGGACCGATCGGTACAACTCACGGTCAAAACGTTGGATATCAGCGGTTTGTTTTTTTGAACAGCTTCATACACGGCAAAGGCAGTCCCTACATTCTGGACGACTGCCCCCGTAGAAATGGGCAATGCGAAAGAGGGAACTTTTCTTCCCAGCACTGCATCTATCAATTGTTTTTCCCCCCCCTGCGGATATCGTTTTTTCAGCGGAATGACCTTCCATTGCAAATAATTGGATGTCAGTCTCTGCATCAATGAGATCGCCTTTGGCTTATTATCTTCAATGCTTATGATCCCGGTGACATTATTTCCCAGAACCCGGCGCATCATCTCTCCGCCAACCAGGACCTCCTGACCATGCTCCAGCATCAGGCGGTAATCAGAAGTCAGGTAAGGTTCACATTCTGCCCCGTTCAGGATCAGGTATTCCGGCTTCATCCCTTCCAGTGGAGTCAGTTTTACATGCGTGGGAAAAGCGGCCCCTCCCAGTCCTACGATCCCCGATGCGGATATCTTTTTGAAGATCTCCTGCGGAGTATCGGTGATCTCGTGTCTTATTTCAGGAGACCAGTCTATATCGTCCAGCCATTGATCGCCTTCGGTGTCTATCACAACAGTCAAAACCTTTTTCCCCATGAAATCCGGATAAGAAGCAACATCAGCCACAATCCCGCTAACAGAAGCATGTACCGGTGCCGAGACAAAACCGGCTGGCTCTGCGATTAGTTGTCCGACCCTGACCGGGTCACCTTTTTTAACTACAGGCACTGCCGGCATCCCTAAATGCTGGTTCATAGATATGAATACCCTTTTTGGAATGGGAAAATTCTCAATAGGCTGGTCCCCGGAGAATTTATTGTCTTGTGGATGAATTCCTCCAATTGAAAACGTTTTATTCATTTTCGGTCACTTGTTTTTTGGGTGGAAAATTGATCTCCAGAATACATCCGGCAGGACATACCGCCACGCATTTACGGCACAAACGGCATTTATCCGGATCTATATAGGCCAGGTTGTCTGTTACTGTTATGGCTTCAAAGGGACAGGCCTTCACACACAATTGACATCCTATGCACCCCACGGAACATACTTTACGCGTTACAGCTCCTTTATCCTTATTGGCACAGGCCACGTAGATTCTGCGATTTTTAGGCCCTTTTGGTCTTAATTCCAGAATGTTTCGGGGACAAGCCCTGACACATGCCCCACAGGAAGTACATTTGTCTTCCACAACAACAGGCAAACAGGTGAGCGGATCTATGTAAATGGCATCAAATGCACAGGCATTCACGCAATCTCCCATTCCCAGGCATCCATAAGAGCATCCAGTCTCTCCGTCATACAGATCGGCTGCCACTGCACATACAGGACTCCCGTCATAGACATTCAGACGTTCACGTACTCCACAGGATCCGTTACATCGCAAAACAGCCACTTTTGGCACCTGTTCCCGGACCTCTTTGCCCAATACCCGAGCTACTAGTTTCATAACCTGGTTTCCGCCCACAGGACAGAAAAAATCTGTCGTTTCCGGATTGTTGACATAATGTTCGGCAAATGCCCGGCAACCGGCAAAACCACACCCTCCGCAATTTGCTCCGGGCAGGACTTCCAGCACCTGATCTATCCGGGGATCTTCCTGTACTTTGAATTTTTGGGCAACGATATACAATATGACAGCCAGAAGCCCACCCAATAAGCTAAGGCTCAATATGGTGCACAGTAAAGTAGAAGTCATTTTGGATCCGATCTTTTAACAAATATAGAACAAAATAATAGATTCCTATGTTCATTAAAGCAATTAATCCGAGCAGCCATTCAGCCAGGTTCAGCAGTTCTCCACAGGCAACCGAGACCCCCAGAATGATCGCCGGCAAAACCATTCCATACCATAATGCCTTAAATCCCAAACGGGTACACATCTCAATCCAGACCTCTTCTCCTACCACGGGCTTCCAGTCCTCAGGCTCTTTAAGACGGGTGATTATTTTGCGCTTTTTACCACTTAGCGAACAGTAACCTTTTGCGTGGCATGATGCGCATGCTTCTTCGGTTATGATCTCGGCAGTAAGCGGATCGATGCCGGTAATGACACCCTTATGCCTTATGACCTGACCGGATTGCATGGTTATTTGATCTTGCTGGTGACAGGATACCTCAGATTCTCATAACTGCCCAGCCTTCCTGTAACCCGGCCCACTACAACCGGAGATTCTATGAATAAAGGGATCCTGTTGCGGTCATCGCTGATCCAGAAACGCAGGTCTTCCTTGCCGTCAAAGACCACCCCAGCGACTGTCTGGGCAGAAAATTTCAGACACCGGAATGTACCGCACCCTTGTATCCTGATTTCTTCTTTTCCGTCATAACGCAGGTACAGATCGAATATCTCCTCGTCTATGGCAAAAGAAATAGGAGACACATCACCTGGTTTCATGGCGCCGAAATCCAGATTCCTCAAGAAATAGAATAAGGTTATGAAATCGAAGGTGCACATAGTTCCGGGCAATAACGTGTCCTGAATTGATCCATCCTTACGGATGATCCGGACATTGATGGAATAATCCGGATTGTAATGGTAATAATTCTGGATAGAGTATTTCCCTTCATGTATATCCCTCATAAAGTAAGTGGGACGCATGTTAGATTTGTTGAAATGACTTTCGTAATAGTCGTCCACCCGGAAAAAAGCGTTGAAGAACCGGGCAGTCTGGATCTTTCCTTTTGCCACAAATTGCGGAATTCCGCCGTTGTTTCTTTCAGAGATTTCAAGGGTTACTGTTCCTACATCCGTATTGACTACGCCCCATGTGTAACTGGCAATGATGATCAGCTTTTCACCCGCCTGGAAAGCCAGTTGTGACGGCGGGACCTCCCTTACAGGCAGGCAGGGCCTGTCTGTCTCCTGCGCAGTAGAAGGCCAGGATACGATCAACAGGAATAACACTACGATGGTATTTCTATAACCCGCCAAAGTTGTCATTCAGATCATTCATTTGGTTCATCCGCGACGCATATGTAACGGGCTCACCGGGTGCAAAATCCGGACCACCCTCGTTGATATCCATAAAACGGATCTCATTGCTGCGGAAGCGCATCTGAAATTCTCCAACGGCACCGTTCCGGTGTTTTGCCAGGATTACCTCGGCAATGCCCTCCAGGGAACGCCCGTTCTCATCTTCTTTGAAACCATAGTATTCGGGTCTGTACAGGAATATTACTATATCGGCATCCTGTTCTATAGCTCCCGATTCACGCAGGTCGCTCAACTGTGGCCTGCGGTTACCTCCGCGGGTTTCAGATGAACGGTTCATCTGTGAAAGGGCAATAATGGGAATATTCAACTCTTTGGCAATAGCTTTCAGGGAACGTGAAATGGCTGCCACTTCCTGTTCACGCATTCCGCGTAATTCGGGCGGACCGGACATCAGCTGCATATAGTCTATAACGATCAGTTTGACCCCCATACCTGCAACCAGCCGGCGGGCCTTTGCCCTGAATTCAAAAATGGACAGCGAAGGGGTGTCATCTATGTACAAAGGAGCTTTTGTCAGGTTTATGATACGCTGATTAAGTTGTTCCCATTCAAAACTTTTGAGTTTTTTACCACCCCGGATTTTTTCCGATGACAAACCTGTTTCACTTACCAGTAACCGTTTGACCAACTGCGCATCGGGCATCTCGAGCGAAAAGAAGGCTACGGGAATGTTATGGTTTACGGTCATATTCCGGGCCATGGTCAAAACGAACGCCGTCTTGCCCATGGAAGGCCGGGCGGCGATGACCACCAGATCGGCTTTCTGCCATCCCAAAGTCATCCGGTCCAGTGATGTAAAGCCCGAGGGTATTCCGCTCAGCCCGTCATCCCTTGTTTGTACATCGGACAGTTCATCCAGAACCTCTCCGAGCACAGAACGGACAGGACGTGTGTCCCTGCGAAGGTTCATCTCGCCCAGTTCAAAAAGTTTCTGCTGCGATGAATCCAACAGTTCATCGGCAGGTATGGTGTCGTCAAACGCATCGCGCAGGATACTGTAAGAAGTATTGATTAACTCGCGTTGTATATATTTTTGGGTCAGAACCTTAGAGTGATATTCCAAGTGAGACGCTGCGGCCACCCGCATGGTAAGCTGACTCAGGTAATAGGGACCTCCCACCTGATCAAGCAGGTCATTTTTTTTAAGTTCCTCGGCTACCGTATATATATCTACAGGATTGTGCGCCGATACGAGATCCGTAATAGCCGCAAAGATCTTCCGGTGGCTTTCCTTATAAAAATATTCCGGCTTCACTGCTCCCACAATGTCGAGCGACGCATTGGGCTCGAGTAGCAACGCGCCCAGCACGGCTTCTTCAATGTCGATCGCCTGGGGCGGTACCTTACCGATATCCAGACCCACCATTTCCACCTGGGCCTGCTCCTTTCCTTTCGCAGTTCTGGTAACAGGTACACGTTTTGCCATAATATATCTCCTTTTATTTCAATCTGTCCAGAGCCCTTGTGATTATCCGGACTGTCAATTCCAATTCCTGATCGCTAATGCATAACGGTGGTGCAATGCGGAAAGCCGTATCACAAAACAAAAACCAGTCCGCCATGGCACCCTCTTCCAACAGCAGACGTATGATCCTCTGAACTTTACCGGAAGATCCCAACTCTACGGCAAGCAACAATCCCTGGCCCCTTATTTCAAGCACCCCGGGGTGTTTCGACAGCATGTCTTTAAGAAAAATGGATTTTTCAAGGACTTTCTCTGTCCACCCTTCCTTTAACAATACCTGCAAAGCGGCCAGACCGGCGGCACAACAGACAGGATGTCCTCCAAAGGTGGTTATATGCCCCAGTACGGGGTCTGATTTCCAGGCATCCATCAATTCCCTGGCACAGACCAGCGCCCCCAGGGGCATGCCCCCTCCCAAAGCCTTGGCCAGCGTAACCATATCTGGCGTTACGCCATACTTTTGCATGGCAAAAAGGCTTCCCGTGCGGCCAAATCCAGTCTGGATCTCATCAAAGATAAGCAAAGTTCCCGTATCGTTACAACGTTTTCGGAGCAATTGCAAGAAATCTGCATCAGGCAGGCGAACCCCGGCTTCGGCCTGTATAGGTTCCGCTATAACACAAGCTGTATCGTGATCTATGAGCTCAAGATCCTCCATGGAATTAAAACGTATGGCAGTGACTGCGGGCAGTAAAGGTCTGAACGACCTTCTGAACGATTCATCCCCCATTACACTCAGGGCACCATGTGTACTACCATGGTACGCATTCCGGAAACAAATAATCTTCGGACGTCCCGTAATACGCTTGCACAGTTTGAGGGCTGCTTCGTTCGCCTCCGATCCGGAATTCACAAAATAAACGGAATTTAGGGATGTCGGAAGTTGTTCTGTCAGCAAGGAGGCCAAAAGAACCTGTGGTGTCTGGATCACTTCGCCATAGACCATTAAGTGTAAATAATTTCCGGCTTGTTCCCTTATGGCCCGGACGACTTCCTCACGGGAATGCCCTACATTGCTTACAGAAACACCGGATATCAGGTCAATATAACGTTTGCCTTCCGGCGACAGAAGAAATACCCCCTCCGCTTTTTGTATTTCAATACCTAATGGAGAGGGGGATGTCTGTCCCAGACAGGTAAAAAACTGTTCGCGTATGGTAGGTCTATTCTTCAAATGCAGGGTCAACCAAAATACGTCCGCAATATTCGCATACGATGATCTTCTTGCTCATCTTGATATCAAGTTGGCGCTGTGGCGGTATTTTATTGAAACACCCGCCGCAGGCATCACGCTTGACGGTCACCACCGCCAGTCCATTGCGCGCGTTGTTCCTGACTTTATGATAAGCAGAAAGCACACGTGCATCAATCTGCAATTGTATCTGTTCCTCTTTGCGAAGCAGGGTTTCTTCTTCCCTGGCCGTCTCGCTTATGATATTTTTCAGTTCTTTTTTCTTGGCTTCCAGGTCTTTCTGCCTTTCTTTGTAAGCCTCCTTTGCATGTTCCAGGGCCTCTTTCCTGTCTTTGAGCAGAAGTGAAAATTCGCGAATATATTTTTCGGCCAGTTCAGCATCCAGTTTCTGATTTTCGATCTCTTTGGACAGGGAATCAAATTCCCGGCTGTTCTTTACATTTGCCTGCTGAACCTCATACTTGGTCACCATGCCGCGCGCATTATCGGCATCGATCCTGCGGAAAGCAATGTCTTTTTCAATATCACGGATCTCTTTCTGCAAATTTTCCATCCTGGTCGCCAGGCCTTTGATATCATCCTCAAGGTCCTGAACTTCCAGGGGAAGCTCGCCGCGAAGCAGATGTATTTTGTCTATCTGTGAATCGGTTGCCTGAAGTTGAAAAAGAAGACGCAATTTATCCTCCATGGTCAGCGTGCCTTCCTGCTCGGCTTTTTGCAATGCAGTAAATGATCCGGCTTCGGTCCCGGCTGTCTTTGTCGTTTTCTTTGTCATAATATAATTGATAATTTAATAATATCGGATGGGATTGGTGTGGATCTGTGTTTTGCGGACGGCAAAGGTAGGGAATTTTTTTCTAAGCTCCTTGCAGATCTGATCCTGGATACCCGCTTCTGATTCATAATGCCCAATATCGACCAGCATCATATGTGGAACTGTTTCAAAATAAGCATGATAACTAAAGTCGGCACTAACAAACACCTGGGCTTCCGAGCCTAATGCAGAAGGAATAAGAGAAGATCCGCTTCCCCCGCAAAGAGCCACTCTTGAAATGCGGGAATGAAAAGCAACAGAAGCTTTGAAGTGTTCCAGGAAAAAGGCTTTTTTAAGAAGGGTGAAAAAATCCTCCGTAGCCATTGCTCGGGGCAGGTCCCCCACAACTCCCAATCCACAGGTACTGGGATCTGAATGGCAGCCTGGATCGGGAGCTAAAATGGAAACGTTTTGAAGTTCCAGCGCCCGTGCCATGGCTCCGCTGACCCCGTCCATGATCTTGTCGGCATTGGTATGCATGGAATACACCACCATATTGCTCCGCACGGCCAGGGCTACGGACTGTTCCACCGGTGTTTCCTCCCGTAAATGTTTCAATCCTTTGAAGATCAGCGGGTGATGTGATACTATCATGTTCAGGCCACCTGCAACAGCTTCTTCTATCACTTCCGGAGTACAGTCAAGACAAACCAGAACACCCCTGACCGGAGTCAGCGGGTTCCCGATACAAAGTCCCGAATTGTCCCATTCTTCCTGCAACCGCGAAGGGGCCCATTGTTCCAGGACCTGAATAATATCTGCCACCCTGAGTTTCATCCTATCATATCCCTGATTTCCACCAGTTGAGATTTGATTCTGTTGAGCGAAGCGATGATGTCAACCGTTCTGTCCTCCCCTTCCTTGTTATCATGCATCCGCTTTCTGGCTCCTTCCAGTGTCATGCCCCTGTCTTTAACAAGATGATGAATGATCTTGTAATTAGCCACATCTTCTGCTGTAAAAAGACGGTTTCCTTTTTTGTTGCGCACCGGTTTGATGAATTCACTAAACGTGGTAGACCAGAACCGGATCAGAGAGGTACTTTCTCCTAACATTTCGGCCACTTCACCAATGGTATAGTACAATTTTTCCATATCCTGCTAATCTAATGATTGACCTGTATTGTATGCCGTCAGCATGATCTGATGGTATTCCCGCGGCATAACTTCCATAAAGTAGTAATGCACCGGATCCCTTACCTGGCCATATTGCCTGACTTCATAATGCAGGTGCGGCATGAAAGACATTCCGGTAGATCCCACACGGGCTATGGCCATACCCCTTGTTACAAGCTGTCCTTTTCTAACGAACATATCGCTTAAGTGGGCATATACAGTGGTATAACCCCTGTATGGGTGCGCTATCTCCACTACATTCCCCTGTCCTCTTGCCGAACGCGATACACTGATCACCTGGCCGTCTGCCGTAGCCAGTACATCAGTGCCCAACCCCACCAAAAAGTCCATTCCTTCATGATCTATAGGTATTTTGTAAAAAGGATGTATGCACCGCCCTGTGGTAGCACCCATGGCTTCCATGGAAGGATTCCTCAAGGGAAAAGCGGCCGGGAGATATTTCAGACTGTCCAATTTGCCATATACCTGGTTGGCAGCCATGTAAAGGGCCCTGGTAACCAATGCAGCCCGACGTTCCAGACCCGTTATGACAGAATCGGCATGATAAGCAAGGGCAAATGACGGATCTTCCATAAGTATGCGGTAATGTGTGATATCTGTCTCTTCTGTCAATTCCAGCGGGGTGGAATGGAGTACCGTTCCATAGATGCTGCGGTCCCGCATATCAAGCTCTTCAATAACCCTATTCAGATTATTCATCTCACGGCTCAGCCGTTCGTATTCGCTCTGCATCAACTGTGTTTCCCTGACAAGATTTCTTTCTGCAGGAGAAAAAATAAACATTCCGAATATTAAATAATAAACAAGGGCAAGGCCAATGCTGCCCAGGAATACCCAAAAGATGCGCTTTAATACCGTTTTGAAATCAGGACGCACTCTGGTGAATTCCAATTTTTCCTCATTGAACTGATAACGGTTCATTTTCAGAAGTTATTGGCGTCCGCCCAGGATCACCGCATGGTAATCGTTACTTGCGATGTTGTTGTTAAAATAATTATAAGGATTGACGGGACGTCCCATATAGATCACCTCGTAATGTACATGGGGACCCGTAGATTTACCCGTCGATCCCAGCAAGCCTATCCGTTCTCCGCGTTTAACAAGCTGCCCTTCATATACCAGGGCATCGTTCAGGTGAGCATAACGTGTCTTGTACCCAAAGCCATGGTCTACGAGGATATAACGACCGTACCCGTTGTATTCGTAACGGATAGATTCAATTTTCCCGTCTCCTGTGGCATACACCGGGGAATTGGGAGCCCCTGTCAGATCGATCCCTTCGTGCATCCTGATGTCCCCGTATATGGGATCTTTTCTGTATCCAAAGGCACCCGACCATCTGAAATTCCTGGTGTCTTCGGGAATGGGTAAAATAGAAGGAATGCACTTGGCGACTTCTCCAACCTGTCCGGCAACGCGTTCCACATCGTCAAAGGATCTGGACTGAATATAAGCCTTTTTCATGATCTTATCGAAATTCAAAGCCGTTGTCATCAATAATTTTGAATTATCGGCATATTCCAGGTAAGGATATCTATTGGACCCGCCAAAGCCGGCATTTCTGACCTCGGGAGGTATTTGTTCCATCCCAAAGATATTCCTGTAGATACTGTTATCCCTGAGCTGCAGGTTTTCCAGTCTCTTTTCGGATTGTGCTATCTGTTTATTGAGCAACTCAAGACCTGATTTTGCATTGTTATATTCTCTTTCCAGTCTGGCAGTCCTGGGAGTTTTGAGTTTCAACCCTTCCGTATAAAGCATATAATAACCCAAAGCTACAATCAGGCTTACGGGCAGAATGATCAAAATCCGTAATAAATAAAAACGCAATGTGGGTCTTTGCAGTTCGTAGGACAGTGTTTCCGGATTGTATTTGTATTTTTTTCTTCCCTCCATTAAAGTTGTTAACAGGTGATTAACATGCAAAGATAAATATTTTTAGTAAAAAGCGGTATATTTGCCTGTTAATATTATTGAAAATGACATCTGGCGATATCAGGAAGACTTTTTTGGAATTCTTTGAAAAAAAGGGTCATACCATTGTGCCTTCGGCCCCTATGGTTATTAAGAACGACCCCACACTCATGTTCACAAATGCAGGAATGAACCAGTTCAAGGACTGGTTTCTGGGAAATGAACCCGCTGCATACAAACGCGTGGCCAACACGCAAAAATGCCTGAGGGTGAGCGGAAAGCACAATGATCTGGAAGAAGTCGGACACGACACCTACCATCACACAATGTTCGAGATGCTGGGCAACTGGAGTTTCGGGGACTATTTCAAGAAAGAAGCTATCGCCTGGGCCTGGGAGCTGCTTCATCAGGTTTTTAAACTCGATGCAGATCGTCTTTATGCCACTGTCTTTGAGGGAGCTGAGGAAGAACAGCTTGATCCCGATGAAGAATCTCGTGCTATCTGGGAACGATTCCTGCCTCCGGAAAGGATCATCCCGGGAAATAAAAAAGACAATTTTTGGGAAATGGGAGAAACCGGACCATGCGGACCATGCAGCGAAATCCATGTTGATCTGAGGGCTCCCGGGGACCGTGCGCAAGTGCCAGGAGTGTACCTTGTCAACACAGGCCACCCCCTGGTTGTGGAAATCTGGAACCTTGTCTTCATACAATTTAACCGTAAAGCTGACGGGACACTGGCCATGCTTCCACAAAAGCATGTCGATACCGGTATGGGATTGGAACGGTTGTGTATGGCCATTCAGGGTAAATACAGCAATTACGATACGGACCTGTTCCAGAATCTGATCTGTGCCATTAGCCGGTTATGCCACAAGGAATACGGAAAGGACAAGCAGGTGGACATAGCTATGCGTGTTGTGGCAGACCATCTCAGGGCCATTTGTTTCTCGATTGCGGATGGCCAGCTTCCCTCCAATGTTAAAGCCGGATACGTTATACGGCGTATTATCCGCCGGGCGGTTCGTTACGGATACACCTTCCTGGAATTTGACAAACCATTCCTGTGTGATTTGGTCCCCGCACTGATAAAGGAAATGGGAGAAGCCTTCCCGGAACTGGACCGGCAGCGGGAACTCATCCAAAACATTATTCGCCAGGAAGAAGAGGCATTCCTGCGAGCCCTGGAAAAAGGGGTCCATCTGTTCGATTACTTCACCCAGGATAAAACGCTGAAAGAGTTCAGCGGTAAAGACGCATTCCTGCTTTACGACACCTATGGATTCCCGCTGGATTTAACGATCCTGATGGCAAAAGAAAAAGGACTTCAGGTAAATATTGCCGAATTCGAAGAAGAGTTACAGGCGCAAAAAGACAGAGCCAGGAAAGCGACCCAGGCAAAAGAAGGAGATTGGGTGGAAATAAGACCGTTCATCCAGCCGGTTTTTCTTGGATATGAAACCACAATGGCCTATGCGAGGATAACTCGTTACAGGAAAGTAAAATCAAAAAACCGAGAATTTTACCAGATCGTGCTGGATCAGACACCTTTTTATGCCGAGAGCGGGGGTCAAACCGGAGATAAAGGCTATCTGGAAAATCCACAGGGAGAAAAGATATACATCACAGATACCGTTAAGGAGAACAACCTGATCCTTCATATTGCGGCAAAAGCCCCGGAAAACCCAGAGACCGAGTTCTGTGCCATCGTTGACCAGGAACGTCGCCAGGCCATTACCAACAACCATACGGCAACACACCTGCTGCACTATGCCCTCAGGCAGGTCCTGGGTCTTCATATAGAACAAAAAGGTTCGCATGTTTCTGCCGAAGGACTGAGATTTGATTTCTCCCATTATGCCAGACTTGAACCGGAAGAGATCAGGAATACAGAACGCCTGGTCAATCGCCTCATACGGGACAACATCACCCGGCAAACCCTGCAGGATGTACCTCTGGATGAAGCCAGGCAGATGGGTGCCATGGCTTTGTTCGGAGAAAAATACGGGAATAAGGTACGGGTTATCCGCTTTGGCGATTCCGTTGAATTGTGTGGTGGTACGCATACTTCTGCCACCGGAAATATCGGGATATTCAAAATCGTTAGCGAAGGGGCCATTGCAGCGGGTGTAAGAAGAATAGAGGCTGTCACGGGTCTTGCCGTAGAACGGAAAATAGAAGAAATGGAAACAATCCTTGCCGGAGTCAGGAGCATGATGAACGATCATCCGGACGTTATTACCTCGTTGCAGAAATTGATCAGGGAAAACGATGAACTGCGCAAGGCGTTGGAGCAGAACATGCGCGAGAGAGCAGCCGCCCTGCGTAAATCACTGTGGGAACAGCGGAAAGATCTGAACGGCATCCAATTTGTATCTTTACGCGGTATATACATGCCCGAGATGGTGAAAGACCTGGCTTTCTCATTCCGCGACACGGATCACGGCAATATGGCCTTTGCCGCTGCGTTTGAACACAACGGCAAAGCCAATCTGACCCTGCTCCTTTCACCTGACCTTGTAGAGGCAGGGCTGAACGCAGCCGGGATTGTCCGTAAGGCATCCCGCCATATTGGCGGCGGCGGCGGAGGTCAAGATTTTTACGCAACTGCGGGAGGCAAAAACCCGGAAGGTCTTCAGGCCGCTCTGGATACTATTGCCGATGCATTGAAAAACCCTTAAAATGACCGCCGGTGAAAATATTTGACCGTTTTCTGGTCCGTTCTTTTCTGGGCCCCTTGTTTCTGACGATCTTCATCGTTCTTTTTGTACTTGTATTGCAGTTCTTGTGGGTATATATTGACGAACTGGTCGGAAAAGGGCTTGGACTGAAGGTGATTCTGGAGTTTCTTTTCTGGGGCACCTGTACGGTGATCCCCATGGCACTTCCCCTGGCTACCCTGCTGGCATCGATCATGACCATGGGAAACCTGGGGGAATTCAATGAACTGCTGGCCATGAAAGCCGCCGGGATACCCCTTCAACGTATTATGCGTCCGCTCATTATCCTGTCAATAATCATCTCCGTTGCCGCGTTCTTAGCTGCCAATAACCTGATGCCGCTGGCTCACAAAAACATTTTTGCTTTACGCGACGACATTTCCCGGACCAAAGAAGAGATTCGTATTCCCACAGGTATCTTTTATAACGGAATAGATAATTACAGCCTGAGGGTTGAAAAGAGGGACAACAATACCGACATGTTGTATGATGTTATGGTATACAACCATAGTTCCAATAGGGGAAACAACAATGTAACACTTGCCGATTCTGGCGCTGTCAGGCTTACCGAAGACAAAAAAAACATCATCTTTACCCTTTTTAGCGGCGAGACTTACGAAGAAGGTGAAAGGAAATCTTCGTCAGATACTTCCTTTGCCATGCAGCGAATCAAGTTCGACAAACAGGATATCATCATAGAACTGAATAATTATGCCTTCCAGCGGCGTGACGGGGACCGGTTTGGAAGTGATGTGATGGCCCAGGGACTTAGCAGCCTTGGCCACAGACGCGACTCGCTCGATTCGCTCTATTCCATAGCACGTACTCAGTTCCTTAAACGCTTGTTGGTCGCTGGCGGTCTGAATTATTCCCGGCAGCTGGATACAGCTAATAAACAACATTTTCGGGAAATTTTCCCCATTGATCAGTTACCCGTCCCTGAAGAAAACCCGCAATACCCGGACCTGTTGAACAGGGCTATAGGAAAAGTGGACCAGATGTCAAACCAGGTGGACAATTTCATGATAGAAGAGGTACAGATACATTTGCCGCTGAGAAGGACAAACGTGGAATGGTACAGAAAATTCACGGTTGCCTTTGCCTGTTTTATTTTCTTTTTCATTGGAGCACCTCTGGGAGCGATCATCCGCAAAGGCGGACTGGGTACTCCCGTAATCGTATCTATGCTCTTTTTTGTAGTATATTATGTTATCGACATATCGGGCAAAAAACTAGCCACAGACGGATCGATCTCGGCCGCCATGGGAACGCTGGTTTCCGCATTTGTATTGCTTCCCATTGGCGTTTTCCTTACTTATAAAGCCACAACAGACTCGGCATTATTCAACAAAGATGCGTATCTTGCGTTGATCAACAAACTCAAAAAACATTTTCCTCTGCGTCATGACAAAGATAAACGACAAGCCTAACATCGTTTTTATGGGTACGCCGGCTTTTGCTGCCGGCATCCTTTCGTGGCTCGTCGGACAAGGGTATCCGGTCAGTGGTGTTGTAACGATTCCGGACAAACCTGCCGGAAGAGGACAGGAATTGCGTCCTTCCGAGGTAAAAAAAACAGCACTCGCACTCGGGATTCCGGTCCTGCAGCCGGTCATGCTCAAAGACCCGTCATTCCTGGAAAATCTTTCCCGGTGGAACGTCCCTATATTTGTAGTGGTCGCTTTCAGAATACTGCCCCGCCAGGTATGGCAGTTGCCCACCCACGGTTGTTTTAATTTGCACGCATCGCTACTCCCCATGTACAGGGGAGCTGCTCCTATCAATCATGCTATCATAAACGGAGAAACGGAAACAGGACTTACAACCTTTCTGATTGACGATCATATGGATACCGGTGGTATTCTCCTGCAGGAACACATCACCATCTCGGATACAGACAATGCTGGTTCCCTGCACGACCGGATGATGCTCCGTGGAGGCCCCCTGGTAGCAAGAACCATTAACGGACTTTGGTCCGGCAGTCTGAAAGCGTTCCCCCAGCAGCCTGTTGCCCGGGAAAACCTAAAAACTGCACCTAAAATAAGTAAAAAAACATGCCGTATTGACTGGGACAGGGAACCCGGCACGATTGTCAACCTGATCCGAGGCCTGAGCCCGTATCCCTGTGCTTATTCTACGCTCAGGAACGGAGACATCTCTGCAGACATGAAGATATTCAAGGCAAAAGCCGAGCATGCCAGGCATGGCCATGCCCCGGGCAGCATATTCACTGACAAGAAAAAAACATTGAAAGTAGCCTGCAGAGAAGGTTTTGTTCATATACTCGAAATCCAGGCACCAGGAAAAAAACAGTTATCCATAGAAGCTTTCCTGGCAGGATTCAGAAAAACCGAACCGATATCATTTTCATAAGACCATGAAAGAAGCAGTTATTCTGGCACAGGGCGCATATCCCACTCATCCCTATCCTCTACACATCCTGCATACGGCCAAAATGCTTATATGTACCGACGGAGCAGTGAACACTTTGAAAGACAGAATCCCGGACCGCATTGTGGGTGATCTCGATTCCCTGACACCTTCTTTGAGGGAAAAATATGCTTCGCGTCTGATTGAGGATTCTTGCAAGGAAACAAATGATTTGACAAAAGCCATTTTGTATTGTCATAAAGAAGGAATTCGTGCGATTACCATTCTGGGTGCTACCGGACGGAGAGAGGACCATACCCTGGGAAACATATCCCTTCTGGGAAGCTATGCCATCATGATGGAATCTGTCCGCATGGTAACAGATTACGGTGTTTTTATGGTTTTTGCACACGGCAGAACGGATCAGAAAGGATTCCGTCATGTCTCTGTTCCCTGTGTTCCGGGAGAGCCTGTCTCATTTTTTGCCCTCAATCCGGCCATGAAGCTTTGCGCTAAGGGAGTGCGTTATCCGGTGGAGCAGGTAGTTTTTGACGCCTGGTGGAAAGCCACGCTTAACCAATGTACGGAAAAAAAACTGGAACTGTCATTCCGGGACGGTCCGCTGCTCGTTTACCTCACTCACCCTAATCCCTGACAGGCAGACCCGGACACTCGGGGAGGGTTACCGATTTACGGCTCGAGGCATAGGACCCGAAAATGCCCAGGGCACCTCCGGATATATTCCCGGTAACATTGCCCCTCGGACCTGAAAACAGCGGAAAATGCTGATTTTTTTCAATCTTAGCCTCCTGAAGGAACAGGTAATATTCCTTGCTTAATGTCTGCAATTCTACTGTCAGCACATCTCCTGAAAAAAGATTAAATGTTTCTCCGTTATCCCAGGTAAGCGTCCGGGTTATGATCCATTCCGGTATGGGATAATGGATAAAAGCCCCATCCTGGGTATAATTGTTCAGTGTATGGATATAATACCTGAGGATCCTGTTACTGTAAAGTACATCGTTGATCCAGAGGGCTGCCCCGTAATAATCTTCTCCGGGAGTATCCTGGAATCCGGCCATAAGCAGAAACGGGACATCACCCGAAACCAGGGACCGGAGCGATAGTGTTTCCAGTACATGAATATGGGGAACCGTGGTGGTAGCAGAATAATATTCATCCTGCCCGTCCTGGTCAAAGTCTATCCAGACTTCCAGCACATAAGTCTTCCCTTCTTCTGCGGCAAATCCTTCCCCTATGGCATAAATCCCGGGAGCATCGCGGACCAGTTGTTCTCCGTTCAGCCGCACTTCCCTGGCATCTATGCTGACAGGCATATCAGTACCAAAATAAGACGCAGTGGAAGATATCTCAATGATCTGGTATCCGGGTTCAGTGGACAATGTCCCGGCAATGACCAGCCTGGGTTGCATATCCTCACTTCGCAGGCCTATGGGTTCGGTGCAACCCGGTGACAAGACGATTAGCAGCAGCAATACCAGATATGTTAATTTGATATACTTCATGGCTAAAAACTAAAATTCCACGTTATGGACGGAACAACACTGAAAAGGTACGTCATTTCCAGGTATTGTTCCCCGGATGGTTTCATCCTGTAATTGATCGCCCAGGGATTTTTCCTCCCATAAAGGTTATATACCGATACATTAATGGAATGTTTCCAGCGTCTTCTTGGTTTTCCAAGACGGATGGTCAACGAAGCGTCCATCCTGTGATAATCTGCCATCCTGTATGAGTTCCTTTCATTATATACAGGAATCAGCTCATTGAAAAACCAGTACCGGCCCTCGGGCAGGGTAATGGGCTTACCTGTCGCATAGATCCAGTTGAGAGATGCTTGCAGGCGTGAAGAAATGTCATAAAAGACAACTATATTGATATTGTGCGGACGATCCGATGGAGAGCGGTAACGCATACCGTTGTTGACCCCTGGAATAGTCCTGAAGGAACGGGACCAGGTATAACTGACCCAACCGCTTAAAGCCCCGGTATTCCTTTTAAGCAGGAACTCTATCCCGTAACTTTTTCCCTTTCCAAACCGGAGCTCTGTCTCGATCTTGTCGTAAAGCAATAGATTGGGATGCTCCTTGAAATCAAGGACGTTATCCAGATGCTTGTAGAAAACCTCAACCGATGCTTCGTAATCTTTCCGGAACAGGTTTGCAAAGACACCGGCAGATACCTGGTGGGAGGATTGCGGACTGACTGAAGGACCAGAAGGGACCCATATCTCAAGAGGAGACCCGGCAGAAGAAAAAGACAGCAGGTGTACGTACTGAAGCGTTCTTGAATACGAGGCCTTGAAAGAAATATCGGGAAATGCAAGGAACGATATGCCCAGGCGGGGCTCCCATCCGTATTCATGGTGAAAGAAATCACCACTTGGGATGACCGTGCCATCCGGATCTATCAATTCGTAATTTTCATCCACTTGGTACAAAGTGGTTGGTCCCACATTGTCAAATCGCGTAAAACGCAGACCATAACGCAATTGTATCCTTTCATCAAAAAATTTGTGTTCATTGGAGAAGTATAGTACATTGACAAAACCCTGCCGGTGGGACATGGTTATATCCTGCTCCACCTGGGTACCGGTTCCCATGGTACCCTTGCCGATGGCTTTACCTGGCTGAAACCACTGGAAATTGGAAGTATACCCAAATTCAAAGATATTACGCCGGTCCAGGACATAGGAAAGATCAAGACGTATGCCGGCGTCACGGATCCGTGAAGTCCATTCCATTTCCATCTCGTTGGTCCTGCCGCTGAAATCGTAGTCGTAATTGGTGTACGTTGCATGGATTTTCATTAAAAAACGGTTCGCAAAAGCATGGTTCCAGTTCAGAGCTGCCACCGAATTGCCAAATTTTACCCCCATCTCCGAAACTTTAAACCGGTCCCTGCCGTTGTAAAGGGTTAGGTACAGGTAATTGTTGTCATTGATCCGCCAGCGCATCCGTCCGTTCAGGTCATAAAAATTTATGGTGGCACTGCGCATTATCTCTGATCTTGCCAGCGGCAGGAAAAGATCGACATATGTCCTGCGTCCGGTGACAAGATAAGTCAGGTTGTCCCCTGTAATCCTTCCCTGAACGGATAGTTTGCTGGAAATAAGGCCGATACCGCCATCGACCGAAAAACGTCCCGATCCGTCCTTTGCTGCAACTTCAAGCAACGAGGAAAGGCGTCCTCCGTAACGGGCGGGGATATCGCCTTTATACAAGGTCATCTCTCCGACTGCGTCTGCATTGAAAATGGAAAAAAAACCCAGCATGTGGGAAACATTATACAAAGCGGCGTTGTCAAATAAGATCATGTTCTGGTCCGGACTGCCGCCGCGCACGTGAAATCCGCTGCTCCCTTCAGAGGCTGCCTGTACGCCGGGGAGCATTTGGACTACTTTCAAGAGATCTGCTTCACCAAATAATGTAGGGACACGTTCAATGATCGAAGCGTCTATCCGTTCTACGCTCATTTCTGCTTTTCTGAGCCTTTTTGCGGGGCTTTCGGCAAAAATAGTTACCCCCTGAAGGTAATACGACAAGGGGGTCAGGAAAAACAGCGTGTCCTTGTCTTTGTCCAGCAGAAGCTCACTTACCTGTGACTGGTACCCTATATAGGATATCTCCAGCATGACAGTTCCCTCCGGAAGATCCATGGTGAAACGGCCTTTTGTATCGGCAAGCGTCCAGGAAACATGGTCATTGATCAATCTGACAACGGCCCCGGGAAGGAACTCTCCGTCCGCAGCATCCATAATTTTTCCGGTAAGCGTATGATGTGTCTGGGCTGCCAATCCGGCTGCCTCTATCATACATCCCAGAAATATCAGGGCGATCTTGCCCCTCATGGTGAAAGTCCGCTTCATCTGTTTTATTATGTACACAAAAAGGAGAACATCAGTGTCCTCCTTATCTTCTCCTGACTTTCGTCAAGTTGATGCAGTACCGTTGGCTATAATTCAATGCTTGGACGGAATTTGACAACCTTCTTTGCTTTAATTTTAATGGTAGCTCCGGTACGAGGATTCCTTCCTGTTCTTTCACCTCTCATCCCCACAACAAATGAGCCAAACCCAACCAAGGTAACTCTTTCACCTTTTTTCAAGGCTTTTGCTGTAGCAGCAAGGAAAGCATCCAGTGCTTTTTTTGAATCAACTTTTGAAAGTCCCGATTCGGCAGCCATCGCGGCAATAAGATCTGCTTTGTTCATAATAGTAATTATTAGGTTAAATGAATGTTTTCATTAGGTAACTGCCACAAAACTAACATAATTTTCTTTGGGTTCCAATAGTTTGAAGCAATTCAGCCCTTAGTTTATCAAGTTTTTTTCGAAAAATTGTATATTCATCAGACAAGGGGAACAAGGGCCTGTGTTTGTACGATGCATTCAGCTTCTGCATCTGCCTGATAAGGCCTATCGTTTCGTGATTAAACGCAATTTCAAAAAAACGTTTCAGGATGTAATCAATGGTCTGCGGAGCCAGGTGAAACTGATCGTCTGCATAATACCTGTAATCCCGCAATTCATCCAAAACAATTTCATAAGAAGGGAAATAGACCATATTGTCAAATGATCTTTGAAGACGTTCAATGGCAAGAAGAAGGGACGATTTGCTCAATTGATTTCCGTGGGCTTCGTCTCCCCAATGCCGTATGGGACTTACTGTCATGATCCATGTTTTGTTCCTGTGGCGTTCCAACAGGGGTGTCATCAGGACTGCTATCTGTTCAGGCTCCATGAAAACACGTTTAAAAAGACGTGCGGGCATTTTATGGCAGTTGGCCACCACTTTTCCCTGGTATGTATATGCCCATGCCGTTCCCAGCGTTACAATGATCACATTGGTCTTTTCAAAAAAATCTGAAGCAGCCTTCAATTGCTCGTTGGCATATTCAAGAAAAACATCCTCATCACCCCTGGAAAACGAAGTGTGATGGCTTAATGATCCATAGGCACCATAGGGGAAATGCATAACATCTGCAGATACAAAGGGAACCCGGGACTCCAGTCTTTCCAGAGAAGACACAATGGATGCTGGGTTGAACAAGGGTCCAAAAGCATCGGGCGCCACCAAAAAATGCAGTTCTCGCATCCTCTGGGCTACCTCGGTGGCAAAACAGGATCCGGCGAATAAAAATCGCGTGGCATAGGTAAAACGATCCGGCAGGGGTTCCGCCTTTACTTTTGTTTGCCATTCCATAAGTACAAAGTTAGCATTTTGTTTATCTTTGCTAAGTTAATCCAAAAACCACCCCCGTGAAAAAAATACTATTTCTGCTGTTTTGTGTGACCTTTACGGTAAACTTTGTCCGCGCACAAAACAATTCGACCGTTGTAGTCAGCGCCGGGACAGAAGTGTTGTCCCTTGAAGAACCTGTTGTGGAAAATGCGAACCCCTATAAAGGGATCTTGGAAAGCCGCCAGTTTGTATTCAGCATCAGGTCCATCCTCCGAGGTCTTCTGGGACTTGTGTCCATCCTGCTGATAGCTTTTCTCTTCAGCACCAACCGCAAAGGAATCAACTGGAGGACCGTTGGCATCGCCCTGGCGCTGCAAATGCTAATTGCCGTGGGAATCCTGTCCGTTCCCGCCGTACAGATGGTTTTTGAAGTATTTGGACGGGCTTTTGTCAAAGTCCTGGACTGGACAAAAGCAGGCTCCGGATTTTTATTCGGATCGCTTATGGATCAGAGTAAATTCGGCTATATCTTTGCCCTGCAGATCCTGCCAACCATTATCTTTTTTTCGGCTCTGACATCGCTGTTGTTTTATTGGGGGGTAATACAAAAGGTTGTTTGGGTCATGGCTTGGATATTTACAAAACTTATGCGACTCTCGGGAGCTGAGAGTCTTTCCACGGCTGGTAACATTTTTCTAGGACAGACAGAAGCCCCGCTGCTGGTCAAAGCTTATGTTCCTACAATGACCAAATCCGAAATTATGCTGGTGATGACCGCCGGCATGAGCACCATGGCCGGCGGAGTACTGGCTGCATACATAGGCATGCTGGGTGGCGGAGATATACATATGAGTGTGGCTTTTGCGAAACATCTGCTGTCCGCTTCTGTCATGGCTGCCCCGGGGGCAATTGCTATGGCTAAAATACTGGTTCCCCAGACAGAGGAGATTGACAATACGGTTTCTGTATCAAAAGATAAGATGGGCAAAAGCGCCCTGGATTCCATAGCCAACGGATCCATTGACGGGCTGAGACTGGCTGCCAACGTAGCTGCCATGCTGCTTGTCTTCTATGCCCTGATCGCAGGGGCCAATTACATATTTGGGAAAGTGGGACAATGGACCCATCTGAACAACCTGATCGCCAACTGGACTAACGGCATGTACGACAGTCTTTCCCTGGAATGTGTCTTGTCTTATATTTTTGCGCCCGTCATATGGCTCACAGGAGTGTCGGGACAAGACCTGGCCCTTGTGGGACGATTGCTGGGAGAAAAACTTATTATGACCGAATTCGTAGGCTACAGCAGCCTGGCTCAAATGATCCAGACAGGTTCTTTTGTGCATACGAAATCATTGATAATAGCCACTTACGTACTGTGCGGATTTGCCAACTTTGCCTCAATAGGGATCCAAATCGGAGGGATCGGGGGAATCGCTCCCAATCAAAGACATTTGCTGGCTAAATACGGGTTTAGGGCACTGCTCGGAGCTACCCTGGCTGCCTTGTTATCTGCTTCGATGATCGGTATGTTCCTCTAGAAACCGTCAGACCTTGCTGATGATCCATCACTTAGACAACTTCATTCGCAGATGTCTCAACATATCATCGGCCATGGCATCAATATCCCAGACAGGATCCCATCCCCATTCGGTCCGGGCACATGTATCATCCATATAATTGGGCCACGAACCTGCGATTGCCTCTTTTACCGGATCTATACAATATTCCATTTGAAAAGACGGGACGCGTTGTCTGATGACTTCGTAAAGCTCCCGCGGACAAAAACTCATGGCAGTTATGTTGAAACTGTTGCGGTGGACAAGCCTGGAAGGATCGGCCTCTATCAGATTGCTGCATAAAATATCTCTACTGCATAATCCGTTGTACCGCCTCCCGGAAGTGTTCCGTGTGAAATAATACCAGGAAAACGCACGCTGCGCGTATCCACACCAAAGCGGGAAAAATAGTAATCAGAAAGAAGCTCTCCCGATACTCTGCATATCTCGTATATGGTGTTAGGTTTCATGACCGTGTCCTGCGGAGTGCCGTTGGGCGGTGTATCCTTCCCAAAAGCTCCTATAGAACTGGGGGTGAAGACGCCACATTTGAATTCAGGAGCCAATTCAAGTGTGTTGAGCAGAGCCCCCATGTTCACATGCCAGGCCGTAATTCGGCTGCTATCACGTGATCCTCACCATAAATCGTTTGTAAATGCAGCACTAGTTCCGTTCCTATCTGCCCTCCGGCTCCAATAATTAAAATTATTTTACTTATATATCATTAAGATTTTTTCATTATTTTGGAGCAAGGCGATACAATACAAAGGCAATCAGGGCATAAAGTACGTTGGGTATCCACAGGGAAATGGCAGGAGGCAAGGCATCGGCATGTACAAACATTTCTGAAAACCTCAGGAACAAGATATAAGAAAAACTCAATGCAATTCCAATCCCAATATTCAGCCCAATTCCGCCCCTTCTTTTGCGGGAAGACAAAGCTACGCCCATTATGGTTAGTATGAACGAAGAAAAAGGTATGGCAAGCCGTGAATTTTTCTGGATAAGCGCAAACTTAATATTGGCATCACCACGCATGCGCAGTGTTTCAATAAACCTGTTCAATTGCCTGAGATTGAATTGTTCAACTGATTCCTTCCTGCGGACCAGATCAGCCCCGGTGATATCAACCAGCGTATCGAGCTGCCTTCCCCAGGCTACCGTATGAGTGGTATCGGAAAAACGCCTGATATTGTAATCGTTCAGACGCCATCGGCCTGTAGTGGAATCCCAGCGTGCCGTCTCTGCCGATAGCTTAGATATTAGCTGGTTACCCCGAAATGATTCCAGGGTGAAACGAATGGCCGTATTGTTCCAGGAATTGTATGATTCAATATAGACATAAGTATCGGGCTCTACCTGGTAATGGATATTCCGGTTGTATTCGGTTCGTGTTTTCAGGTACTGTTCCTCAAAAGCCAAACGGTTTCTATTTGCCGGCGGTATCACAAACCAATTCAGCGCAAGTGACAGAAGGGCTATGAACAATGCAGACAGAATATACGGATACATGATCCTGTCAAAACTGATGCCTCCGCTTAACATGGCTATAATCTCGCTGTGTCCGGCCAGCTTGGATGTAAAGAAAATAACAGAGATGAAAACAAACAGGGGGGAGAACATATTCATGAAATAAGGGATAAAATTCATGTAATAGTCCACCACGATTGCACGCAGGGGTGCCTCTTTGCCCACAAAGTCGTCTATCTTTTCACTTATGTCAAAAATTATGACGATTCCTATGATAATCAGTATGGCAAAGAAATACGTCCCCATGAACTTCCGGATAATATACCTGTCCAAAGTGGTAATATGGAAATTATAGGATCGCCTGTTCATTTTTCCTTGCACTAAAGTCTTGTCTCAAGACGCTTGATCATCTTATTTTTCCAGGAAACAAAATCTCTTTGTTCTATGTGTTGGGCCGCTTCCCTGACCAACTGCAAATAAAACGCCAGATTATGCAGACTGGCAATCTGTGGTCCGAGCATTTCTCCTGCCATAAAAAGATGGCGCAGATAAGCCCTGGAATATGTTCTGTCTACAAAAGATGTTCCATCCGGATCTACCGGAGAAAGGTCATTGACCCATTTCCGGTTCTTAATGTTCAGTATCCCGTTACGTGTAAAGAGCATCCCGTTACGGCCGTTCCGTGTAGGTATTACACAATCGAACATATCTATTCCCCGTGCTATCCCTTCCAGGATATTTGCCGGGGTTCCCACTCCCATCAGATACCTTGGTTTATCCATGGGCAAAAAAGGGAGTACTGTTTCTATCATCTGATACATTACCTCTGTGGGTTCTCCCACAGAAAGGCCTCCGATGGCATATCCTTCGGCATTCATGGAAGCTGCGTATTCGGCCGCCTGACGGCGGAGTTCGGGATATACACATCCTTGAACTATGGGGAAAAAAGATTGTGCGTACCCATATAATCCGTCAGTAGTTCGAAACCGGATCAGCCCCCTTTCCATCCAGCATTGTGTCAAAAGTAACGATTCACGCGCATAGTCATACGTGGCATCGCCGGGTGTACATTCATCCAGGGCCATAATAATATCAGCACCTATGGCCCGTTGAATATCTACAACGTTTTCCGGAGAAAAAAAATGCCTTGAACCATCAATATGCGATTGAAAATGATATCCCTTAGAAGAAAGTTTTCTTTTTTCAGCCAGTGAAAACACCTGGTATCCGCCGCTATCGGTCAATACCGGTTTATCCCATCCGCAAAATTTGTGGATTCCGCCGGCTTGGCCAATAATTTCTGTCCCGGGACGAAGGTAAAGATGATAGGTATTTCCCAGGATAATCTGCGCTTTTACCTCTTCTTTCAAATCCTTGTGAAAAAGCCCTTTTACCGTAGCAAGCGTTCCCACGGGCATGAAAATGGGAGTGTCTATTTCCCCGTGGCCCGTAAAAATCTTTCCAGTTCGGGCCGCGCTTTCCCGGTCAGTATTCACTACGGTGAATTTCATCTTACAAAGATAGGTCTTCCTGCCTTAAAAAAAATTCCCGGAGAAAAATATCCCCGGGAACATCATATATTATTTTTTTACTCTGGTTTTTCCTCAGAAGTAACATTAGGAACTTCTTCGGTAACCGGTTCTTCCTGCGGCGTTTCTTCCGGGGCAGCTTTTTCTGCCGGTACCTGTTCAGTGGCAGGTTTTGCTTCTGTCTTCGCCCTTGAAGTTTTTGAGCGGCTGCGTCGGGTGGTTTTCTTTTCTTCTTTTTTTGTGGTCCCGGCCAATGCCAGTTCATTGAAATCGACCAGTTCTATCATTGCCATATCGGCTGCATCACCTGCACGGAACCCTGTTTTAAGTATGCGTGTATAACCTCCCGGACGTTCTGTTACCTTAGGTGCCACAACGCGGAAAAGTTCGTTTACGGCATGCTTGTCCTTTAGATATGAAAAGACAGTACGGCGCGAATGTGTTGTATCGTTTTTAGATTTGGTAATCAGCGGCTCTACATAGACGCGCAACGCTTTGGCTTTGGCTACGGTAGTCTCGATGCGCTTATGAAGTATAAGAGACGATGCCATGTTGGCCAACATGGCCTTGCGGTGTCCGGCTTTGCGTCCCAGGTGGTTAATTTTCTTTCTGTGTCTCATATTTCTTTACTTTCTTTTCAATATTGTACTTTGTAACGTCTATTCCAAAAGAGAGATCCAGACGCTCCATAAGCATATCAACCTCGTTCAGTGACTTTTTTCCAAAATTGCGGAATTTCATCAATTCATGACGCGGCACCGAGACCAAATCTGCAAACGTTTCTATCTCGGCAGCCTTCAGACAGTTGAGTGCCCTTACAGAAAGTTCCATATCCGAGAGTTTTGTCAGCAGGAGCTGGCGCATCCGGAGGGATTCCTCATCCAGTTCGGAACTCACATCTTTCTGCGGAAGTTCCAGACTGATACGTTCATCGGAAAAAAGCATGAAATGATGTATCAGGATCTTTGCAGCTTCTTTCAGGGCATCTTTTGGATGAATAGAGCCGTCAGTGGTCACCTCGAGGGTGAGCTTTTCGTAGTCAGTCTTTTGTTCCACGCGCCAATACTCCATGGAATAGTTCACATTCTTTATGGGCGTGTAAATGGCATCCATGGCAATCAACCCAAAGGGAGCATTTTCTATCCTGTTCTCTTCTGCCGGGACGTAACCACGTCCCTTACCAATATGGAGCTCCATGGAAAGGGTGACCGAGGGATTCATATTGCATATTACAAAGTCTGAGTTGAGGACCTTGAAGGAAGATAACTGCCTGGAGATATCGCCGGCAATAAAAGTCTCCTTTCCTTTAACCGTAACCCTGACCGTTTCTTCATCCACACCTTCTATCATTCTTTTGAATCGCACCTGTTTCAGGTTAAGAACGATGTCCACCACATTTTCCATCACTCCGGGGATGGTCGCAAATTCGTGTTCAACACCATCAATCCTGACGTATGTCAGTGCGTATCCTTCCAATGAGGATAATAATATTCTGCGGAGTGCATTCCCGATAGTTGTTGCGTATCCGGGTTCCAGGGGACGGAACTCAAAACGTCCAAACGTATCGGTAGCCTCGAGCATAATGACTTTATCGGGTTTTTGAAATGCTAAAATGGCCATTGTAAAAATTTAAGATTACTTGGAGTACAACTCCACAATTAATTGCTCATTGATGGGTTCAGGGATTTCGGTCCTGTCAGGAAAGTTCAAAAACTTACCCGATACCGAAGCTGCGTCCCATTCTATCCAGGCATATTTGCTCACCGTGCGAGATATGTTGTCCTGAATGATTTCGAGATTCTTGGAACGCTCCCTTACAGCCACTATGGATCCGGGACGGATCAGGGTTGAAGGTATATTGCATACCTTTCCGTCAACTGTTATATGACGGTGTGTTACCAGTTGGCGTGCAGCCGGCCTTGAAGGAGCAATTCCCAGACGAAAAACGATGTTGTCCAAACGGCTCTCCAATAAAAGCAACAAATTTTCACCCTTACGTCCCTTCATAGAAGACGCTTTTTCAAATAGATTATGGAACTGGCGTTCCAAAACCCCGTAAGTGTATTTTACTTTCTGCTTTTCTTTCAGCTGGATGCCGTATTCAGATGTTTTTTTACGTTTCTTCATCATCCCGTGCTGTCCGGGAGGATGACTCTTACGTTCAAAATTTTTGTCAGGCCCGTAAATAGGTTCTCCAAATTTACGGGCTATCTTGGTCTTTGGGCCTGTATATCTTGCCATCTTTTTTCTGTTTTAGTGATCAACAATTATACCTTGCTATACCCTGCGGCGTCCTTTGGGACGACATCCGTTATGGGGAAGCGGGGTTACATCAACTATTTCGGTAACTTCTATACCGGCTCCGTGGATGGTGCGAATGGCAGATTCACGGCCAGATCCCGGTCCTTTTACATAGGCCTTGACCTTGCGCAGTCCCAGATCATAGGCTATTTTGGCGCAATCCGCCGCAGCCGTTTGGGCAGCATAAGGGGTGTTCTTCTTGGAACCGCGGAATCCCATCTTTCCGGCGGAAGACCAACTGATAACCTGCCCTTCGCTGTTGGCAAGGGTCACAATCACGTTATTGAATGTTGAAGAAATATGGGCCTGCCCGTAAGCATCCACTTTAACTACTTTCTTCTTGTTGGATGTATTTGATTTTTTTGCCATAATCTGAGTTGTTATTTGGTTGCTTTCTTCTTATTGGCGACCGTTTTCTTCCGACCTTTGCGTGTACGGGCATTATTCTTGGTTGTTTGTCCGCGTACAGGTAGTCCCAGACGATGACGGATGCCCCTGTAGCAACCGATATCCATCAGCCTTTTAATGTTCATTTGTACAGAGGAACGAAGCTCTCCTTCAATCTTATATCCCTCCGTTATCAGCGAACGGATGGCTGCGATCTGATCGTCATTCCAATCCTTCACTTTGATGTCAAGGTCGATCCCGGCCCTGGACAGGATGGTCCGGGCAGAACTGCGACCGATTCCGTAGATATAGGTTAGTCCTATTTCTCCGCGCTTGTTATTGGGTAAGTCAACACCGGCTATTCGTGCCATAATCTATAATACTTTTTTATTTACTGATTTTATCCCTGGCGCATCTTGAACTTAGGGTTCTTTTTGCAAATCACGTACAGACGTCCCTTACGTCTTACGATTTTACAATCATCGCTGCGCTTTTTAACGGATGCTTTCACTTTCATTGTAGTAATCTTTAATAATAATTACTTATACCTAAAGGTTATGCGACCTTTAGTAAGATCATAGGGAGACATTTCTACCCGAACCCTGTCCCCGGGCAAAATGCGGATGTAGTGCATCCTCATTTTTCCCGATATGTGCGCAATAATAACATGCCCGTTGTCCAGTTCTACGCGGAACATAGCATTAGACAGGGCTTCAATTATCACACCTTCTTTTTCAATTGCAGATTGTTTGGGCATTTTGTTAATCCTTAATCATCTTATTTCCGTATATTTTCGCCTTCAATGAAGGCAAAAGTTGACAAGAGTTCGGCATTCCCCTTGCGAACAGCCACTGTCAGTTCATAATGGGCCGAATTCCTGTTGTCTGCTGTCCTGAGTGTCCAACCGTCACGTTCCATGTACACTCCTCTACCTCCTTCATTGATCATAGGTTCTATACACAAGACCATTCCTTCTTCCAGCTGTTTACCCTGACCGGGCCTGCCATAATTAGGCACATCTGGTTTTTCATGAAGCCTGGTGCCGATACCATGACCCACCATCTCCCTAACCACGGAAAAGCCGTGTTGTTCTACATACGTTTGGACAGCAGCGCCGATATCGCCAATGCGTTTACCGGCTATAGCCTGCCCGATCCCCCTAAAAAGCGATTCACGAGTTGTTCGCATAAGGAGTTCAGCCGCTCTGGAAACTTTTCCCACTCCAAAAGTGTAGGCCGAGTCCCCAAAAAAACCCTTATACTTTGTTCCGCAATCTATGGACACGATATCTCCTTCCTGCAGACGGTAGTCACCGGGAAACCCGTGAACTACTACTGAATTGACAGAGATACAGAGGGAGTAGGGAAAACCGTTGTATCCGAGAAAAGCGGGCACTGCTCCATGATCACGAATGAAGGCTTCTGCAATGTCATTGAGTTTCCCGGTGGTAATTCCCGGTTCAATATGCCTGCCAACTTCCGCAAGGGTTCTGGAGACCAGCATCCCATTTTCACGCATAAGCGCAATCTCTTCTTCGGTTTTCGAAATATTCATAAAACAAAGAACTATTTAATTCCGGGTCTTACATATTAGAACGGCCTTTCAGCCTTCCTGTTTTCATCAATCCGTCGTAGTGACGCATCAGAAGATGGCTCTCTATCTGCTGCAGCGTATCAAGTATCACACCTACAAGGATCAGCAGCGATGTGCCTCCGTAAAACTGAGCAAACTGCATGTTGACTCCCATCATCCGGGCAAAAACAGGCATTATGGCCACAAGACCCAGGAAGATAGACCCGGGCAGGGTAATGCGGGACATAACGCTGTCTATATACTCGGCTGTTTTCTTTCCGGGTTTAACTCCGGGAATAAAACCTCCGTTCTTCTTCATGTCATCGGCCATATTGGTGGGATTAACCGTTACGGCCGTGTAAAAATAGGTAAAAGCCACTACAAGTATAAAAAATACAAAGTTATACCAAAAACCCTGCATATTGCTCATAACAGCTGCAAAACCGCGGGTGGCGTCAAAGCTGGCGAATATCATGGGAAACAACATGAGGGCCTGTGCAAAAATGATGGGCATAACACCTGCGGCATTGATCTTCAAGGGGATATACTGCCGCACACCCCCATATTGCTTATTACCTACTATGCGCTTTGCATATTGAACCGGGACCTTTCGTACTCCCTGTACCAAAGCGATGGAGGCGATAAAGATGAAGAACAGGACTATCAGTTCGACCACAAGCATCAGAAGGCCTCCGGAAGACTGAGACATGCGGTCACCAGCCTCTGCAACAAAGGCAAATGGCAGACGTGCCACAATACCGACCATAATGATGAGCGAAATACCGTTTCCCAGTCCGCGGTCGGTTATCCTTTCTCCCAGCCACATGATGAACATGGTCCCGCCTATGAGCACGATAGTGGCAAACAAGTTGAATGAAAAACCGCTCAGCAGGAATGCCGAATCGGGGAGCTGTGCATGCAAGTTGGTTAGGTATGCAGGTCCTTGCAGAGCGAGGATCACGATGGTCAGATAACGGGTCCACTGGTTCATCTTCCGGTGGCCGCTTTCACCTTCCCTCTGCATTCTCTGAAAATACGGAATCATGATCCCTAAAAGCTGGATTACTATGGAGGCAGAGATGTAAGGCATTACTCCCAGTGCAAAAATTGATGCATTTCCGAAAGCTCCGCCCGAAAACATGTTTAACAATCCAACCAGACCCCCGGAAGCCTGTGCCCGCAAATTGCTCAACTGCATGGGATCTATTCCCGGCAGGACTACAAAGCTGCCCAACCTGTAGATCAGAAGAAGCGATACAGTATATACGATCCGCTTACGCAGTTCTTCAATCTTAAAAATGTTCTTTATGGTTTCTATCAGTTTTTTCATTGGTCAGGCATATTCTGGGTTATTCAATAACTGCAATCTTCCCCTCTTTTGCTTCAATAGCTTCTTTCGCCTTTTGGGAAAAACCGTGAGCCGTAACATTCAGTTTGATATTTAATTCACCTTTTGCCAGGATCTTGACCAGATCATTTCTGGATACCAAACCGGCCTCACACAATGTATTCACATCTATATCACCAATCCCTGTTTTATCATAAAGTGCCTGTAAAGTGGAAAGGTTGATGGCCTTGTACTCTACGCGGTTCCTGTTTTTGAATCCGAATTTGGGAAGACGACGCTGCAAAGGCATCTGACCTCCTTCAAAACCGGGTTTGCGGGAATACCCGGAACGCGACTGGGCGCCTTTATGTCCGCGTGTAGATGTTCCTCCTCTCCCTGATCCTTCTCCGCGACCTATGCGTTTTCTTTTGGAAACGGACCCTTCTGCAGGTTTCAAATTTGATAAGTTCATTTTGTTTCCTCCTTTACTTTACTTCTTCGACAGTCACTAAATGACGTACTTTTTCAACCATCCCCCTGATGACAGGATTGACTTCCTTCTCAACAGAATGGTTTATCCTGCGGATTCCCAGAGAGGCCAAAGTGGCCACCTGGCGCTTAGTAGCGGAATTGCTGCTCTTGACCTGGGTGATTTTCCATACTTCCATAATTTCTTCTCCTTATCCGTTAAAGACCTTTTCCATCTTGACACCACGCACACCCGCTACCTGGTAAGCGTCACGCATTTCCAGCAAAGCATGTATGGTTGCTTTGACCAGATTATGGGGATTTGACGAGCCCATGGACTTGGCCAGAACATCGTGTACGCCCACAGATTCAAACACGGCACGCATAGCACCTCCCGCGATCACACCCGATCCGGGGGCTGCAGGTTTCATAAATACCCTGGCACCGCCAAACTTGGCTTCCATTTCATGAGGAATGGTCTCTTTGTTCAGGGGTATACGATACAGATTCTTTTTAGCGTCCTCAATACCCTTGGATATAGCCGAGGCTACCTCTCCGGCCTTTCCCAGACCATATCCCACTACTCCTTTTTCATCACCGACAACAACAATGGCGGCGAAACTGAAATTCCGGCCTCCCTTTGTTACCTTAGTGACTCGCTGAATGGCCACAAGACGGTCTTTTAATTCAAGGTCCGTGGCTTTTATTTTTTTTGCTCTGATCTTTGCCATATCCGTATTAGAATTTAAGACCGCCTTCTCTGGCGGCATCTGCTAAACTTTTAACTCGTCCGTGATAGAGATATCCGCCGCGATCAAAAGAAACCATGGTGATACTCTTTTCTTTGGCACGCTCTGCAGTCAGCCTGCCGACCAACGCAGCTATCTGCACAGGTTTTTTGCCTTTAAGCTCTTCTGCCAGGGAAGCATCTTTAGAAGATGCCTGTGCCAGGGTGACCCCGTTAATATCATCTATCAGTTGTACGTATATCTGCTTATTGCTCCTGTAAACGGCCATTCTGGGACGTTCGGGAGTTCCGGAAACACGCTTGCGAATGCGATATTTGATCCGTTGTTTTCTTGCTTGTTTTGTTAAAGCCATAATTTCATCTCCTACTATTTAGCTCCTGCCGATTTTCCGGCTTTGCGACGAATTTGTTCGCCCATAAACTTGATACCCTTGCCTTTATACGGTTCAGGAGCACGCAGCGAGCGGATCTTGGCAGCAACTGTTCCCAGCAGCTGTTTGTCGCAACTCGTAAGTGTCAAAACCGGGTTGGCACCCTTACGGGCTATCTCAACCGAAGCCTTAACTTCGTTAGGCAGCATGAAATGGATATCGTGGGAATAACCCAGATTGAATTCCAGCATTTGTCCTTTAGCTTCAACGCGGTATCCCACGCCTACCAATTCCTGCTTAATGGAGAAACCCGTTGAAACACCAACGACCATGTTGTGTATCAGGGCACGGTACAGACCGTGCAGGGACCTGTGGCGTGGCTGATCGGTAGGACGTTCCAGATTAAGCTCTGTTCCCTCTATTGACACCTTGATGTCCGGATCCACTTTCTGTTTCAGTTCTCCGAGAGGGCCTTTCACCGTAACCAAATTGTCCGAGCCTACTTGAACGCTCACACCCTTTGGCAGGTTTACAGGGAGTTTTCCTATTCGTGACATATTATTTTAAATTAATATACGTAACACATGATCTCACCGCCCACGTTCAGCGTTTTGGCTTCCTTGTCGGTGATAATGCCTTTTGATGAAGATATGATTGCAATACCCAGGCCGTTCAAAACACGGGGCATTTTGTCCACGCTGGTATAACGACGCAAACCGGGACTTGAAACGCGAATAAGCTTCTTAATAGCCGGGCGTTTTGTCTCGGGATGGTATTTCAGGGCAATCTTAATGGTGTTTGAGGGTTTCCCTTCTTCAATCCTGTAACTGAGAATATAACCCTTTTCGTGTAAAATACGGGTGAGTTCCATTTTCACTTTCGACGCGGGAATCTCTACGATCTTATGTCCTGCTGTCACCGCATTACGAATCCTTGTCAGATAATCTGCTATTGGATCAGTCATAATG
>LUZA01000024.1 GCA_001603455.1 Bacteroidales bacterium Bact_09 | reverse complement strand
ACCCGTGTGGTTCCATTTCCCAGGTGTGTTCTGATGTAACGTTATAGAGGGTTTGATCTTTCCAATCTATGTAGGTTCCGTCTGCCTGCTTTCCTGTCAGCCGGAAAGAAACAGGCTGGTCAGCAAAATTAAAAAGTGCCAGTACCCTGTTGTTTGGGGTTTCCCGGGTAAAGGCAAAAACTGAAGAAGGACCTGTGTGAGGTCTTTCTTTGAGGACTCCGCCGTAAGGGGGTACCTGTAAAGCATCTGTATTCTTTTTAAAGGCTATGAGTCTTTTATAGAATTGTGTATAATACAAATTGTCCGACGGTTGCAATGTATCTTTTTCAAAGAATTCCAGCCGTTTTGTATTGCCGACTTCCTGGCCGGTATAGATCAAGGGGATACCGGGCAGGACAAAAGTGAAAGCAGCCATCTGCAAGGCGGCATCTCCCATGCGTTCAAATTCAGTTCCGCTCCATGAATTTTCATCGTGGTTGGAGGTAAAGAGCATCGGGATGGCATGGGGACCGAATTCACTGTTCATGTCGTTCAAGTCTTTTCTAAGGCTGTCTGCACTTTTTTCTCCGCGGGCTACACTGTTCATTGTATGATGAAATCTCCAGGCATAGTAAGCATTGAATGCTTTTTGCGTATTGACGGGATTTTCCGATTCGGCCAGCATAAAAATATCCGGTTTGTGCTGTTTTAAAACAGGCACGGCCCAATTCCAGAAATCTACGGGAGTCAGATCGGCCATATCGCAGCGAAAACCGTCCACATTGACCTTGTCCAGCCAGAAAAGCATTTTTTCCAGCATGGCCCGACGCATCTGCTGGTTCCCGTAATTCAGTCGTGCCACATCGGACCAGTCATACAAGAATTCGGGTTCTCCGCCAGGTCTTCTTATATACCAGTCTTCCTGATCCAACCATACGGCATCACGTGAAGTATGCGCTGCCACCCAGTCCAAAATGACTTTCATGCCCAGTTGGTGCGCTTTGTCAACCAAGTGCCGAAAATCTTCCATCGTGCCAAATTCCGGGTTGACTGCCCCATAATCCCTGATGGAATAATAGGAGCCCAGGGTTCCTTTACGTCCCTCCATGCCAATGGGATAGATAGGCATAAACCACAGCACATCCACTCCCAGTTCCTTTAATCCGGGCAACATGCCGGCAAAGGCATTAAATGTCCCTTCCGGGGTGATCTGTCTTGTGTTTACTTCATAAATCACGGCATTTCTGATCCACTGGGGATGGATTCCTTCTGCGGTCCGTTGAGTACACCCTCCTGCTAACATTATCATTAAGCTTATAATTACCAATATATTTTTCATAGTCGTTTGTGGTCATTCATGTATCATGATGGTGAAACCTTTAGGCGCGACCATGGTCTCTCCCATGTAGGGAACCATACTTTCCATTTTTAATCCAAACGGCAATTCCAGGGTACGCAGATCAAAGAAATCGTCACCCTTGTTCAGACAAACGGCAACAGCTTTGCCCATGTATATGCGTACATAAGCAAAAATATCCCTGCTTACGTGCAAAGGGAAAAGATCTCCGTAAAGAAGAGCTGGATTGGCAGTACGCAGCGAAGTCAGGCGCCTGACCCGCTCCCTGAGCCTGATCTGATGTGATGTATACCCGTCGAAGTACATCATTCTGCGGTTGTCTGGATCGTTCGCTCCCGGCATGCCAATTTCGTCTCCGTAATAGATACACGGGACCCCCGGCAGTGTCATATTGAATACATGCAACATGGCCAGGTAGTCATAGGACTCAATACGTCCGGTACCAATATCGCGCTTCCATCCGGCCTTTTTGTGATCTTCATCCAATTGCAAAGCCCCTCCGGCCAGCGATATATACCTGGCCATATCGTGATTACCACTGATATTGCCCATCAGGTTATGATATCCGTAATGCATCAGTCCCGTTTCCAATTCTTTCCACAAATCTACGAAAGAACCTTCAGGATTGACAGTCGCCTGCAAAAAAGCATAGTAAAGGTTAAAGTCAAACTGACCGTCCAGCATACCTTTTCTGACATAGCTGTTAATCAGCGAGGGTGAACCGTAAGTTTCGCCTATCTGCAATATCGTCCTGTCGGGAAATTCTTTTACAACCTTACGTGTCAGCGTTCTCCAGAAGAGTTCGTCTATGTGTTTGGTGGCATCGTGACGGAACCCGTCTATGTCAAAATGCTGTAGCCAGAACATGGCCGAATCGGACAAGGCCTGGCTTACATCCTGCCTGGAAAAATCAAATTTGGGGATATGTTTGTCAAACCACGTTGTCAGCCGGAACTCGTCCCACAATTCAAAATTAGGCCGCCCGTCAGGAGTGACGGGCGAAGTGGTCCAATCGGGGTGCTCCTGCAACGTGGGACTGTTCACATGCATATGATTGGCCACATGGTCCAGGATCACGCTTAGGTTCTCCCGGTGGGCCTTGTCCAGCAGGCGGGTAAGGATCTGTTCATCTCCAAAACGGTCATCGACCTTAGTAATATAGAGTGGCCAGTAACCGTGGTATCCGCTGAACCTGGTTTTGGGATCTTCAATTTGTCCCCAGGCATCGTAAGGATTCTGAGTTATGGGGGAAAGCCAAATGGTATTGATACCCAGGTCACGGAAAAATCCGTCATTGATCCTGAGGATCACCCCTTCCAGATCTCCCCCGTAGTAATCTACCTTATGATGTACGTGGGGAGAATTGATCCTGCGATCGTTGGATGGATTTCCGTTACAGAAACGGTCCACAAAGACCTGGTACATGATTCGGGTATGTTTATCAGATCGTTTTAGCTGTTCCTGCCGTGTTACCGGCCGGCCTTTTTCCAAAGGTATGAGCAGATCGTTGGAATGACCGTGCTGATTAGCAGCGTATACCCTGATCCAGGAACGGTCTGTCAAAGCCGTAAATCCGGGTAGAACGACGTTGTAAAGATCGGTTATCCGGACAGTCTGCACCAGGCTGTTCTGCCAGAAAAGATAAAGTGTTGCCGGCCCATTTTCCAACTTGACAGTACATAAAGCATCGGTATCGGGCAAGGCGGGAAAAACGGCCAGCCGGGGAGATCTTCCGGACGGCAGTAATTGGATTTTCACAGGTATATTCCCCGTTTGACGGTCTGCATGTACATTCAGGACGCTTACCGGGGGGGTGTCTTCCTGCAGGATGATCATGACCGTATCCTGACCCTGATAAGGCAACACCTTTACATGAGGCGATTCTGTCCTGTCGATTTTATCAAGAGAAGGGAAATAATCCCTCACCAGTACGATGGTAGTATCTTGCTCTAGTGTCAGAACGGTTGCCGGCTCAAGCACGTCAAAAACAGGTTTCCTGGAAACCGGCGGGGAGCATGCCTGCAAAAGCGTAAATATCCCCGTCACTAATAAGCAGGAAATAATTTTCATCTTGATCTTATTTGATATCGAATACTACGGAAGAATAAGCATCCATCTTTACGCGGGTGTAGTTTTTTTCTTCCTGAACATAGATATTTCCGTTACTTACAACTGCATTGCGTATCTTGTCTTCAATGCTAAAGGTCACCTGGTTTTGTCCAAAATTATGCAATACCAGCAACTTTTCGCTGCCCCAAGTACGGTACCATGCAGCAATCTGCGGATAGGTTGATGATGCCTTGTCATTGTAAAGTGAATGTTCAGTCATTACCCCGTATGCCATGGCAGGATACGTATTTCTTACCCTGGCAAATTTCCGGTACAATTGAAGTACGGACATGGAATCGACTTCCTGAGTTTTCACCGTTCCCACCACGTTGAATAAAGCCGGATCAACCTTATCTGTATAATTTGTTGTATAACCGTCTCCCCAGTACAAGGGACTCCTTACATAGAGATCGTCATTGGATTTGCTTCCAATATAGCCCATTTCTTCCCCGTAGTATACATAAGGAGAACCGGCCGAAGTCAGCAATACGGCTGCAGCGAGTTTGGTCCTGGCCAGGGAATTGCCCAATTCTGTCCTGGCACGGCTTTCATCGTGATTGGTCAGTTTGGTGGCCCGTATGTAATCCACTCTGTAGGGTTTATAAGTATTCTGGAATGTCAGGATATCTTTTGTGAAATAACATCCGGTTTGCTCTTCCAAAGCCCATTTCAATCTGTGCCAAAACGAAAATTCAAACAGTGCCGGCAGTCCCTTATAATAAGGAGCGACCTGTTCGTAGCCGGAAAAAACTTCTCCTACCATATAGATGTCGTGGTCCTTTGATTGCCTGTAATAATCATTTACGGCCTCGTAGAATTTTTTCAGGAATTCCGGGTTCTCGTCCGAAAATTCATTGTGATATATGTGTTTTACCGCATCTAGCCGGAAACCGTCTATTCCTGCATCAATCCAGATCTGAGCGTTTTCCACAATGGCTTTGAAAGCCGGGGAGTTCTCCGCTGTTTTTACGTCCCCGTAGTTCAGGTCGGCGAACCAGTTTGTCCAGAAGTGGGAATGGAACATGGTGACGCCGGGCAGCAGCAGATCATGTACATTGTCTGCATTGTCATGGGTATAAAGGACAAAGGGGGTTCCGTAAGTGATCCTGGCCCCGGACTGGCTCTGCGCTCCGTATTTGGTTTTGTTGTTCCACTGCGTGGTACTGGTCCGTATAAGGAATCCCCATGAAGAAGTAAAATCTGTTGAAAGCTCATATTGATTTCCCCCTTTGTCGTAAAACTTCTTGAGTACACCGTCCCCAAAATACAGGTATTTGGCATTTTCTGTAGAAACATCCGGATTTTCGGGATCAGTCCCTGCTGTTTCAGTTACGGTTAGTTTCGGCTGGAAAGGATTGTTCCAGTCAAGTTTGAATTTCAGGGGCTTGCTGCCAGTGGTAGATATGGTAAACCACTGTCCGCTATCGTAGCCCGAAGCTCCTTCTGTTTTGATCATGGGAATCTTCCCCGCTGCAATATCTGCCCCCGGATCGTCCGAAAATATGTAGTAATCCCTGTAAGGGTTATCAACCGAAATGATCGCCTGCTTAAACCACCAGTGTTCGCGGCCCGTATGGTTGATCACATAATCCAGGTAAACCTTTATACCTTTCTGATGCGCCGCCCTGACAAATGTCCGGAAATCATCCATGGTACCGTAAACGGGATTGAGCTTACTGTAATCTGTCACATCGTAGCCGTGATATGACATGGCAGGATGAACGGGCGAAAGCCAGATGGCAGTTACCCCAAGCTGGTCAATATATTCCAGTTTGTCTGTCAGTCCCTGAAGATCGCCCCATCCATCCCCGTCCTTATCTGCAAATGAATAAACAAGGAGCTGATAAGTTATATCAGCTCGCTTGTTCCCATCCCACACCCGGGGAGTGTCTTTGACCTTGGCAAATGATCCTCCGCCGTTGGGGTCAGGTCCCGGAGTGGGTTCCTTGCGACAAGAAACAAAGATCAGGAAAAGGGCGCAAAGGATAATTGCGCTCTTTTTCATTGTTTTACTGCTTTGTAATTGTCAGCGAGGAAGTGTTCACCATATTCAAAACAATATGATACGTACCGGCTTCCTGAATTTTAATGTTGTTTCCATTGTGTGTCAGTGCCGTAATGTCACCTCCCAGATTAAGGTCCCAGTTTCCGTTAAAGCGGATCTTGAATTCTGTATCAGCAGCAAGATCTACAGTAACCGAGTAAGTCAGGGTTTCCTGTTTGAAATCCATCGGCAAGTCAGTATTCCAATTACTTCCGGTAAAACTGCCTATCAACCCTACCACATTAACCGGCGTGGCAACAGCTTTCTTATTGGGCAGATCCACATTCCAGAAATACGTTCCGTTTTCCAGCATCATATTGTCGCCGGTATAAAGGGTAAATTCAAACCTAGTGTCTTCAACCAACAGGCCGCTGATCCAGGTTTCGCTTTCCACGATCTTGAAACCGTATACCATATTGTACATGGTTATGGCTCCTTTATAAGTGCCGTCGCCGGAACCGAACAACTTTGGATCGTCGGTGGCGCTCCATGCATGTCCTGAATAATCTCCGGCTACTACCACCTCTGTGGCATATGTAGTCTCAAGATCTCCGGTTCTTACTGCCGTCATGTGGTATGGCGTTGTAGCCAGACTGAGGGTAAGGGTATACATACCGGCGTCTGCTTTCAGGTTGGCCCCATCTTGCTTCAAATCGTCCGGATCCCCTCCCAGGTTGATGTCCCATGCGTTGTTCATGCGGAATTTGTATTCCGTACCGGCAGGGAATGCCAGTCCGGTGGCTGTCCACAGATTTGTTTCTGCATCGTAGGTCATAGCCACATCCTCTCCCCATCCGGTGAAGCTGCCAATCACACCCACCCTTTCTATAAGGGTTGCGGTGGCACTCATGGTGGTAAGATCAACCTTCAGGTAATAATACCCGGGGGCCGGTACGGCAAGGTTTCCTGCAGAGGGATCGGTATCCAAGGATTCAAAGGATCCGCCGTAATTGGTGTGGGCCCAGTCGGGGGCACTGGTGAATTTGAAGATATCGGTAAGCGTTACATATCCCTCGTAATGTCCTTCTGTGTCTCCGTTCAGTACGGGAGCTGTGGCGGGATTCCATCCCTGATGTCCTCCGGGCACATACAACTTCCCGGGGAAGCTGGTGTTGATGAAGGTTACAGTGTAAGGATTCACCCCTACGTTCAGCACTACCTTATATTCACCCGGGGCACGTTCAAACTTGAGGTTGTCTCCCTTGCCAAAGCTTACATAATCCAGTGTTCCTCCGGCCGAATGGGTCCAGTCATGGTTCACCCGGATCTTGAATTCCCCTTCCTGCATATCGGTTATGGCAGAGAAAGTATGGGTCTCGGGATCGTACACCATATCAATGTCACTGGCCCATCCATTGCTTTCAACGGGAGCAGACCCGATAAGGCTGAGTGTTTCGACCTGGATCATATACAAAGTATTGAGCTTCTTGTTCAGGATGATGTTGTACATACCCGAAGGAGCGGTTATGTCTCCGCCAGTTGTTCCCGATCCGGTCAATGCGGTATATCCGTTGCCGAAAGTGGTCTTTTCTATGTTGGCGATGGCAAAGTCACCTTCCCATGCCGGGGCCGGGGAGAATTTGAAACCTACTTCACCTCCACCTTCCACGCTCAGGTCAACCATCCCTTCATACATTCCCTTAGTGATTGAGGAATGTTTGATCTTTGGAGCCGAGGCAGGATCCCATCCCTGGTATGCACCGGGAACGTAAATATAGTCGGGATAAGTTGCAATATAAGTGGTAATGGCAATGGTGACCGCGTTGGAGATCACACCTGTCTGATAAGTGGCCGAGAAGGCTTTTACCGTGAAATCCAGGTTGGATTCAACGGCTTCCGGAGCACCTGCGGCAACTGCAGCCTCGTTCAATTCGTCGACCGTTATGGAGAACAGGGTCTCTTTGAACTCGGAGGCAAGTAACAGGTCTTCACCCTCACCGTATTTCAGATATACGTTGTAGGTGATCTCCTCGTTGTATCCCAGTCTTGCCGGTTCCCAGGTAAGGAGTTCCAACATCCCGGCGGGATCAGTTACATCCAGAATAATGGATTCGACTAAAGCTGTCGCCTGAGGCGATACGGCATCACCGTAAGCATATATATCGAGTGTCACGGGATCGGAAGAATAAGTCTGTGATCCGTTGGTAACCGATACAAAGAAGCTCATGGTAAAGGTATCGTTCTGCGGCAGGCTGGGAAACGCACCGTAGATAGCCGTTTTGAATTCTGTCTTAGGTAGCCTGTAATAGAGTTCGGCAGTCGAAGTCAGTTTGGAAGTAGTTTCTCCGAATATGCCATACAGGTCATAGGTGAGGCCTTCTCCCAGAAACCGGGCCGGCTTCCAGGAAAAGTTCACAAATTCCTCCATCGTGTTGGATGTCATCAGGATATCGGAATGGGCATACATTTCCGGAGGAACGGGTACCGTTGAAAATGCGTCCTCGCTGATGACTTCACAGGAGACGGCTGCCATGCTCAGGACTGCTGCAGCAAATAAATATTTAAGTATTTTCATAATATCGTCTCTTTAATCAGTTACTGTTTTTCCATAACCAGAACATAAGGAGTCCTGTTACCGTGGAGTTTCATGATATAGGTCCCGTTAGACGGCACAAAAAGGTCCGCTCCGCCTTTTACCAGGTTCACTCCGCCTGTCACACTTTGGCTGGTTTCGTTGTTGGTCCCGTATTTATCGTCCCAGCTCCCATTCAGGCGGATCAGGAAATTCAGATCGCCGCTGAAAGTGATTACAGGAGAAACCCACAGGTTTTCCACCTCGTCGTAAACCATGTCCAAATCGGTACTCCAGCCACTTTCGTCAAAGGCTCCGATGATGCCGACTTTGTTTACTAGCTGTTTGTCAATGGTCATCTTGCCCCGGTTGACTGTCAACACGTATATGTTTCCCTCGGTCAGGTCGACAGAAAGGTTGGAATCGGACTGTTCAGGACAATACCAGGAAGGTGTCAGGAAATTGTATCCCCAGTTTAAATCGGACCAGTTACGTGCAACAGTAACCTTAAAGTAGGAGTATTGATCCGATCCGTCTTCAAGGTCCACCAGGATCTTGTAAACGTTGGTCCCGCCGTCTGTTTCCCAGAATTCGGGAGCCTGTTCGATTTTCCAACCCTGGTAATTGCCTGGCAGGTAGAGTGTGCGCAAAGCTGCGGCAAAAGTGGTAACATTAAAGGCAATGGAGTTTGAGGTGACGCTTTCCACATTGGTGCCATATACTTTGGCTACCAGGTAGGCAGTAACGTTTGCCGTTGCATTCACCCCTGCTTCCAGGTCGTTGGCAACCACTCCATTCAGGTCAGATTTGCTAATAGACAGGGAATTGGTGAAAGATGTCCCCAGCAAAGCTGTCTTGGAATTGGACGCAGCGTATAGTGCATATTCTACCTGGACGGCCGGACCGAAAGAAGCGTTTGACCAGTTGAAGGTCACGCTTTCTACCTTGCTGTTGTCGGCATTGATGACCACAGGTGCCTGCGAAAGCAGCACTGGCGCCTCAAATCCGCTGCTGGGTTCCAGATAGGCTTTCTCTATCTGTATATCGCAGGAAACGAGAACCAGCAGGGAGGCGACCCACATCGTCATGTATTTTGTATATTTCATAATTGTAATCATTTATGAGTGAATCATCGTCTGTTAGTAACCGGGATTCTGAACCAAGTTGGGGTTCGCATTCAGATCGCTCAGTATGATGGGATATACCTTGCGGTGTTCCGGTAAGGATACTTTTCCGTTCATCACCCCTCCCTTCAGGGTCCAGGGGAATGCCATGGAAGTGAAATAACCGTAACGGATCAGATCCGTTCTGCGGTGTCCTTCCCACATCAACTCACGGACACGTTCATCCAGGAGCCAGTCCAGGTCCATGGTTGCCGGTGTTTTGGATGCAACGCCGGCCCTTTCACGCAACTGGTTGATATATCCCTTTGCGACAGGGTCGGTGACCACACCACCGTTCATCCGGGCATCGGCCTCGGCAAAGATCAGGTACATCTCGGCCAGGCGGAAGACGGGAAAATCAATGGAAGAAAATTTGTAATTGGATTCGGCATCCGATACCGTATGTCCATCGGAATACAAACCGGTGAATTTCCAGCATCTCCAGCCCGTATCGGTTGTGGTGTTGTCGAATTCCCTGGTGGATCCAATGTTATAGAAGAAGGCGCGTTTGTCGCTGTTCTCCCTGTCATATCCAAAACCCGAAGTGGCACCCCACTGAACGCCGGAAAGTTCAAAGCGTTGAATAAAGTCGTCTGCTACATGATATCCGTTCCATGTTTCGGGATTAAGCATACCGTTCAGACCCAGGTTTTGTGCAATGGCCTTATTGGCATCGGAACTGAGTGTGGCCGAAACAAGGTGTGTTGTTCCGCCCCAGCTTTGCGTGTTGTCCTTGTCATAAACAACGCCAACTATGAATTCCTGTGTGGCCCCGTTGGTACTATTGTCTTGCATGAACAACTCCTGGTAGTTGGGGTGTAACCGGTATCCCATACCTATAACGTTAAGAGCAGCCTCTTTGGCTTTCTGCCATTGCGGTGTTCCCGTGTATACTTCTGCATTCAAATACATACGTGCCAGAACAGCCCATACGGATCCTTTGGATGCGCGGGGATAGGGCACATCGCCTTTGACAGGCATATCGGAATTGTTGGCCAGTTCCAGCAGTTCTTTCTCAATCCATGTATAGAGGGCTTCCCTCCCTATTTGTTTGGGGAGCTCCCCGCCAATGTTCTCTTCCAGAGCAAAGGGCGGATTCCCAAAAAGATCCAGGAGCAGGTAATAGTACAAAGCACGGTTGAAACGGGCTTCAGCTCGATATTGATTTACCGTGGCAATCTCACCAAGGTGATCCCTGTCTTTAAGTTTTTCTTCCGTTGTTTGTATCAGATATTCATTGACCAAGGTTATACCTTTCATACAGCGTGTATAAACGGCAATGATGGCTTCGTTATCTGCTGAAGTCCAGCGATGATATTGTATGGGAACTATGTAATTATCACCCCAGATGATTTTAAAGGAATCTGTGGAGAGTTCGTTCAAAACCATATACATACGGGTAAGTTCGCTTTGTCCGGCATCGGCAACGGCAATATCCGGTGATCCCATGTCGTTCTGGCTCACCAGGGCCCAATAACCATATAAGTAGGATAAGCCGTTCAAATAACTGGAAGGCTCTGCGTATGCGGTTTCCGAGGTAGCATCTGTTTCATTCAGCGGCAGTGTATCCAGGTCGTTGATACACGAAGTCAGCAGGAAAACGAATGCCGACGCCAGCAGAAAACTGTTTTTCAATATCTTTTTCATATCTACCTTGAATTAAAAGTTAATGTTAAGACGCAGGGTATAGAGTCTGGGACGTGGTATGATGTTGAAGTCCACACCGTCCGAAGATACGATCTCGGGATCCAAACCCCTGTATTTGGTAAATACATATACGTTCTGCACCGAGGCAGCTATACGTATGCTCTTGGCAAATTTCAGGTTGTCAAACGTATAGCCCAGGTTGATATCGTCTATGCGGAAGAAGGAAGCATTCTCGATAAACATATCTGAATATTTCTGATTGTTTTCCGATGGGGCTGTCCATCCTTCCACCAGGTATTCCTTACTAACGTTGTTCAGGTAACCTTTGTTCCAGTCATCGCTGTAGGATGTGGAATATCCCATGGCTACGCCGTTAATGATGTAGTTGCCAACGGAACCGTGACCGTTCAGTCCCAGGTCCCAATTCTTGTAACGCAACTGGGTGTTGATGCCAAAGAAGGCATCCGGTGTGGGACTGAAGCCGGTAACGTAGCGGTCTGCGTCGGTGATCTCACCGTCTCCGTCACGGTCTATCAATCCGTTCTGTACAGGATTTCCATTGTTATCGTATAATTGCTGGAACATATAAAAAGTGTACGGTGAAAATCCTTCACGGTGCAGAGAGCTGTAACCGCCCGTTCCCCCCATTCCGGATCCTGTGGTCACACCCAGGTATCCTTCCGTTTTGAGGGTAGTAAGTTTGGTGATCCTGGTATCCTGGATGGTAAGATTACCTCCTATTGACCAATGCCAATCGATTGTCTGGATAGGGATGAAATTCAGGGTGAATTCCATCCCTTTGTTTTCCATATTACCAATATTGGAAATAATGCTGTTACCGAAATTAGATCCCAGGGGCGTGGATATCACGTTCAACAGATCATATGTGAAACGGTAATAGGCCTCGGCGCTACCGGTAATGCGGTCATTGGCAAATCCAAAGTCCAAACCTACGTTATAAGTTTCCGTGGTTTCCCATTTCAGATTCGCATTGTAGGCCAATGGAGCAAGGGTGGTATAATAACCGTCTCCCATGAAGTATCTCATTTCCAAAGCCGATGAGGACAGGTAACGTGCCAGGTAAGGATAATAATCCGAGCCGATATCTTGCTGTCCTGTAAGCCCCCAGCCCAAACGAAGCTTCAGGGCCGAAACGGCTTTGTTTCCTTTCAGAAAATTCTCCTGACCGATGTTCCAGGCAAAAGCGGCTGAGGGGAAAAGGCCCCAGCGGTTGACTTTGCTGAATCGCGAAGACGCATCGTTCCGCAGGGTAACGGTGAACAGGTAACGGGATGCTATGGAATAATTGATCCTTCCAAAGAAAGAGATCAGGAAATACTCCTTGGCATCGGTAGGTTTTGTGTAATAATGGGCTCCCGGACCATCCGGTTCTGTATTCCGGAATTGTTCTTCGTCAAACTGAACGTAGTTATGCTGCCAGGAATAACCGGCCATAACATCCAGGTTGCTGTTCCTGAAATCATGGTTGTAATTCAAATAAGTTTCGAGCAACGTGTTCAGATTGTAATTTTCATACGTAACAAAGAGGTCATTGCTGGAACGCATGGCCGAAATGGATCCCAATGCATTGTATCTTTTACCGCGTGTACGTGCCACGTCATAACCTGCGTTTACATTGGCCGTCAGATCTTCCAGACCATGAACCTTATAGGCAAGCTGTACGTTACCCAAGGAGCGGAATGTATAATTGTAATTGGTATAATCGTACAGTGTCGAAAGCGGGTTGGTGCTGGCCATGGTATTGGCGCTGCCATCGGGATTCAACCAGTTCCAGTAACCGTTAGCCTTGGAAGTATCAATGCTGCCATCAGCTTTGGTGAAATACAGCGGTTTAGTAGGGTCAAAAGCCAGTGCATTCCCAATGGCTCCCGTAGGCGCCCAGTTGGTTTTTTGATATATTCCTTTGGCGTTTGCATTGATCGTAAAGTGTTCAGCAAACAACTTGGGAGAAAGGCTGATATCGACGTTGGCACGCTGGTTGTCGCCTACTTTCAGGGTGGCCTGGTCCAGGTTGTATCCCACGCTTACCCGATAAGGCATAAAACGTGTTGACCCATACAGGCTGACATTCTGGTCTGTATTGAATGATAACCGGTAGATCTCTTTTTGCCAATCCGTATTGGCATCTCCCAAAAGATTCTGAATGATCTGGTTGTTGCCATAGGTGGTGGTCATAAAATTGCGGTATTCATCGGCAGATAGCATCTCAATCCTGGATGCGTTCTGTTTTACCGAGTAACTGGAATTGTAACTTACATTAATACCCCTGCCCGTTCCTTTTTTGGTAGTAATAATGATCACCCCGTTGGATGCTCTTGAACCGTAGATGGCGGTGGCCGAAGCATCCTTAAGGACTGTATAGTTTTCAATATCGTTGGGATTAACGGACGCCAGCGGATTTCCCATTCCGGCGCCTCCGTCCCCGGTAACGGGAACTCCGTCAATGACTATCAAGGGATCATTGGATGCATTTAAGGATGCAGCACCGCGAATCCTTATGGTCGCTGAAGATCCGGGCTGACCTGTAGCAGGCGTTATACGCAGGCCCGATACTTTACCGAGCAGCATCTGGTCTGGTGAAAAAACGGCACCACGGTTCACTTCTTCAGCTTTGATGGCCACGACCGAACCTGTCATATCGCTCTTTTTGACAGTACCATAGCCAATGATCACAACTTCCTCCAGAAGTTCGGAATCTTCGTGCAATACTATTCGTGTCGCGTTCCTTGCCGCAACGACTATGGTCTTATACCCCAGATAGGAGATCTCCAACAGCGTTTCGGGAGAAGGGACAGTGAGGGCAAATTGTCCGTCCAGATCTGTTGTGACACCATTTCTGGTTCCCTGTTCCAGAACCGTAGCTCCGATCACAGCCTGGTCGTTTATATCAACGACGGTTCCCCTAACTTCATACTGAGCGTAAGCAGAAGTCAGGGAACAAAGCGTGACTGCGAGCAAAAAAGTCATCAGTCTTTTCATAAACATGTAAGTTAGTTAATAATTATTAGATCGTTGATCCAAGTATTTTTTTGTTTCTGAAAGCCAGTTGTACGGGATCATCCCTGTCTTCGACAAAGAATACGCTTATGGCAGCTATCAGCAAACAGATACCGGAAAAGACCAGTGCAAAAATGGTCTGTCCTCCGTAGAGATATTTTACCATGATTCCGCCTACAAGCCCATTAATGATCTGCGGAATGGTAATGAAAAAGTTGAATATACCCATATAAACACCCATTTTGTGGGCAGGCAATGCGCCTGCCAGGATGGAATATGGCATGGCAAGGATCCCTGCCCAGGCTATTCCCACACCTATCATGGGGAAAATGAGCGTTCGGGGATCCCTTATAAAATAAAAAGACAAGAATCCGACGGCTCCAAGGAAAAGACACAGGGCATGTGTCCCTTTCCGGCCGATCTTTTTAGCGATCCAAGGTAATAGAAAAGCAAAAACGGCAGCTACCCCGTTATATACACCCTGCAGTATTCCCACCCAGTCACCGGCATCGGCATAAGCCCTGGAAGTATTTTCCGTGGCACCGTAAACATGCTCAGCTACAGCAGGAACCATATAGACCCACATAGAGAATAGGGCAAACCAGGAAAAAAACTGTACTACACCCAGTTGTTTCATGGGCCTGGGGATCTTGAGAAAATCCTTTCCTATCTGCCAGAATGGTTGTTTGTCTGGTTTTACACCGCCTTCGGGAGGATATTCCTTTGTTCTTACTACAGTCCAGAGTACACTCCCTAACAAAACGGCTGCTCCAATATAAAATGCGAATTTGACGTTATTGGCTACCAGGTGACCTGTTTCAGGCTCCGGGACATTGGCTACACCAAACCAGTTGGTTAGCAGATAAGGCAAGATGGCCCCCAGCACTGCACCAACCCCAATGAGGGATGTCTGGACCGAGAAGCCAAGCGTACGCTGTTCCGAAGGGAGCAGATCCGCCACCAGAGCCCTGAAAGGCTCCATGGCTACATTAATGGAAGCATCCATGATCATAAGGATTCCGGCTCCGATGAACATTGGAGCAATATAAGGGGCCAGCAAGGGAGCATTGGGCATCATGACAAGGGCTAAAGCTGCAAGTATCGCCCCGGCCAGAAAAAACGGACGCCTCCGTCCCAGACGGGTCCATGTCTGGTCGCTGTAGTGACCAATAATGGGTTGTACGATCATTCCCGTAAGAGGAGCAGCGATCCAGAAGAGTGATAAATGTCCCACATCGGCTCCGAAAGACTGGAGGATACGGCTCACATTGGCATTCTGTAGCGCTAATCCAAATTGAATACCCAGAAAACCAAAGGTCATGTTCCAGATATTCCAGAACGTCATTTTCGTTTGTTTTCTCATATCAGGATTCAGGTATTAAATTGTATAAATTTAATTCCCTTTCTTCATTGAATATCAGCTGTTCTGACGAAATGCAGAATAATATTGACGAAATGCAAGAATTAAGGTCCGGATTGTCAATCCAGATCTCCCTCTATCCACTTCATAAAAGCCGGAACCCTCTGACGGCTGACCAATACGTGTTGATTTAAAGGAGGTTGAAGCTCAATACGCAACCGGCTGTTAAAATGTCTGGAAATGGAACTTATAGCAGATATATTGGCGATGCAGCTGCGGGACAACTTGAAAAACTCATGGGGATTGAGCTGCTCTTCTATTGATTCCAGGCTGGCATCCGAAAGAAGGTGCTTTCCTTCCTTTGTCATGATGTATGTGCTTTTCTCCTCGGAATAAAAATAAGCAATGTCCTTTGTGTTGACAACAATAATCTGGTCTCCCAGCTTTACTACAAAACGTTGTTTATAATCCTGTGTCTGTGACATGAGCATACCCAGGCTCTGCAGGTCCTGGGATTTGTCAGATTTTTTGCAACATTTTTCAACAGCGGTAACAAACTCCGGATCTCCCACCGGCTTGAGCAGGTAGTCCACAGCACTCTTCTTAAGGGCAGCCAAGGCATAATGCTCATAAGCCGTTATGATAATGACAGGGGGCATGACCGGGATCCTGTTAAACAATTCAAAACAGATTCCGTCCGAAAGTTCCACGTCCATAAAGATCAGGTCAACACTATGGGATGTAAGCCATCTGGCTGCCTTGTCGACCGAATCAAGGGTAGCGGCGATGACTGCATCGGGATAATGAACGCTGAGCAATCGCTTTAATTGCATCTGTGCAGGTATTTCGTCTTCCAGTATCAATACTTTCATAGGACTAATCCAGCAGGGGCAGACGAACCTCGAATGTCTGCCTGCCGTTGTTAATAATTATATCTTTTTGAAAAACGGACAAATATTGTCCGCGAATGTTTTTCAGTCCCACCCCGGTGGAAGATACCTTGTATGTTTTTGGTTGCAAATTGTTCCTGACCACAAGGAATCCGTCCTCCGTAGTAATACGGACTTCAAGCGGAAGGTCTTTGCTAACGATATTGTGCTTGGTGGCATTTTCCACAAGAACCTGGAGGCTACACGGGATTACGCGGGAATTCAGGTCTTCCTGACGGATATCGAACATAACATTCAGGGAATTGTCAAAACGCTGGGACAGCAGATCGACATACAGTCTTACAAACTCCAGCTCATCTTTCAGCAGTATGGTCTGCTCCTCGTCAACGCTTAAAAAATGGCGGTACAGTGTAGCCAGTTTCCTTACATAATCACTTGCTTTGTTTGCATCTGTATGGATCAGGTAATCGAGTGAATTGAGGCTGTTGAACAAAAAATGGGGATTCAGCTGATGCTTAAGCTGCTGATACTGGTATCTGGCTTTGTTCTTTTTGCCTATCTCCAAGTCAAGCGCTTTTTTCTGTACCCTGCCGTAGTAAGCGTAAATATCCATCCCGGCAATAATGATCAAATTGAAGAAAAAAGCAGCAAGTGCCGTATACCAGTAAGTATAGTTCAAAAATGAGCCTTCTCCCCTGCCCTCCGGGGGAGACATGACCCTCATAAGGGCAGCCGAGGACAATGCAATCACCAGGAGCCCAGCTGTTTCGAGCATGGTTCGCAGCAGTGGTCTTTTTCCATAATCTATATGACGGACAAGCATCCATACCAGAAAAAAATCAAGAATGACCATGAGCAGCGCCAACGGGTAGTTACGCAGTAACCGGCGGAGCGTTTCGTTGAAATTCAGGTTGAAATGATCCTGGAAGAAAGGCAATGCTCCTTCAAATGCGATCCGGAATGCCAGTACAAAAAATGCCAGTAAAAGCACTTCAATGATGGTAGTTCTTTTTGTTTCAGAAGCCATTACCGGTTATTTTTCTTACGGCGGACGACAAAGAAAATTGACCACCCAAGAAATTCAGTCACAAGTGTAGTAGTCAGAACAAAGGTCAGGATCTTTCTCATGCCCGGAAAAAGCATCTGTATCCAGCGGGCTCCGTTTGTTCCAAGAAAGAATCCGGCAAAAGAAGCAAGCAATAACAAACCGACGATCACATCTACAGGACCGTCAAATAAACGGATCAGAATTACGACCATGGAAATGGTCAGGCAAGTCAGAACAAATGTATCTCCGAAAGCTGTTTCGTGCAGTAGAAAACACATCAAAGCATGCGCAAGTGCAAATGAATGAACAATCAGATGAGTCTTGCCTGTTTTTACCATAATGGGTAAAGTTATAAAAAATCCCAAACATTTTTTTAAGTATATTTGTTTATCATTAATAAACATGCAAATATGGACTTGATTTTCCGTATTCATTATAATGCGCCTGGGGACAGCGTGTTGTCTTTATGTGGTGACACTACTGTCCTGGGCAACAATGAACAGCAAAATGCCCCGCTGATGGAACGGTTACAGGAAGGCTGGTGGGAGCTCAAAGTAAGCTTTCCGTCCATTCCAAAAGAGGTCAACTACAGATATACTGTCGTCTTCCCCGATGGTACCAGCATAACAGAACCTTCTACACATAGTCTGAAAGATCTGCCTGGAACAAAGAACATAATGATCATTGACAGATGGATTGAACCATCGTATTCCTATGTTTTTCTGACCCATAAGATAAAACCTTTGAAAAAAGCCGAGATAGCCCTGATCACGCATTCGGGAGCAGTTCCGCAAGGATGCCACTTGGCGCTGACCGGGAACAGCAACGCTACCGGCATGTGGAATCCATCCCATGCAATCGCCTTACAATATACCGGTTTTGGTAATTGGGAGACAGCTCTCCCTTATTCAGCTATTGAGGGAGAGAGATTGGAATATAAATACATCGTGCGCAAAGATCCGGACAATTCCCTGGTGGAATGGGAAGAAGGAAACAACCGGGTTTTAAAATTACACGGGTTCCCTGAAAATGAAGAAACACATATTATCATCCGGGATTCTTCATTCCGTGGCCACTCAGAAGGGGTACGCCATACCGGGACTGCTATCCCGGTGTTCTCGTTACGTAGCCATGAAAGTTGGGGTATAGGTGATTTCGGGGACCTGAAAAAGATGGCAGACTGGGTGGCACTAACGGGCCAAAGGGTGTTGCAGATATTGCCCGTCAACGATACCACGATGTACCATAACTGGATAGATTCCTATCCTTACGGAGGCATATCCATCATGGCATTGCATCCCTTGTATGCAAACATCAAAGCCATGTGCCCCGAAGATGGATCTGTAGACCTTTCCCAGTTTGAAAAGAAACGGAAAAAACTAAACGATCTTCCTGCAGTTGATTACGATAAAGTGTCCGATCTTAAATGGTCGGCCATAAAGCTTTTGTTCAGGTACACAGGCAAACAGGTGATGAAATCGGCTTCGTTCAAGACATTTATCAGGGAAAATAAAAAATGGTTGCGACCTTATGCACTTTTCTGTGTTCTGCGTGACAAATTTGGGACTGCCGACTTTACTCAGTGGGGAAAATATGCCCGGTATGACCCGGTATATACTATGGAATTCGATGATCTCGACCTGTATATCTTTGTACAGTATTACCTTGACAGGCAATTGGCCAATGTACATAAATATCTGAATAGCAAAGGAATCATACTCAAAGGTGATATCCCCATAGGTATTACACCCATGAGCGTAGAGGCCTGGACCGAGCCCCATTTGTTCCACATGAATTCCCAGGCCGGAGCCCCTCCGGATGAATTTTCCGTTCAGGGACAGAACTGGGGATTTCCTACCTATAACTGGGAGGTAATGGAAAAAGACGGATATGCATGGTGGAAAAATCGTTTTGCCCATATGGCCCGTTACTTCGATGCATACCGCATAGACCATATACTTGGATTTTTCCGCATCTGGACCATTCCTAAAGAACAAACCCAGGGCCTGATGGGTTATTTTGACCCTGCCATGCCCTTTACCTCAGAAGAGATCCGTCAGTGGGGCCTGTCCTTTGACTATGACCGGATGGCAAGACCTTACATCACAGACGATATACTAAATAAGGTATTCCAGGACAACACGCCTGAAATAACAGACAAATACCTGGTCCCGGGCAAATGTGCCGGACTATACGATCTGAAGGAGGCGTTCGACACCCAAAGAAAAATCGCACTCCATTTTGCTTCACAGCCCCAGGATCAGGAGAACCGGTTTATCTGCAACAGTCTGACAAACCTGGTTGCTAATGTTCTTTTTGTCTGTCAACCGGGTAAAAAGGATGCATATCATCCAAGAATCTCGGCCCAGTTCAACTATTCTTACAAGGCACTGGACGAAAACAGCAAATTTGTTTTCAATAAGTTGTACGATCATTTTTTCTACAAACGGCACAATGAATTCTGGTATCACCAGGCCATGAAAAAACTGCCGCCACTGATCTCGGCCACAAAAATGCTGTGCTGTGCCGAAGATCTTGGCATGATCCCCGATTGTGTCCCGCCGGTAATGAAAGAACTGGCGATGCTCAGCCTCGAGGTCCAACGCATGCCCAAGGATAAATACAGGGATTTTGGCGATCCTGCTATCTATCCGTACCTGTGCGTATGTACCACCGGTTCACATGATACGAGTACACTCAGGGAATGGTGGGAAGAAAACCGGAATATCACCAACTGTTACTTCAATTCAGTACTGGGCGTGCCCGGAGAAGCTCCATTCTATTGCGAACCCTGGATTTGTATGCAGATCATCCGGGAACATCTCAAAAGCCCGGCCATGCTATGCATCCTGCCCTGGCAGGATTGGATGTCCGTGTCGGGGAAGCTGCGCAGGGAAAATCCTCACGATGAGCGCATTAACGTACCAGCCATTGTGCCTCACTACTGGAAGTACAGAATGCACATGACATTGGAAGAACTGTTGGAAAAAAAGGAATTCAACAGAAAACTGAAAAATATGATCCGGGAAAGCGGACGGTAACAGGAGGAACAGGCCGGGATCAGTGCTCAATGGCGGTACCATTTTGTCCCGAGGCAGTTGCCCATGCCCGGAACATGATATTTGTATTGAATTCCATGGCAATATTTCCGTTCTTATCCACACAGATCACACCCCCTCCCGATCCTTCCATTTTATCAATCTTATCAAAGATCACTTTACGTGCAGCTTCCTCTACGGAAAGTCCTTTGTAGTCCATCAATGCGCTTATGTCAAAAGCCACGCATCTCCTGATCCAGAGCTCTCCGTGGCCTGTTCCGGATACAGCTACAGTATTGTTGTTGGCATAAGTACCAGCACCTATGACTGGTACATCCCCCACCCGCCCCCAGCGCTTGCCACTCATGCCACCTGTGGAAGTAGCCGCAGCCAGGTTACCATTCCTGTCCAGGGCCACGCAACCTACTGTTCCTTTTGGATCAGGGGTTTCTCGCTTCTCCTTTATCCTTTTGATCTGTTCAAGGCGTTCGGGTGTCGAAAAATAAGAATTCTCTACCATGGTAAGTCCCATGGATTTGGCAAATGCCGAGGCTCCCTCGCCAATGAGCAGCACATGGGGAGAATCTTCCATTACGTGACGGGCAGCCAGAATGGGATTTTTTATATCCCGGACACCGGCAACCGCACCTGCCTGTAGGTCCCTTCCGTCCATCAGGGCGGCATCCAGTTCATGTACCCCGTTCGATGTCATAACGGCTCCCTTCCCTGCGTTAAAATACGGACAGTCTTCCAGCCACACAACCACCTGTGTGACCACATCAAGGGCCTCGGCTCCGTTTTCAAGCATTTCGGTTCCAACTTTCAGGGCCTGATCCAGCAGATCCATGTATTTTTCGCGAGCTTCAGGCGTCATGGATCGGGCAGAACCGGCTCCGCCATGGATTACAATGGCCCACTCTTCCTTATTACCGGTATTGGAACAACCTGCCGACAGAAGAGCTGTAAGTAGCAATAACAAAAGAAATGGCGTTTTTTTCATGGAAAATAGTATTGATAAAATTAACATCAACAAGGTACAATTTTTTTGATTTTAAAAAAAATAGTTTTACATTAGTAGTATAATTAGACTCATAAAATGATGAAAAAAATCATCCTATCTGCCATTCTTATCCTATTGGGTGTTTTTACCCTTTCAGCCCAGGATAACATAGTTCCAAATGTAATGACTAAAGGGACAAATATGGGAAGCATCGGTATAGGGTTACCAATCATTTCTCCTGGTTACAGAATGACAATTCCTCCCATTGCTGCTTTCTACGAAGTGGGGATCGTGGACCTGGGCAGACCGGGTTCTGTTGCCGTCGGTGCACATGTCGGTTTCTGGGGATACAAGATCAAAACAGGGTTTGATCAAGTGAATTACAAATATTTCAACACCCTTTTCGGTGCACGGGGAGCTTACCATTTCACCATCATGGACAATTGGGAGGTATATGCCGGAACCGTTTTTGGGATTAAACTGGAATCAGAAAGATTTACTTCCGGCATAGAATCCACAACTGCACATACTCATGTAAAATTTGGATGGCAACTTTTTGCCGGAACAAGATATATGTTTACTCCGTCTCTGGGTGCATTTGTTGAACTTGGATATGGAGTTACTTATGGCTCTATAGGTGTAACTTATCGTTTTTAGTTCAAAAAGCCTATGTGCCGAAAGCCGCCCCTGAAAAGGCGGCTTTCATTTTATGGAATGCAGCATAGCGTATTTTTTTTGCGTCTGGTTAACATATCATAGAATTATGTTATTTTTGACGTTGGTAATAACCCTGTCTCTTATACACATCTG
>LUZA01000165.1 GCA_001603455.1 Bacteroidales bacterium Bact_09 | reverse complement strand
AATTTGTAATGTAGATTTCTACGCTTTCGAGTTGCTTTTGGTTGCTATTATACTGGTTATTATAATCCTCCACTTCTTTATTAATTTTAATGCCGAATATCCAACGCACAAGAATCATAGTTAAAATAACACCCAGGACTCCAAACGGATAAGCCAGTGCATAGGCCATTCCTGTTACAGCGATATCCTGTGTTTTCCCTATTTCTGACAATACCTGCTGAGCTGCGCCAAGACCCGGTGTGTTTGTAACAGCACCACTCATAATGCCAGTAATAACTTCCGGAGAAACGCCAGTCCAGTAATAAATTAGATATGCTATAAAAAAACCGGTAACTACTATTCCTACAGCAAAAAGATTTAAAATTAACCCGTCTTTTCGAAAAGTGCTAAAAAAACGAGGCCCAACATCAATGCCAATCGCATAAACAAAAAGTATCAATCCAAATTCGCGTGTAAAATTTAGCATAGTCGGGTCGGCCTGTACTCCAAAATGAGCAAATAAAAGACCGGAAAATAATACTCCTGCAATGCCCAACTTAACTTTTTTAATCTCTATCTTGCCAATTAAAATCCCCACAAATGCTGTTAAACTAATGTAAAGCAAAGTCGACGTTACATCTGTTCCTTTAAACAAATTAATAATAAAATTCACTGCAATTTTTATTTGAAATTACGTATTAATGTCC
>LUZA01000164.1 GCA_001603455.1 Bacteroidales bacterium Bact_09 | reverse complement strand
CCATATCAGTGTACAGGGAAACGGCGGGCAGAGTTTATTTCTTAGGAACAGGGACATCCTTCACGCTATCGATCTATTGGGAGTTTTCAGCAGATATCACAATGTTGAAATAATTGCCTATAATATTCTTTCCAATCATCTTCATCTCATACTGGAATGCCTGTCCCCCACAAAATTTGTATGGGGTTTCAGGATCAGCTATTCGAAATATTATAACAATGTCTACAACTCATTTGGCGCAATCGGGCGTAGCCGGTTCACTCAGGGTAAAATCTACGATGAACAAAAACTAGAAGAAAAAATAACATATGTTATTCGCAATGCTACCAGACATAAAGTCAGCGAGCATCCCTATTGTGACAGCTTCAGCTCTGTTCAATATTACTTTATGGAAGAGCGATCAACAAGAATTAATAAAAATCTAACACCGGCCGGAAAGAAATGTGAACTTAGCTATAGTAGCCAATATATTCCTGAAGATTACCTGCTTGACAGTGCAGGACATATATATCCACCGAGTTTCCTGCAATATAAAACAGTGGAAAAGCTCTTTAAATCTTACAGTAACTTCATACAAAAGATCTCAAATCCTACCTCGCAGGAAATTGAAGAAAATAGCAAAATTATACGTATTCCCAGTATAGTAAAGATCAATGATTTAGTCCTAAGTGA
>LUZA01000163.1 GCA_001603455.1 Bacteroidales bacterium Bact_09 | reverse complement strand
AAAAGTGTAACAATTAATAAATCAGCATATTATATGTTTGGTGTTAAAATTGTTTCTATTCCCATAAATAACAAACCAACAATATGAAACGTATATTTTTTGCACTGTTTTTTTTCTTTATAATCACCGAGAGAATCACAGCGCAAGATATGAATCTGAATCAATGTATCCGATATGCGCTGGAAAACAACCTGACTTATGCGAACAAAAACATCGAAACAGACATTGCTAATGAGCAGTACCGGCAATCGAAGCGCAATTTTTTGCCTTCGCTCAACGCGGGAAGTTCCGCCAATAAACAGTACGGGCGCTCAATTGATCCTACTACAAACACCTTTATCAATCAAGCTTTTTTTTCGATGAATTTTTATCTTGACTCGCAGTTGGATTTGTTTCGTGGATTTACGCGCCTAAACACGGCAAAATTTCAGAAACTACAATACTTAATAAGTCGGGAGAATGTAAAGCAACAGGAAATGGAAATTGCTTTTTTAGTGATGAATAAATATTATGACGTCTTGTATTTTAGCAATTTACAAAATATCGTACAGGAACAAGTT
>LUZA01000162.1 GCA_001603455.1 Bacteroidales bacterium Bact_09 | reverse complement strand
CCTTAAGGATGAATCAATGAGTTTACTTTTAAATGATGAATATCGGCATCGTCTGGATCAATATGTAGATTCCCTGCCAGAAAAACTGAAAGAAGTTTTTATCATGAGTAGAAATATGTGTTTAACAAATCGCCAGATTGCTGAAAAACTGTCAATAAGCGAAAAAGCAGTTGAATATCGGATGTCTTGCGTTTTGAAAATTTTACGCAAAACTTTTAGGGATGTTATTGAATAATCTGTATTCTTACTATGGATATTAAAGATTACACGCTGATAAAGTATATTAACAGAAAAACCTCTCCTGCCGAAGACAACGAGGTATACAGGTGGATTAATCAGAGTAAGAAAAATACAAAATATTATGCATCCCTGCGAAACCTCCTTGTATTCAGTTCTATACCGGAAGAATACACGTCAGGCACTGAGACAGACATAGCTGCTGAAAAAATATTCTCTGCAGACGATAAAATAAAACGTTGCAAAACAAAACAGCTGCTCTATGCCGCCTGTTTGACAGGATTGCTGATTGTCGGTTTATTGACTTGTCTCCTATTAAAAAGGCCCCACACCGAAGTCAATAGTATAGTATTATGCTCAGGACAGAATTCTGTTATGTTTATCAC
>LUZA01000161.1 GCA_001603455.1 Bacteroidales bacterium Bact_09 | reverse complement strand
ATTCAATTTCAGTAGGACTAGAGGGCCGGTTATTCAATAGATTTAATTTTGAACTGGACTATTACCAGAAAATTTCAAAAGATCTTTTATTTAGCGTGAGAAGACCTTTGTCGGTAGGTTCTACTACAAGTTCTTCCAGTATGTCTCCCACTCAGACTATCAATTTTGGCAGTATGTCAAACAGAGGTATTGAGCTAACGATTGATGTTGATGTGATCAGAACAAGAGACTTTACGTGGAATCTTAACTTAGTGACAACATGGCAAAAAACCACTGTCGGGAAGCTGCCGCAAGCGCTTCTGGACGAGGACGGCGGATACGTATCGGGTAATAAGAGATACCAGGAAGGAATGCCATACATGGCATATTGGGTTTATGATTTTGTAGGAATTGACCAGATGACAGGTCTGTCTTTATACAACATAGATGACAAGCGATTCTTTGTTGGTGCAGAAAATCAAGAGGACGGCAAAACACAGGTTCCTGAAGAATATGTAGTTAATATTGGAGATAAACATTATACGGCTCACTATACATATGCTTCCAGAGGTTGGCTTAATGGTGGAGCCACCTCTCTTCCGACATTGTTCGGAGGTTTAGGGACTTCTCTTAGATGGAAGAACTTTGATTTCAGTATTAGTTTTTCATATGGTATAGGAGGCTACGCGACTTCCGGTCCATGGAATAGTTTGATGTC
>LUZA01000023.1 GCA_001603455.1 Bacteroidales bacterium Bact_09 | reverse complement strand
GCATTTGACCAGCAGGGGAATGAATACTATTCCTATTTAACCAGATACAACTTCAGGGTTAATCTTAATGCAAAAGTTACGGACTGGTTAAAATTCGGTATAAATACAGCCACTTCTTATCAGGAACAAATCGCCGCAGGCTATTCTACTATTGGCACAGGTTATTATAATCCTATGAATATTGCTTCCTGGGCCCTGCCTTATGCGGTACCTTATGAGATTTTGACAGACAGTTTCGGGAATTTTATAGGATATGGAGAAGAACAATCATTTATTACCGACCTGGGACTGAAAAATTATTTCGACAATATGGATATTCAACCATCTTTAAACAATACACTCAGGTTAAATACCAATATATACGAAGAAATCACTCCAGTTAAAGGTTTAACGATCAGAGCAGCCCAGTCTATAGATGCGTTAGATTACAGATATACCGGGAAAATTCTCCCCAACAATTTTGGTATGGCCACTGTAACAGAAGAAGCATTCAGAAGATTCTACAGATTAACATCTACCAATACGATCGAGTATAAATTTTCAATCAGAGAAAAGAATCATTTTAACTTATTAAGTGGCCACGAATCAATTATAACACAATCTAAGTACTTCTCCGCATCATCTAAAGGGCAATCGGACGATCGTATGACAAATGTTAATCAGGGGGTCGAATACAATCAACCAGGCTACAATTTTTCAGAAACAGCCCAGAACTCTTTCTTTATCCGTTTTTCCTTTGACTTTGACAATAAATTTTACATAGATGCGACATTCCGTACAGACGGTTCCTCTCTGTTCGGACAAGATAACAGATATGCCAACTTTTACTCGTTCGGTGCTATGTGGAATGTTACATCAGAATATTATATGAAAAACGTTAAATGGATTAACAATCTTCAGGTTAAAGCATCTTACGGGACTATGGGCAATTCGGGGATTAGCAATTATTTATCGTATGGTTTAACAGAGTCGGGCAGACAATATGACGGTATTGGCGGTTGGTATCTTAGTAGCTTGAGTAATCCGTGTCTAACTTGGGAAACACTCGAATCATTAAACATCGGCGTGAATGCCACCTTGTTTAAGGTCTTAACATTTAATGTTGAATTCTATAATAAACTTACAAAAAACATGTTAATGTATATCCCTTATTCTTTCCAAACAGGTTTCTCTGGCGGCTGGGGAAATGTGGGCAACATGAGAAATAGGGGGCTTGATGTTGAGTTCAAATACGATATTCTTCAAAACAAAGATTGGTATCTGAATGTTTCCTTTAATATGAACTATAATAAAAATGAAATTACAGAACTGTTTGATGGCAGAAATGAATTCGTTGACGGAAGAAGCGGACTTAAGTACGAAGTCGGTAAATCTTACGGAGATTTTTATGTCGTTAAATATGTTGGAGTCGACCCTACGACAGGAAAACAATTATGGTATGATAAAGAAGGAAATATCACCAATGTCTATTCAGAAAGCAATGCCGTATTTTTAGGGAAACAAAGGTATGCTCCGTGGTCTGGCGGTCTAAATATTAATTTCTCATGGAAAGGAATTACCCTCTATGCTTCTTTCTCCGGTGTGTTAGGAAAATATATAGAGAACTACGATCGTTATTTTATTGAGAATCCGGGTTTTGCCGATGAATCCAACATGACAAAAAGGATGATGAACATTTGGACAACACCCGGTCAGATTACAGATATCCCCAAAGCAGGTGAACCTATCAAACATGACAGCAGATGGATTGACAACGCGTCTTTTATACGATTAAAAAACCTGCAGCTTACTTATCTTTTTCCAAAACAGCTTATATCAAAAACCAAAGTATTCAGCGGATTAAAAATTTATGCAATAGGCCGAAACATTCTGACATTTACCCAATATAAAGGATATGACCCGGAGGTCGACAACAGTATTGCATCAGGGAATTATCCAAACTCCAAACAATACATAATTGGCATAGAGTTTACTTTCTGATTTATTATTAAATGACTGGTCTTATGAAAAAAAGATTACTACTATTATTAATTTTAATAATTACCTCCTGTAATTTAGATAAATTTCCAGACGGGTCTATCAGCAGTGAACAGGCCCTTCAATCCGTTGATGACGTATTGAGGTTTAGAGCAGATATGTATTTAAACATTAGAGATTACCTGAGTTCGGGGTTTCCCATCTACTCTACCGAAATAATGTCTGATTCATTTCATGCGTCCATTACTTTCGGGAACCGAAACGGAGAATATTACAAATGGGAAGTGACCCCCATATTTGGTTATATTGAAAGTCTATGGAACTACGCTTATTATTGTGTAACACTGGCAAACTTCCTAGAAGACGGGATCTCCCGACTCTTGCAGACAGAATTAACAGAAGGAGAAAAAGCACAATTGGAAATAGTTTTCGGTGAAGCCGCTTTCCTTAAAGCATTCTCCATGTTTAAATGCGTTCAGCTGTATTGTAAATCATATGATCCTTCCACGGCCTCTTCGGATTTAGGTCTTATTCTTATAAACGAATCTGTTCATAATCCCAATGATATAGCCAGTTACGCAGGCCGTTCTTCCCTCGAAGAAACATATACTTATATCGAACAGAATCTTGTAATTGCAGAGGAGAAACTGGCAACGGTAGAAGGGAATGTTGGCTCTATCTATTTAACTAAAGATGCTGTAACCGCTTTCAAAGCCAGGGTCGCTTTAGCCAAATGTGATTTCAACACGGCCATTGCCGCTTCCACCTCTTTGATCTCCTGTGGCAAGTATCCCTTGATTGATAATGTCGTCGATTTTAAAGAGCTTTGGACAAATGATAGTGGAAAAGAATGTATCATACAATATTGGGCGGATTATATAAAAGGGTCTATTCCCAATTCAAATAATTACGGTTATATCGGAGAAATGAGCAATGGAGGATATAGTCCAAATTATATTCCTGAAAAATGGATTATCGATGCATTCAGTACGGATGATATCCGTTTCCAGACCTGGTTTAGGAAAATCGATGTTACATTCGGAACAATCACAGGCAATGTATATATACTGTTTAAATATCCTGGGAATCCTGCTTTGAGAAGTGAATCTGCAGGTATATCAAATTATATTAACAGGATTAAAGATTTCCGTATAGCTGAGCAATACCTGATTGCAGCTGAATCTCACGCCCTCAGAAACACCTCCAGTGATATTTCAAAAGCTTGTGAATACCTGAATGCTTTGAGAAGTAAAAGAATTATAGGCTATACAGATCATAATTACAGCGGAGATGAACTTATGGAGCAAATCAAGATGGAAAGAGCAAAAGAGCTGTTTGCAGAAGGATTCAGGTTTACAGATCTAAAAAGATGGAACAAGGGATTTAGCAGATCAGAAGCACAAGATAAAAACATCATTACTTCTGCCGGGGGATCAAATACGGAATTACTAAAGAAAGATTCCAATAATTACGGATGGTTGTGGCCGGTTCCTCAAGCGGAAATAGATAGCAATCCACAGATCAGG
>LUZA01000160.1 GCA_001603455.1 Bacteroidales bacterium Bact_09 | reverse complement strand
CCACCAGAAAGAGAACTTTAATTATATCTCTATTGATAATCAACCTTTTATCTTATTTCAAATTGGAAAATCCACACGATTTGGCACACGACTATTTTAGTGAATCTATAAATTCCTCAACCCCCAAAATCTTCTCACTATTTGCTTTATTGAAAAGTAGGTGTTCGAAATCCTTTTGCTTCTTTTTCAGATCAACCGTTTTTAGTAGTTCGGCTGTTGCTTGTTTAAACTCCTGCAAATTAGTAATTCCACAACGCTTTGAAAGAAAATCGTAATTGGCAAGAATTTTCAATACCCTTTCGGGTGTCATTTTGTTACTCTCATTCAATATAATACCCGAAAAGGTGCCGTTTTAGAAATTATTATTATATTTGTACCCGAAAGGGTATTGAATATGGATAATCTACCATTAAACGAATATGTGAAGACTACGCGCAAAGCGCTTGGATTTTCGCGCGAAGAGTTTGCACTGAAAGCAGGCGTAGGGCTGCGTTTCCTGCGCGAATTGGAACAGGGTAAGGAAACCCTGAAAATGGACAAGGTAAACCAGGTATTAAAATTATTTGGTATGCAATTGGGAGTTGTCCCAATGGACAGAAATAATCTGATAGAGCAATGAAACAGGCTAAAATATTTATGTATGACCATCTGGCGGGTACGCTCAGTGAAGATGAGAACGGCTATACCTTTGTGTATGACACAGCCTATTTGGCAAATAAAAATGCCAAGCCGATAAGCCTCACGCTGCCTCTAACCGATAAACCATTTATCAGTAATGTGCTGCATCCTTTCTTTGATGGGCTTATTCCCGAAGGCTGGCTGTTGGACATTGCCGAAAAGAATTGGAAAATCAACAATCGTGACCGTATGTCGTTACTGCTTGCCTGCTGTAAAGACTGCATAGGTGCAGTCAGTGTTCAACCTATTCAAGAATGATAATCATGGAAAGATGCTTATATTGTTATCAACCGCTGGGACAAGGGCAGGTTGATTTTCATCCGCAATGTTCTGAGAAGATATTCGGAACTGCTGTCCCACCTGTACTTCCCTATACGAAAGCCGATATTGAATCACTGGCTTTGGAAGTGATACGTTCGCAGGTTACGATTACAGGCGTTCAGCCGAAATTGTCGGTTGATTTGGAAAAAGAAAAAGGAGGTAAAAAACGTTTCACAATAGTAGGGTTATGGGGTAGATATATCCTGAAACCACAAACGGAGCAATATCCATCGCTTCCCGAAAATGAAGATTTAACCATGCATCTGGCAGAACTCGCCCGAATCAAAACGGTTCCTCACTCCCTGATAAGGTTTCGGGATGGCTCATTGGCCTACATTACCAAACGGATAGACCGCGACAAGAAAAGCGGTAAAATTCCGATGGAAGATCTGTGTCAACTGACGGAGAAGCTGACCGAACAAAAATACAAAGGCTCTCACGAGCAAATCGCTAAAAAGATATTGGAGTTTTCAGCTTATCCGGTGTTGGATTTAATCAACTATTTGGAGGTACTGTTGTTCTGTTACCTGACTGGAAATGCAGATATGCATCTGAAGAATTTTTCTCTTTACAAAAAGGCGGGTGACTGTGTTTTGGCTCCGGCTTATGATCTCTTATCTACTAAATTGGTTATTCCACAAGACAACGAAGAACTGGCATTGACGTTGAACGGCAAAAAACACAAACTGAAAAAAGCCGATTTTGACAGCCTTTTAAAAACAATGAAGGTTGATGATAAAGCAATCAAAAATGTATATGACAAATTCAAAA
>LUZA01000159.1 GCA_001603455.1 Bacteroidales bacterium Bact_09 | reverse complement strand
CGCTATATCAGCGTAAAAAAGGCCGTGATTTGTACGATTTATATATTGCACTTACTCGTTACCCTTCGCTCGATAAAGGTCTATTATTAAAATGTTACCGCGAATACATGAATTTTTCGGTCGACAATCCGCCAAGTAGGAATGAGTTTATTCTGAATATGGAAGCTAAGATAAACGACCCAGAATTTTTAGGAGATACAGCAGGTTTGCTCCGGAAAGGAAAATCATATGAACCTTTACTCGCATACGAATTGGTAAAAACGGAGTTGATTGAGAATATTTGATACAACGTAAACATTACAAGATAACAGATGATCCTCCAGGTAGATAAACACATTGTACTCAGGCAGCTTGAAATTTCAGATGCCGAGGATATTTTTAACACCATTGACAGCCAGCGCGAACACCTGGGGCCCTTTCTGCCCTTTGTGGAAACCACCAAACAACTTTCAGACACAAAGGCTTTTGTGGAATCGGCAGTCAATGCTCCCAAAGACCGCATGGAATACACCTTTACCATCCGCGTGAAGGACCGGTTTGCCGGCCTCGCGGGTTTTAAAGACACCGACCGAGTCAACAAGAAAACCGAGATCGGGTACTGGCTCTCCCGGGATTTTCTGGGCCGAGGCATAATGAGCCGCTCCGTGAACACCCTCTGCGACTTTGCCTTCCGGGAACTGGACATCAACCGGATCCAGATAAAATGCGCCGTCGCCAATTCCGCCAGCCGCAGTATCCCCCACCGCCTGGGCTTTCAACTGGAAGGCATTGAACGCGCCGGGGGACTGCTAACAGGAGGCGTTTTCACGGATTTGGCAGTGTATAGTAAGTTGAAGGGAGATGGGTAGGGTTCCTACCCTTTTGATTGTTTTGGAGTTAATTGGGATGACATTGAATATTATATAATACACAAAAATTTGAAGCTATACCTGAATTTTGGGGTTATAGAATCACGTTTATTGAATATATAAACAAGTTGAACTAAACCGCCCCCAGTCGGAGGCGGTAAATTGATGGTAAATTCGAAGTAAAAACTTCAAAACAAACCATCATGAAAAACATTCACTCACAACTTATTGAGCGGTTCATTCAAGAGATGGAATACCGCAATTACAGTCCCCGGTCCATACAGAGTTACAGTAGTTTATTGTCAAAAGTAGAAAACTATTATAATCAACCACTGGACAAGATCACAGGAGGACAATTTAAAGAATATCTGCATGGTCGGATCACGGCAGACAAAATATCGGTAACCATGGTAAATCAGTATATCAGTGCGTTTAAAATACTGCAGGTAGATATACTGCAACGTGATTGGGAACAAATCCGGATTAAACGACCTCGAAAAGAGCAGCGGATTCCGGTGGTATTATCGGGAGAGGAGGTGGAACGTTTAATAAAAGCAACAGCCAATATAAAACACAGAGCCATTCTGATGCTGGCCTATTCATCAGGTTTAAGACGGCAGGAGCTCCAGTTCATTAAGCCCTCGGCCATCGATTCTTCCCGAATGCAAATACATGTAGTACAGGGCAAAGGGAAGAAAGACAGGTACACCATTCTGGCGAAAAAAACGCTGGATATATTGCGTGAATATTACAAGTGGGAAAGACCCACAAAATACCTGTTTGAAGCACAAGGGAGAAAGGGACAAAATCTGTCAGAAAGCACACTAAACAACATTATTAAACAAGGGGTAAAGAAAGCGGGTATAAATAAAAATATATCCTTCCATACGCTAAGACACAGTTTTGCCACACATCTTCTG
>LUZA01000158.1 GCA_001603455.1 Bacteroidales bacterium Bact_09 | reverse complement strand
CTGCAGCAGGGGGAGATAATCTTTAGAAACGCTGTTTTGATTCTCTTCAAACCATTGCTCAATTTGTGAGCTCTCCTCCCAGAAGACGATATTTTTCTCAAGGAGGGATTTCATATATTGGATAGCTCTCTCTTGGTTTTCTTTGTTTTTTACCAGGTATGAAAAGCAGTTTCTGAAATTGCCAATATTGCTGGTGAACGCCAAAAATCCACTCTCTGTATGTTTCTCAAGTATATCTATATATTCGCATACAAGCTGATCATTTAGATAAAAAGATTCGTGGTTTGAGGAAAAGAAGTTCAGATAGAGATAAACAAGATATTTCGATTGATCATCCGGCAGTTCTTCTCCCATAAGAGTGTCATACAAATCTGCCACAATCCTGAATACTCTATCCATAGAATCGGTTTCCCTGTATATCCAGAAATCGTTGATAGATACATAAACCAGCAAATCCAACAGTTCTTTCCGATCTGTTCCGGTCTGGTAAAGTTCTGTGAAAAATTTTTGAGTCCTTGTGTGTATTCCCCAATATTTTTCAGAAAGAGACAGAAACCATAAATGATCCTCCTTTTTCATATCCCGCTATATTATTTATCCGATATATATTTTATTAAATCTATAATTCTGGCAGAATACCCTGTTTCATTGTCATACCAGGCGAGTATCTGCACCAAATCCCCGCCGACTGTTTTTGTAGAGAGTGCATCAAATATTGCCGAGTGGGTATTGTTGTTAATATCACTACTTACTATAGGATCCGAACAGTACTCCAGATATTTTTTAAGAGTTGAATTTGCATAATTTAAAAAAGCTTTATTGATCTCAACCGCATTTGTAACTTTATTCAAATGTATATATAACTCTACAAAAGAGCAATCTGCGACAGGAACTCTTGTGGCAAATCCGTCAAATGAACCGGAAAGCCGGGGGAAAATAATCTCAATTGCACCTATTGCGCTTGTGGTTGTGGGAATAATATTGTTTAAGGCGCTTCTGGCTCTTCTGGGGTCTGTATGATATCCATCCTGCAGATTCTGGTTGTTGGTAAAAGGGTGGATCGTATTCATTAAAGCTTTTCTAATTCCAAACACCTCATCCATCACCTTGATCATTATTGCAACACAGTTAGTCGTGCAGGAAGCATTTGATATTATCTGGTCAGAAGAAGTAATATCCATGTGATTGACTCCCATGACCACTGTTCTGTCAATGCTCCTGTCATTAGAAGGAGAGCTAAGGATAACTTTTTTTGCACCACTGTTAATGTGTCCCTGAAGCATTTCACGGGTTTTAAATTTCCCGCTTGCTTCTATTACGATATCTACAGAATTTTTACTCCAGGGGATATCTGAGGGTTTGCTGAAATGTGTGACCGGTATCTTTAAGCCGTTTACTATCAGATGTTCTGTGTCAAAACCTATATCAGAGGCGAATCTGCCATGGATGCTGTCGTATTTCAGCAGGTGTGACATCATTTTTATATCCATACAATCATTGATATGAGCCACCTCAATATCCGGTGTTTTAGATGCAAGTTTGAAGACCAGCTTGCCAATTCTCCCAAAACCGTTTATACCAATCCTGATTGACATTTTTTAATTGTTTTATAAACTATTTGTTGCGGCACAAAAGTATTATTTTCTCACGAGACTTTCTAAACACTTTAAGACTTTTCCAAAAACAATTTTCTATATGACCTTTTGTGTGAGCCATAAATTTTTCTAAATTTGTACAAACGGAATCATAAATTACTTTGTTTTATATAGCGATTTTTCTCCGTTAATAATACCGTGTTTTGTGAAAAGTTGCATTATAAAAGAGATAAAGGACGGAAACGA
>LUZA01000157.1 GCA_001603455.1 Bacteroidales bacterium Bact_09 | reverse complement strand
GGAATTGCCCTCAAAGACATTATGAGAACAAACAAAAGTGCAATCCGTAAATTTTATCCACCACGAGGGTAAAAAAAATCGAACTAAATTGTTAACTTTAAACCGATTTTAAATTATTGGCATGATGAAAAAACTTTTATTTGCCCTGATCACCCTGCTTATGACAAATGCTTCATTTGCCCAGACAGAGAATTATAAGGTGGTGATTGACAAATTCCAGGCCGATTATAATGCCGGCAAATATGAGGATATTTTCAACAGTTTTGCTTCGGTAATGAAAGAGGCATTGCCACTTGAAAACACCATCCAGACTTTGACAGCCCTGAAAAGTCAGGTTGGGAACATGGAAAGCAAGGAATTTATCAAGCATCAAATGCAAACGTATGCGACTTACAAAACGAAATTTGAAAAAGCAGTTTTAGAGGTAAACATTTCGCTGGACAAGGAAAACCTGATAAACGGCCTTTTCTTCAAACCTTATGAAGAACCTAAAGAAACAGTGCCGGCTTCTGTGAACGCATTAAGCAGCTATCCGGAAGAACTGGCGGGGATCATTTTCGCAAAAACCAGGGATTTACCCGTAAACACACAACTTTCCATAGCCGTTATCCGGGACGGAAAAACAGCGTATTACGGCATCATCAGGGCAAACGACACTATAAAAACAGCCGAAAACCAAAACAGGATTTTTGAAATCGGCTCCATTTCCAAAGTATTCACATCGGCTGTACTGGCTTCACTGGTTGAGGATGGGGAAATCAAACTAACCGGCCTGATCAACGATTATTATCCGTTCCCCTTTAAAGACAACATAGGAATCAGTTTTGAAAGTCTGGCAAACCACACATCGGGCTTGCCCCGGTTACCCCAGAATCTGGATTTATCCAACGAGATCAATCCATACAAAAACTACGGCAAGAAGGAAATTGACGAATACCTGGAACAATGGCTGAAGCTGGAGAATGAACCTTCAACGGTCAGTTCCTATTCCAACCTGGGGGTAGGGCTTATGGGGTATACGCTGGGCTTGTCCCAACAAACAAGTTTTCAGCAATTATTACAAAAGAGGATTTTTGATACATACAGCATGACCAATTCCTATACCACTTCCAGGGACCTGGGAGACAAACTCGTCAAGGGAATGGAAGCCAATGGCGAAATCACGGGCAATTGGGATTTTGATGTTTTGTTTGCTGCCGGCGGGATATTGTCTTCAACCGAAGATCTGTCAAAGTTTGTGTATGCACAGTTCAATCCCGGGAATAAAGAACTGGCACTGATGAGAAAACCCACATTCGAAATAAATGAAACCATGCACATGGGCCTGGGCTGGTTTATTGTAAAATCCGAATCCGGAAAGGATGTTCACTGGCATAACGGGGGAACAGGCGGATATTCATCTTCCATGGTGGTGAATGTTGAAGACCAAACGGGTGTCATTATATTGTCAAACGTTTCCGGCATAAACGGGATCATTGATGCATTATGCTTTGAACTCCTGCCCCGGTAGATAATATAATATTGCCGCAAATTCGACCACCGGGTAAATTTACTAAAAACGATTAAATTTACTCACTTGGGTTTCTTACCTGATCGGGGTAATTTATAGCAAAATCCAGAATATTCATAGTGTCATTTATTCAGTCGTTACGGATGTTAATATAATGAATATCAATGAATATCAATGAATTGAGCAAATAGATGTAAGG
>LUZA01000156.1 GCA_001603455.1 Bacteroidales bacterium Bact_09 | reverse complement strand
AAAGTACCGATTATATGTTTGGCATTACCAACGAAATTCGCCTGCGAACAATTCTGCTCATTTTTTTCCTGTTCAATATCGCGTTGGGCATTATCGGCACATTTTGGTTCCGCAACCAAACACGACGAGGCGAAATCGGCCTGCGCATGGCAATGGGAAGCACTTCCAATAAAATTGAACATCAATTTATTACCGAAGCGCTGCTCCTTTTCACCTTCGCCGTCATTCCCGCAATTCTCATCAATTTAGCCATCGCAAAAGCCGATGTCATAAAATTGAATATGGATATTATAATGAGTTATAAAACGGTGAAAGGATCGCCTTATATCACGCAAAATGCGCCGTTACGATTTCTCATCACAAACGGCATTACCTATATCTTTTTAAGCATCGTTATCATTCTAAGCGCATGGATTCCGGCAAACCATGCTTCGAAAGTACATCCAGTGGATGCGTTGCACGATGAATAATTAAAAACAGCTGTTAGCCGTTGGCTATTGGCTATAAGCTATCAGCGAAAACCGATAAAATAAACTCAACTAAGCTAACGGCTAAAGGCCAATAGCTAAAAACAATAAATAAAAAAATATGGAAACAATGATTGTATTAGACCAAGTGCATAAAATTTATCGCACCGACGAAATTGAAACCTTAGCGTTGGAAAACGTGAACCTGCAAGTGAAAAAAAGCGAATTTTTAGCCGTAATGGGGCCGTCGGGATGCGGAAAATCCACCCTGCTAAACGTGATGGGACTGCTCGATGCTCCTACCAGTGGCAGAGTAATTCTCGACGGACAAGAAACCGCCGATATGAAGGACCGTGAATTAGCAAAATTCCGTAACGAAAATCTGGGTTTTGTGTTCCAAAGCTTTCATCTGATTAATTCACTCAACGTGTTGGACAACGTGGAGCTACCGTTGCTTTACCGCAAAGTAGGCGCGCGCGAACGCCGCCGATTGGCCGAAGAGGTTTTAAGCCGGGTAGGATTGTCGCACCGTATGCGCCATTTTCCCACGCAGCTATCGGGCGGACAGTGTCAGCGTGTAGCCATTGCCCGTGCCGTTATCGGCAATCCTTCCATAATTCTTGCCGATGAACCCACGGGTAATTTGGACTCGAAGATGGGAGCCGAAGTGATGGAATTGCTGCACCAACTCAATCGCGAAGACGGACGTACCATCGTGATGGTTACGCATGACGAAAGTAAAGCAAAAGAAACAAGCCGTACGATAAGATTCTTGGATGGAAGACAGATATCGTGATTAGTTATGAGTTACGAGAGAGTTATGGCGGGGATATGTTGACCGCTCAACCCTGAACAATAAACTCCGAACTTTGAACTTTATAAGTTAAACGT
>LUZA01000022.1 GCA_001603455.1 Bacteroidales bacterium Bact_09 | reverse complement strand
ACATGATACAATCACTTTTGTGCCATAATTATGAGGAAGTATATTAAATCAATTAAAACACTGGCATTTCTGTATTTGATCTTCCAGTCAGTTGCATTGCAGGCACAAACTGTCATATCCGGAAAAGTTACGGATTATATTGTAAACGAGCCCCTTCCCGGGGTATACGTATTGATCTCAGGCACAACCACAGGAGTCGTAACCGATAACAACGGTTATTACAGTTTATCCTTGCAGGAAGGTGTTTATTCTTTGGAATTCAGGTATATATCCTACCAGACAGCGACATCAGGACCCCTTATCGTTACCGGAAATGAAGACAATATGCATGTAGATATCTCGTTAATGCCCGCTGAAACAGCTATTGACGAAGTATACGTAGTGGCACGGAAAAACATGGAAACAGAAAGAAGCCTTCTGACGGAAAGACGGCAATCTGCATTAGCCATAGAAAATATGGGAGTGCGGGAAATGGGCAGGAAAGGGATCTCTAATGTGGCGGAAGGTGTTAAAAAAATGACCGGGATATCCCTGGCAGAGACAGGCCAGGTATATGTAAGAGGGCTTGGCGACAGGTACAGTGCGACCACCCTGAATGGATTGCCCATTGCTTCCCCAAATCCGGACAACAAGCTCATTCCCTTGGACCTCTTTCCATCCGATGTGGTTCAGCATATCACGGTCAATAAAGTATACAGCGCCGGCTCTTATGCCGATTATTCAGGCGCTCATATTGATATAAATTTAAAAGAACATACAGGGCAGGACTTTTTCACCATAAACATTGGAGCCGGGAGTAACTCAAGGTCCTTTTTTTCAGATTTTTATGAAAGTGATAAAACAAATGGACTTTTCCTGGTACGGAACCTGTTACCGGCAATAAAAAAAATGACATCCAATGGGTTTTCATCTTATGTGAGAAACAACGATCCTTTTGGCACATCGTTTTCGGTTTCACGCAAAACATTGATACCTAAACTGAACGGCGGTCTGGGTTTTGGAAAAACTTGGGGCAGTGCCAGCCATAAACTGGCAATGCTTGTATCACTCAATGCGGGTTATAATGGAACCGTGGAAAAAGATTCCTATGTATCCATGTTAAATGCCCAAGGTACTGTTCTCAATGAATTCAATTACGATAGTTACACAGCAAAACTTGATATGGCGGCGCTGGTTCATCTGGCTTATACAGCGGGAGCTCACCATCACCTGAGTTACACATTGTTCTATACCCGTAATGCCGTGGATAACTATAAATACAGGACAGGACACGATTCGGAAGGAATACAACTTACCGGGAGTAACAGTGTGTTTCACGAATACGAACTGTTGAACAACCAGCTGATCTATTCCTGGATGGTGAATGAAAAATGGTCCCTGAACGCCGCTGTGTCATTGGGTACCACAGGGAGCTATGAACCCGACAGAAGGCAGGTCATGTACCGCCGCGACGATGACAGGCTTTCTATTTTTAAATTGAACAAACAGGAGACCATGCGTTATTTCGGAGAATTGAGCGAACGGGAAGTGGCAGCCAACATCTATGCTCAATATAAAATAAATGATTCATACTCACTCCAGTTTGGCACCTTTTATAAAAATAAGTCGCGTGATTACGCTTCGGTAAGGTTTTATTACAATCTGAACAACCTGAACCCGGAAATTGAAAATATTTATGAAACGGATTCCTGGTTGAATAACAAGAATCTCAGTGACGGAACAATTACCATTACCAAAGACGCCCAACCAAAATCCAGTTATTTCGCAGGCACGGATATAGGCGGTCTTTACCTGCAGGCAGACTTGTTGCCTTTCAGAAATTTTCAACTTAATCTGGGTTTGCGTTATGAGCCTTCTTCGCAGTGGGTTCGTTACTGGACAGACGGTTCTCTTGAAAGACGGTCAGAATTGATTGTTCATGATTTGTTTCCCGCTGTGAACATGAAGTTATCTATAAGAGAGAGTGGTTTTCTAAGACTGGCTCTTTCCCGTACTGTAACACGGCCGCTTTTTATTGAAATGGCCCCTTTTCTTTATAAAGAATCCTATGGCAGCACCGAGATCAGGGGAAACGAGTCATTAAAAAACGGATACAATATTAATGCTGATCTACGTTACGAATATTTCGGGAGTAACGACGATTTATTTTCGGGTGCCTTGTATTTCAAAAGACTTCAGGATCCTATTGAAAGGGTCCAGGAATCTTCAGGTGGCTCTGCAGTGCATTCGTTTCGCAATTCAGAGAAAGGGATAGCTGCCGGAATAGAAGTAGAAGCCAGAAAAATCATCATCCCGGGTCTGAGGATCGGGCTCAATGCTTCCTACATGTATACCAACGTCATACTTCCTGAAGGCGGCGGCGTTTATACAGACACCAGCAGGCCTTTACAAGGAGCCTCTCCGTACCTGGTCAATGCAGACCTTACTTGTGGATGGAAGGTTAAAAAAGAAGGCCAGATAACTCTTACTGCACTCTACAACCTGCAGGGCCCCCGGATCCACGCTGTCGGGATTTATGGCATGGGCAATGTAATGCAACAACCGGTTCATACACTTGATTTTGTTGGAATTTACAACAGAAGTGACAAATGGAGTGTAAAGATTGAAGTCGGAAATATACTGGACACCCGGATTTTGTTCACACAGAAAGTAGCTGGTGAAAATGTTAATGTAGAAAATCACAAGACAGGGGTGTCATTTCAAATGGGATTCTCATACACTTTTAAATAAATGCAAAAAATGAAAAGAAAAATTTTAAAAACCGCCTTATTGGTATTTGGAACACTGTTTATTGCAGTCGCATGTGAAAGAAACAACGGCCCTGACATTGAGTCCACAGACCTTTCAGGAGAACTGACAGAAAACAGAACGCTTAAAAGCGGAATGACTTATACATTATCCGGAGGACTGCATGTCAAAGCCGGAGTTACGCTGACCATAGAACCCGGAGTAACCATTATTTCAAGAGATGATGACATAGTAGATTACATACTGGTTGAACAAGATGCAAAAATCAATGCCCGTGGTACGGCTTCTTCTCCCATAGTCATGACATCTGAAAAGAAAGAATCAGGAGCCTGGGGGGGCGTACACATTTGCGGACGCGCTCCTATTAATGTAACGGGGGCCCAGTCAAAATCAGAAATTGGTGACGCCTCATACGGAGGAACCAATGCAGCCGATAATTCAGGCGTTTTAAGCTATATCAGGCTTGAATACACTGGTTATGCGTTTAGTGAAGAAAAGGAATCGAACGGATTTACTTTTTACGGTGTGGGTAACGGAACGGTCGTAGATCACCTGCAATCATACAAGGGCTCGGATGATGGATTTGAATGGTTTGGCGGAACGGTCAATGTAAAATACCTGGTATCCACCCACAGTAGTGATGATTCTTTTGATTGGACAGAAGGCTGGAGCGGCATGGCACAATTTCTTGTGGCCGTTCAGGGGCCTGTCTCAGAGATAGGCTACGAATCTGACTGTCTGATTGAAGCAGATAACAACAGTAAGGATTTTGCTGCCCAGCCTGTTTCACACCCGGTGTTATCCAATCTGACCCTGGTTGGGAACGAATCCACATTAAACAAAAGAGGTGTACGACTCAGGGCAGGCACCCGAGTAGCTCTCTACAACGCCCTGATAACCGGTAAACCCAATTGTCTGACAACAGAAACCAATGAGACAGAATCTGCACTGGCAGACGGGACATCTGTGCTGGACCACGTTTATCTGGCAAGCAATATTGCTACAGCAGGGATTTATTCCAGTGCGCTTTTTACAGCTAATGCTAATAACGGAATTAACAAGACGTTTAACCTGTCTTCAAAATACATTGGTACCGTACCTGGTGGAAAAGATCTGAGCACCGTTAACTCCTTCTTTATAAAAACAGATTATAAAGGGGCAGTGCCTGCAGGTAATGACTGGACAGCAGGTTGGTGCGTTTGGTAATAACTGCCTGTTTACGCTATATCTGAATTCGTGATAATTGACAAGAATAATGTACCTTTGTAGGCTACAAGTTCAAGATTTCAGATATGGCTTCTTTTATAAACGTTATAGGAAAGATCTTTGGATCAAAAGCGGACAGGGATCTCAAACAATTGACCCCTGACCTTGAAAAGATCAAAAAAGAATACGAAAGGATTGACAAACTGGATCACGATGATTTGCGTGCAGAAACGCAGAAAATCAGGGAAATTATCCTGGAGTACACAGCAGAAGACGAAAAACAAAAAGCAGCGCTACGGAAACAGCTGGAAGATGTAGAGATCGAAATCGACAAAAAAGAAGAACTGGCAACCGAGGTTGACAAGCTTACCAAAAAGATAGATGAAAAGATAGAAGAGGTCTTGGAACGTATGCTTCCCCAAGCCTTTGCTATAATGAAATCAACGGCGAGGCGTTTCCAGGAGAACGAAACACTGACGGTTACCGCTACTGATTTTGACCGGCAGCTTTCGACCCATAAAGACCATATGGAGATCCGGGGGGACAAGGCTGTTTGGCACAATTCCTGGATGGCCGGGGGAAATATGATCACATGGGACATGGTGCATTACGATGTCCAGCTGATCGGAGGGGTAGTTCTGCATCAGGGTAAAATTGCCGAGATGGCGACCGGGGAAGGAAAGACGCTTGTGGCCACCCTCCCCGTATTCCTGAATGCGCTTGCCGGTAAAGGGGTGCATATCGTCACGGTGAACGATTACCTGTCCAAGCGTGACTCGGAATGGATGGGCCCGTTGTACGAGTTCCACGGCCTGAAAGTTGATTGCATAGACAAACACCAGCCCAACTCCGAAGAACGTAAAAAAGCGTACAGGGCAGATATCACATTCGGCACCAATAACGAATTCGGATTTGATTACCTGAGGGACAACATGGCCATCAATTCGGAGGACCTGGTTCAGCGCAAGCACCATTATGCCATTGTGGACGAGGTTGACTCGGTGTTGATTGACGATGCACGAACCCCGCTGATCATCTCGGGACCTGTAGCTAAAGGGGAAGATCAGCAATTCAACGAATTTCGGCCCATTGTAGAACAGCTCTACCAGGCACAACGTTCCCTTGTCCAGCAACACCTGGCAGATGCACGCAAAATGATCTCGGAAGGAGACGAGGAAAACGGCGCCAAACTGTTACTCAGGGCATATAAAGGACTTCCCAAATACACACCATTGATTAAATATCTGAGTGAACAGGGCATCAAGCAGCTGCTGCAGAAGACAGAGAACTTCTATATGCAGGACAACAACAAACAGATGCACCTGATCACAGACGATCTGTATTTTGTTATTGAAGAACAGCAGAAATCGGTGGATCTGACAGAAAAAGGACATGATCTGATCGCCAAAAAAGTCAGTGATCCGGCGTTCTTCATTCTGCCGGACATGGGGACGGAGATCTCTGAATTGGAGAAAAAAAACCTGACCCCCGAGGAAAAAGCCGCTGCCAAAGATGCCCTTTTGAGCGAATATGCCGTCAAATCGGAGCGTGTCCACACGGTCAATCAATTATTGAAAGCCTATGCCATGTTCGATAAGGATGTGGAGTATATCGTGGTGGATAACAAGATCAAGATTGTGGACGAACAAACAGGACGTGTGCTGGAAGGAAGACGTTATTCGGACGGATTACATCAGGCTATAGAAGCTAAGGAACGCGTGAAGGTAGAAGCCGCTACCCAAACATTTGCTACCATTACACTCCAGAATTACTTTAGGATGTATCACAAGCTGGCAGGTATGACCGGAACAGCCGAAACAGAAGCCGGGGAATTCTGGTCTATATACAAACTCGATGTGGTTGTTATTCCGACCAACCGGCCGATAATCAGAATTGACGGGGATGATTTGATATACAAGACTAAACGGGAGAAATTCAATGCGGTTATTGACAAAATCAACGAATTGACAAAAGCCGGAAGGCCAGTGCTTGTGGGAACCACATCTGTGGAAGTGTCCGAATTGCTCAGCCGGATGTTGAAAATGCGAAGCATTAAGCACAATGTACTTAATGCCAAGCAGCATGCCCGTGAAGCCGAGATCGTCGCAGAAGCCGGTCGTGCCGGGTCGGTTACCATTGCCACCAATATGGCAGGTCGTGGGACGGATATCAAACTGAGGGAAGGTGTTAGGGAGGCGGGTGGTCTGGCCATTATTGGAACAGAGAGGCACGACAGCCGGCGTGTAGACAGGCAATTGCGTGGACGTGCAGGTCGTCAGGGAGACCCTGGATCATCCAATTTTTACGTATCGCTCGAAGATGATCTGATGCGTCTTTTTGGCAGCGGAAGAATAGCTTCTGTCGTTGATAAAATGGGAATGAAGGAAGGAGAGGTTTTGCAGCATTCCATGCTTTCCAGTTCCATTGAAAGGGCTCAGAAAAAAGTGGAAGAGAATAACTTTGGTATCCGTAAACGTCTGCTGGAATATGACGACGTGATGAATTCGCAGCGTGAGGTCATATACACCAGACGGCGTAATGCCCTTTACGGGGAACGCGTGGATGTGGACGTTGCCAACATGATGTCCGATTTCGCCGCATCTTTCGTTCAGCAGATGGACGGAGTAGATTATGACGATTTCAGTTACGAACTGATCCGTATGATATCCATAGAACCGGGTTTTGACCAGGAAACCTTTAATAAGTCCAATACCGAAGAATTAGCCACAATCCTGTCAGAGCAAATTCAGAAGGCTTACGCCAGGAGAGCAGAAACACTAGTGGCACAGGCGTGGCCCATCATGAAGAACATATACGAAACGCAACGGGCCACCTATGAGAATGTGGTAGTACCTGTAGGGGACGGTAAAAGGATATACCAGGTGATCGTCAATATCAAAAAGGCTTACGAGAGCAAGGGCAAAGAGCTGATAAGGGCTATCAACAAGACCATTAACCTGGTGATGATCGATGAATTCTGGAAAGAACATTTGCGCGATATGGACGATCTGAAGCAATCGGTTCAGAATGCCACTTATGAGCAAAAAGATCCTTTGTTGGTTTATAAATTTGAAAGTTTCAAACTATTCAGCGAAATGCTGGAAAGGATAGCCCGTGAAGTACTTTCTTTCCTGCTTAAGGCACATATTCCCCTGCGTCGGAACCAGGACAGGCTGGACAAAGCCGGCAGTGAAAGAAGCCGTACCGATCTGAGCAATACCCAGACATCGCGTCCCGATATGCTGACCCAATCTGCAGAACCACGTTCCAATGCCCCTGTCCATGTAGAAAAACAGGTGGGAAGGAACGATCCGTGTCCCTGCGGCAGCGGTAAAAAATACAAACACTGTCACGGTAAAAATCAATAATTCCAAAAGAACATATGTCATACGATTTAGTAATCATCGGATCGGGCCCTGCAGGTTATGTGGCGGCGGTCCGCGCAGCGCAGCTTGGTTTTAGGACAGCTGTTATTGAAAAAGGACCCATTGGCGGGGTGTGTTTAAACTGGGGATGCATACCCACCAAGGCTTTGTTAAAAAGCGTAGAAGTACTCAATACGGCAAGAAAAGCAGAAACATACGGGGTCAGGCTCCCCGGAAAGGCCGAGCCGGATTTGGCTGCCATAGTGTCCCGCAGCAGGGAGGTGGCCTCGCAGATGGCCAAAGGCATCGAGTTCCTTTTCGGGAAACATAAAGTGGAGGTGATCCACGGAAGAGGTAGTGTTATTGCCCCTGGGAAAGTATCTGTAGAGGATAAAGTCATTGAAGCAAAAAGGATCCTGATAGCCACCGGATCCAAACCCAACTCTCTTCCGGGTGCCTCCATAGACGGGAAAAGGATTATTGGATACCGCCAGGCCATGGTCCCGAAAACCATACCCGCCACCATGGCCGTGATAGGCTCGGGTGCCATCGGGACAGAGCTGGCTTATTTCTATCATTGTCTGGGGACAAAGGTTACCCTTATCGAATACATGGACCAGATAGTACCAACAGAAGATGAAAATGTTGCAGCCCAGCTAAGCAGGTCTTTCCGCAAAGCAGGCATAAAGATTATGACCTCGGCGGGCGTCAAATCCGCCGAAAAATTCGTGAAAGGATGCCGGCTGGAAGTAGAAACCAGGAAAGGCACCGAATTCATAGAGGCCGATGTGGTGCTTTCTGCCGTGGGCGTTGTTCCCAATACAGCCAACATGGGATTGGAGGAAGCCGGGGTGCAAATGACCCGCGGAAGGATTATCGTGGATAAAAATTTTATGACATCAGTTTCCGGAATATACGCGGCAGGAGACGTATTGCCCACTCCGGCACTTGCCCACTTGGCATCGGCCGAAGCTCTTTGCTGCGTGGAACGCATGGCAGGTCTGGAGGTTCCCGATGTGGATTACGACAATATTCCGGGATGTATTTACGCCACACCAGAGATAGCCTCGGTAGGATTACGTGAAAAAGACGCCAAAAAGAAAGGCATTGATATCAGAATAGGTAAATATTACTTTACCGCATCTGGAAAAGCAGCGGCAGCGGGCGAAAGGGACGGCTTTGTCAAACTTATTTTTGATGCTGCGGACAACCGCTTGCTGGGAGCACACATCATTGGAGCCCATGCTACTGAAATGATAGGCGGATTGGTTGCTTCAAGGGGTATGCAGATCAGGGATCATGATCTGGTACATTCCGTATTCCCTCATCCAACGATGAGCGAAGGCATCATGGAAGCAGCCGCCATAGCCTGCGATCAAATTACCCAGTGAACAGACTCGTCCCGAGGAGTAAAAGTGAGGTAGTTCAACATCTCTCCCTAATGTGGTAGTGGTTTCTTTCGGTTGCATTGCGCGAAATCATCTCCCCAAGGAACCCGGCCAGGAAAAGTTGCGTTCCCAGGACGATTGTCAGGAGGGATAAATAGAAAAGAGGCTGGTCGGTAACCGACCGGAAAGGCATTCCATGTGATTGCAAGTATAGTTTCTGGATAATGAGCCACAGGGCTATCACGCCTCCCAGTACAAACATGAAGGACCCTAATAAGCCGAAAATATGCATGGGCCTTTTCCCAAAACGAGCCAGGAACCACAAAGAGAGCAGATCCAGATATCCGTTTACAAATCTACTCAGCCCGAACTTGCTCTTGCCATATTTACGACGGGAGTGCAGGACAGGTTTTTCCCCGATCCTGGTAAAACCGGCTTCTTTGGCCAGGTAGGGTATGTAGCGGTGCATTTCCCCATAAACCTCAATACTTTTGACTACATCTTTGCTGTAGGCCTTCAGACCGCAGTTCATGTCGTGAAGCTTGATACCTGTGACTGCCCGGGCAGTGGTGTTGTATATACGTGAAGGTATATTCTTGGTAAACAGGTTGTCTTTGCGCTTCTTTTTCCAGCCCGAGACCAGGTCATAAGATCCGTCGGCCACCATTTTGTACAGGGCCGGGATCTCGGCCGGATCGTCCTGAAGATCGGCATCCATAGTAACCACTACATTTCCCCGGGCTGTATCAAAACCGCAGTAAAGTGCCGCAGATTTTCCGTAATTCCGCCGGAACCGGATACCATGGATCCTAAGGTCCTGTTCTGCCTGCTCCCGGATAAAGGTCCAGGATCCGTCTGTACTTCCGTCGTCCACAAAGATCACTTCGTAAGCGGGCAGGGAATCTCCTTTATCTCCCAGTGGTGCATTCAGAACAGTCCGGATGCGTTCCAGAAGCTCTGGCAGCGATTCGCGTTCGTTATACAATGCGATGACTACCGATATATCCATAGGATACGTTTTATGATTCAAAAGGTGTCGTGGTGATTTTGTGCCTGGCTCCGCTGGCAAGCAGGGAAGACCAGAGCAGGCCCAGGATGTTAAACCAGATGAACTGCGATATCATCAGGATGAGGGGCAGGCGTGCAATGAGTTTGTCTGTATTGAAATCTTCTGCTGTGACCCCCGCCTGTTCAAAGCCCATTAGCAGGGCGTTACTGAACTGGGTGGCAGTATCGGGAAAAATGAACATAACGTGCAGGTAATAATATCCGGCTGCAATGATGGAGGAGCAGAAAGATACAGCCAGTCCAAAACGGAAAGCATCTGCATATGTATAGGTTTCTTTTCCTTTACCAAAATCTTTCATGAAATAGAAAAGCAATCCCAATGTCCCGGCCAGTTTAATGATCCAGAATAATATGTTCAGCCACTTGGCAGAAGACATCAAGAGCGTCTGAAGCACCATGAAAAAGACAGAAACAAGAGCCAGGATAATCCCGTATACAGCGGCTTTGTTCCAAATATGCTGATTCATTTGTAAATTGTTAAGGTTTGGGTCACAAAGTAACCAAAATTTTTAAAAAATACCTAACTTTGCAGTTTGTTATAAAAATGAGCCCTTTTAATATCTGACTATGATCACAATTACTTTTCCCGACGGGAAAACAAAACAATATAAAAAAGGCATTTCCGGATACAGGATAGCACAAGATATCAACCCCAGGCTGGCGGCCGGGGTACTGGCCATGAAAGTGGACGGAATACTGACAGATATCCGTCTGCCGCTGACCAAAGATGCCGGCATACGTTTCCTGCAGTGGGAGGACGAAGAAGGGAAGCAGGTTTTCTGGCATTCCTCGTCACACCTTATGGCTGAAGCCCTGGAAGTCCTGTTCCCCGGGGTCAAGTTTGGGATAGGTCCTGCCATTGAGAACGGTTTTTATTATGACATTGACCTGGAAGGACGTCAGCTGGTTGAAGCTGATCTGGAGGCGGTAGAACATAAAATGCTCGAAATGGCCAAAAGCGAACAAGTTTTTGAACGCAGGGAAGTAAGCAAAGAAGAAGCGCTCAGGACATACAGAGAGAAAGGTGATCCATACAAATGCGAATTAATAAGTGACCTGGAGGACGGGACTATTACATTCTACACGAACGGTTCTTTTACCGACCTGTGCAGGGGACCCCACATTCCAGATACTTCCATGATCAAGGCCATCAAGCTAACCTCAATAGCAGGGGCGTATTGGCGTGGCAACGAAAAACGCCAGATGCTAACCAGGATTTACGGGATTACTTTTCCCAAAAAATCAATGTTGGATGAATACTTGAAAATGTTGGAAGAAGCCAAAAAGAGGGACCACCGCAAACTGGGAAAAGAACTGGAACTCTTTACCTTCTCACAACGGGTCGGACAAGGGCTTCCCCTGTGGTTGCCCCGCGGGGCTGCCCTGAGGGAACAGCTGGAAAATTTTCTTAAGGGAGTACAGAAAATACACGGTTATCAGCAGGTAATCACGCCGCATATTGGACAGAAGGAATTGTACGTGACAAGCGGTCACTATGCCAAATACGGGGCTGACAGTTTTAAACCGATTAAGACGCCTCAAAAGGGAGAGGAATTTCTTCTCAAGCCTATGAACTGTCCTCATCACTGTGAGATATACAGATCAAAACCCCGGTCCTACAAAGACATGCCGGTTAGGCTGGCCGAATTTGGAACCGTTTATCGCTATGAACAAAGCGGAGAATTGCACGGACTGACCAGGGTGCGTGGTTTCACCCAGGACGATGCGCATATTTTCTGCCGTCCCGACCAGATCAAGGAGGAATTCTGCAAGGTAATAGACATTGTGCTATATATTTTCAGGACATTGAGTTTCAATGATTATACCGTACAGGTTTCCCTCCGGGACAAAAATGACCGGTCAAAATATATCGGCTCGGATGAAAACTGGGAAAAGGCAGAGCAGGCAATCATCGAGGCTGCTGCGGAAAGGAAATTGGAAACACAGGTAGTATATGGCGAAGCCGCTTTCTACGGTCCGAAGCTCGATTTCATGGTACGCGATACCATAGGAAGAAAATGGCAGCTGGGTACTATTCAGGTAGATTATAACCTGCCCGAACGTTTTGAATTGGAGTATATTGGAGCCGATGATAAAAGATACAGGCCTGTTATGATCCATCGGGCACCATTTGGATCTATGGAACGCTTTGTGGCTGTTTTGCTGGAACATACGGGCGGAAAATTCCCGTTGTGGCTGGCTCCCGAGCAGGTTGTCATATTACCTTTGAGTGAAAAATTCAATGATTTTGCAAAAAAAGTTTGTGATTTCTTGAATAATTCCGAACTTCGCGCCTCCATTGACGACCGTAACGAGACTGTGGGTAAGCGCATAAGAGAGAATGAGTTGAAGCGTATCCCTTACCTGCTGGTGGTTGGAGAAAAGGAAGAATCTGCAGGCACCGTGTCTGTACGTCGCCAGGGAGAAGGAGATAAAGGCCCCATGAAACTGGAGGAATTTGCGGCATTTCTCCGGAAAGAAATAAAAGATTTGACTAACTAAAATAGGAGGAACAAAATTATCGGAACATCGTACAGACCACACTCTGCCCCGCAGAGAAAAAACAACCAGGGTAGAAATTACAACAGGTCATCCCAGCAGGATGACGGCCCCAGGGTCAACACCGAAATTGATGTTCCACAGGTTCGTGTTGTGGGTGACAATATTGAAAAGCCTGGTATATATCCCATTGCACAAGCCCTGAAGATGGCCGAAAGAATGAACCTGGATCTGGTAGAGATCTCGGCTCAGACCGATCCCCCGGTATGTAAGATCATTGACTACCAAAAATTTTTATATCAAAGGCGTAAAAAGGCCAAAGAGATGAAAGCCAATGCCTCCAAGATCGTGGTTAAAGAAATCCGGTTTGGCCCCAATACAGATGAGCATGATTACCAGTTCAAGCTCAAGCATGCCATGGAGTTCCTCAAGGATGGAGCCAAAGTGAAGGCTTATGTTTTTTTCAGGGGACGTTCCATCGTATTCACTGAACAGGGAGAAAAGCTGTTGCTAAGATTTGCGGTGGACTTGGAAGATTACGGGAAGGCAGAGCAGATGCCCAAGTTGGAAGGCAAGAGGATGATCATGATGCTCGCTCCGGCAAAAACCAATATTAAAAAGAAATAACTATATATAAGG
>LUZA01000021.1 GCA_001603455.1 Bacteroidales bacterium Bact_09 | reverse complement strand
TTAATATATAGTATTACTTAAAATAACTGATTTAAAAAATTATGAAAAAGATAGTTGTAATCGTGATAATGTCTTTTTTGTGTACTGCCGCGCAGGCACAAAAAGGATCTCTTGAAAAACGCGATTTCCAAATCGGGGCTTTTACCGGCCTGGAACTGTCCGGGGTTATGGAGGCTACGGTGGAACATTCTGCTTCTCATACGCTTTCCATAGAAACATACAGCGATGTGTTTGATTACCTTGATGTGAAAGTCAGGGGCGGGATCCTACAAATCGGATTTAAAAACGGAGGTTTACCACGTGCTATACAACGAAAATACAGGAATTTGGAGATCTTATGTAAAGTAACACTTCCTGAGCTTAACTCGTTGGGATTGAGCGGTGTAACTAAAGTTTATGTAAAAGATAATTTTAAAACCGATAGGATGAATATAGAATTGTCCGGAGTGACTAAAGCTGATTTGCTGTACATGACCTGCCATGACCTAGACATTGAAGTATCGGGGGTGTCTGAACTCAAGATGAATGGGGAGGCAGAACAGGTCAATATGGAGATCAGCGGAGCATCAAAAGGATTTTTCGTTTTCGAAGGAAAATCCATTACCTTTGCCGATATTGGGATCAGTGGAAGCGGAAATGTCACCTTGAAGGGAAAAGCCATCCGTTCCTCCCTGGATATCAGTGGTGCTGCAGGTTTCGAAGGCCGTGAATTTGAAGTAGAAGCAATGAAAGCAGCAGTGAGCGGAGTGGGTAAAGCCCAAGTTAGCGTACTGGGATCCCTCGAGCCGGAAGTATCAGGTGCGGCCAAGTTACGCTATAACAGGAATGCCAGCCTGAGAAACGTGAAGACCAGCGGGGCAGCTCAATTGACATCCTACTAAAGATTAAATAATGACTGCAAAAGAAATTCACGAAAAAATTCTGGTTGCAGATTCACATTGCGATACACCCATAATGCTCAGAAGGTACGGTCTGGATATAGGCCGGAGATCCGATACCGGTCACGTGGATTTTGTACGAATGAAAGAAGGAGGCGTTAACGCTTCTTTCTTTGCTATATATGTCTCCAACAAATGGGAACCTTATGAGTGCACCTTCAAGGCATTGGAAGCACTGGCCTCGGTCCTCGACGTACTGGACCGTTATCCCTCCATGGCAGCTCTGGCAACCGATGCCCGTACTGCCAGGGAACTGAAGGAGCAGGGCCGGATTGCCATATTTCTGGGTATGGAGAATGCCGGTCCCATCCATAAAGACCTGTCCCTGTTGCGTTTATTTCACAGAATGGGAGTTCGTTACATCACCCTGACACACGCCAGAAACAACGAGGTTTGTGACAGTTGTGCCACCAAAGAGAAAAGGTGGCACGGAGTAAGTCCTTTTGGCCGGGAGTTGATCGCCGAGATGAACCGCCTAGGTGTTCTGGTGGATGTAGCTCACATTTCAGATGACGCCTTCTACGATGTACTGAAGTATTCCACAAAACCTGTAGTGTCCACGCATTCCTGCTGTAGAGCTTTATGTGATGTACCCAGAAATCTTACAGATCAGATGATTAAAGATCTTGCGGCACATGGTGGAGTAATGCAGATCAATTTCAATCCCCCGTTCCTTGACAAGGATTATTCTCTTGCTGTTGCACCTTTGCTGGATGCCTATGAAGAAGCAGAGGAACATTTCAGGGAAAACCCAGTGGCAAACGAAAAACGCATGAAAGAGGCAAAAAAGGACTTATTTGCACTTCCCAGACCTTCTTACAAAAGAGTAGTTGATCATATAGATCATGTTGTATCACTGGTAGGTTCAGACCATGTGGGGATAGGCTCTGATTTCGATGGCATAGAGGTTTGCCCGGTAGGACTTGAAGACATATCCCGCCTTCCTGTCCTGACGGAAGAATTGTGTGCCAGAGGCTATTCGTTTACAGACATTGAAAAGATCATGGGCGGAAATTTCCTGCGGTTGCTATAGCCAACCCGCTTTACGCATGATATGTTCGACTTTTTCTACTGTTGCTTTCAACTCAAAATCTCTGGTGGAAAAAATCAGCAGCAGGGTTTCTGTCCGGGGGTACCTGCCTGCATAGGTCTTAAATCCTCCGTTGCTTCCCGTGTGATAGATCTTTGGATCACCGTTGGTATGTGATATGAACCATCCGTAGCCGTATCCGGTATCTGGGATATTTGTCATGATATGAGCAGTATGGGCTTTTTCTTTCATTTCCGGTCCAATTATCGTATTGTTTCTCAAGGCGTATTCCCACTGTGCAAATTCATCGGTAGAAGTATAGAGGGCCCCGTCCGCTTTGGATGCAAAGAAAGCGGTTTCACCATAGTCGTATTCTTCCCAGGCACCTGTTTGTGCATTCAGACGGTATCCGTGAGCCATTAGGGGAATATTCCTGCCTTCCTCAAAATATAAAGTATTTAACATGCCTGCAGGCTGGAACAGTTTTTTCTTCATGTACTCTTCGAAAGGTAATCCCGAGGCCTGTTCAATTACCGTATATAATAACTGATACGTGGGGTTTATGTATTCATAGGAAGATCCCGGGGAAAAATTCAAAAAACTAAGGGTGTCGAGGTAGGAATATGACTCCACATCGGTGGAACGGTAAAGGTATAGACTGTCGGTGCGCGGCCTGACGTCCGGTATCCCGGAAGTGTGGGATAATAAGTGTGTCAGGGTAATGTCATGGAAAAATGCCGCCTGGAATTGTGGAAAAAATTTGGAAACGGGATCGTCCAGTGACAATTTTCCTTCTTCTGCCAGTTTCAGTGTCGCCACAGCTGCAAATTGTTTAGAAACCGAAGCCAGGCAAAAGAACGTGGAAGGCGTTACCGGAGCGGGGGGATCTATCGTAGCTAAACCATATCCGTTCCTGAAAACGATCCGGTCATTTTTTAATACCAAAACGGCTCCGCCTGGTTGATCGGCAGGCCACATTTGTGTGAACAACTCGTCCAGGACCTCAATGGCCTCATGTTCGCGGTCATTGCAGGAAACCAAAACAAGTAATAAGACTGAAAAAAGCAAAAATGTCCATTTTTTATACATAAAGTAAAAGTTTAAGTGATTATCTCTGTTTCAAATACTTCAATACCTTACTGACAAATCCGGGGCCTTCATAAATGAACCCGGTATAGATCTGTACCAGAGATGCACCGGCATCGAGTATCTCTTGTGCATCCTGAGGAGACATGATACCTCCAACACCGATTATGGGCAGATTACCCTCCGTCCTGGTGTGGATATACCTGATAATAGAAAGTACCTTTTTTTTCAGGGGCGCACCGCTCAGACCGCCTTCCCCAATAGTCTCGAGCTTTTCTTTCTCTGTGATCAATCCGTCTCTCGATACTGTTGTATTACAAGCAACTACACCGTCAAGACCTGATAACAATATCAGTTCAATCAATTGATCGAGCATATCGGTGGACAGGTCAGGCGATACTTTCAGCAGGATAGGCCGGTACACGTCGCAGTATCTGCGGATCTCGGTCAGGTGTTTTGTGATTTTTCTCAGGTTTTCAACCGTCTGAAGGTTGCGCAGGTCTTTCACATTGGGACAGCTTACGTTGATTACAAAATAATCCACATAGTCGTACAATTGGGCAAAAGTCTTTTCAAAATCCTTGTAAGCCAGGTCATTGGGAGTAGAAGTGTTTTTGGAAATGTTTCCTCCGATGATCACCCTCGGTTTATCATGCTGGATGTTGCGGACGATTTTTTTTACTCCCGAATTATTAATACCCATTCTGTTGATCAGGGCTTTATCCTTTACCAAACGGAAACTTCTGGGCTTGGGGTTTCCTTCCTGGGCAGCCAGAGTAACAGAACCTATCTCTACAAAACCAAAGCCCAGGTCGGCCAGTTGGTTATATACTTCGGCATTCTTGTCCAAACCAGCGGCAAGTCCCACTGGATTGGGAAAATCCAAACCCAAGACCTGTCTTTGGAGTGTAGTTGATCTGAAGGAAAAAAAGGTTCGCAACAACTTGCCTCCCAGAGGAATGTATTTAAATAGTGAGAGTGCCCTGAAAGCGAGCTTATGGGCTGTTTCTGGCGGAAAAAGGAATAACAGGGGCCTGAATATGCGATACATATGTTATCCGTAGTTAATGAAACAAATATACAGGTTTAATTCCAACCTGCAATTCAGAATTGCATATCGCCCGGAGAATACTCGGTAAATGTATTATCCGAATAGAAAAACAAAACTTTAACAAGTTTATGCTCTTCTTCAGATGATGAGTTA
>LUZA01000020.1 GCA_001603455.1 Bacteroidales bacterium Bact_09 | reverse complement strand
GCCATGGCGCGGTGAATACGTTCCCGGGCCTTGTACACACCGCCCGTCAAGCCATGGAAGCTTGGGGTGCCTGAAGTTCGTGACCGCAAGGAGCGACCTAGGGCAAAACAAGTAACTGGGGCTAAGTCGTAACAAGGTAGCCGTACCGGAAGGTGTGGCTGGAACACCTCCTTTTTGGAGCAAGTTCCGTTACGTGCTCTGCTCTTTTCTTCCAATTTTTTTTATTCAGTCCCGTAGCTCAGTTGGTTAGAGCACTACACTGATAATGTAGGGGTCAGCGGTTCAACTCCGCTCGGGACTACTGCATAAGGCTACGGGGATATAGCTCAGTTGGCTAGAGCACCTGCTTTGCAAGCAGGGGGTCGTCGGTTCGACTCCGTCTATCTCCACAAAAAAGCACCTGGAAATCAGGCGCTTTTTTTTCAGGACAATGAAGAATCCCCAGAATTCATTAATTTTGAACACATGAATACGCTTGTCTGGATAGGATTCTCTCAGGCTTTGTTTGCAGCCATACTGATGATCGCAAAAAATGAACGGGCAGTATATGACAAGATACTGACATCCTGGCTTGTATTGCTGGCGATCGATTTTCTTACCAGCGCCATAGATTACCAGCTGTTTGATGTCCCCCTGTTGTCCGGCACGCATTTACTGTTCAATGCGGCGTTGTATTTATATGTCAGATCCCTGACCGTTGCCGGATTCCGGTTGAAATACCTGCATTTATTTCACCTGCTGCCTTTCCTGGTATTTGAAATAATGGCTTATATTATCAGGGAACCTCTTTTGCTGGGAGATTATCTTGTACAGAATGAAAATTATATTTTCCGTTTTTCCTTTGCCTTGACCAGTCTTGTGTCATGGCTGATATACAGTCCTCTGAGTATAACGTTGGTGTATAATTATCGCACCAATTTGCAAAACGAAACTTCACACATAGAGACTAACGAGAACATCAGATGGCTAATGTCCCTCACCACATTTTACGTGGTGTATTGTATTGTAGGGTACATCATATCTTTTATTGTAAACATAATGGGAGATCATCAGTCCATGATCCCTGACGTCTACAATTATTCGTTGTTGCTGGTTTTGGTTTACATGTTGAGTTTTTATGGATTGAGGCAGAAACATATACCGGAACAGTTTCAGATACAGAACAAAAAAAGGCAATATAAAAAACCCCTGCTAAGTGATTCCGACAGAAAGGCCATAGGAGAACAGGTCGTGGAATACTTCCATCGACAGAAAGCATACCTCAATCCTGATTTGAACATGGATCTCCTGTCTTCTAAATTGAAAATTCCCAAGCATCAACTCACAGAAGTTCTAAATGTAGAAATCGGAAAAAGTTTCTTTCAACTGGTGAATTTCTTCCGGGTAGAAGCCGTCAAAAAAATGCTGGAAGATCCGGGAAACATTTATTCCATAGAAGCAATCGGATATGAATGTGGGTTTTCCAATAAGTCTTCTTTTTTTAAAATATTTAAGGAAACAG
>LUZA01000155.1 GCA_001603455.1 Bacteroidales bacterium Bact_09 | reverse complement strand
ATTCAGCGATCTGGTAAGGCTCCTGTAATTTTCGATTACCGGGATTCAAAAATTGATTACTTTGAGAAGATGTTTAAACAACGTAACAGGTATTACAACAAACTGAGATAATTAAATGGCAATCAAGGCAAAACCAGAATTGAGCAATGATAACATTCTGAATGATATATTGGCACATACCACTAAAAGCAAGTTGGATCAGTTTATCAGGGAATATGCCCACGATAACGATGATTTTCAGGCTTTTTTCATGGAAAAATTTTCTCCGAAACCCAAATCAGACTCCAGAATGAAGCCATCGGAAGATTATGTGGAAACCATTCAAAAGGCTTTTATAAAAAGTGGAATTAAGTCATACAGCAGGTACGGAAACAGAATCGAAGATTTTGGTTTTGATGCCGGCACTGTTAGTGAAAAACTGGAGCATTTGTTGGAAAAAGCACACTATTTTATCCGGCATGATAACAGAGAGGAAGCCATTTGCATTGCGCAAAAGTTGATTGAAACCATTCCCGATTATTGGGATGAAGGATTCGACTACGAGTGTCTGGTTCCGGAAGTATACGACAGGGCGATTGATCTGCTGGAAGAGATGTTGAATGAAAAACTTTCGAATGATCAGGTAGAATCGATCTTTAGTTGGTACGAAAAAGTAATTGAAGATAAAAAGCATGAATACGTGGGACAAAATACTTCTTTGGAGGTGTTTGAAAAATATTTTGCCTCCGATGCTGTAGGTGGTTTTGATCGTGTGCTGCGCATCATTAATCGGCGGATAGCGAATGCCGGGGATTATGAGCAAGAACGGGCTGTGTTGGAAAAGATATACCTCTTGGTTGAAAATGATCGGGAGGAGGATGCGGATCAAACAATCGGGGAGTTCCTGTTTTATCCTGAAGTCCGGAAGATCAAGTTAAAGCGTATGCTGGAAGAAAATAGGTATGACCAGGCCATTGAATTGCTGCAGGAAGGAATTGTAATTGCCAGAAAAAAAAAGGAGACAGGCATTGAAAGTGAATGGTTACAAAAACTTTTATTCGTGTATAAGCAGTTGAATAACAGCAAAAAAGTTCTTGAAATTACCAAAAAGTTATTTGTGCAAGGGACGGAACAACGTACCTGTTACCAATCGATCAAAAAAATCACACCAAAAGCAGAATGGCATGAAATGCTGTCGTGGATATTACAGAATTTATCTGAGAGGGGTTTTTATAGCTCCATTGAATTGAAGGCAGATATTTTCATTGAACACCAGATGTGGGATGATCTTTGGCAGCTTTGTCTGAGAAGGGGCATAGAATTTCTACGTCAATATGAAAAACATCTACGTCCCCGGTACGAAAAGGAGATTCTCACAGTATATCTTAAATACGTTCAGCAGCAAGCTTCCATTACAGATAAGAAGGCATACATAATAGTAGCCAACATGTTGAACCGGATGAAATCGTTCGATGGTGGACCTGCGCTCGTCGGGCAGCTGGTCAATCAGTACAGGCAAATTTATAAACGCCGGATCTATATGATGAAAGAACTGGACAGCATAAAATTGTGATGGTTGTCGTAATATAGCAAAACGAAGATGTCTTTGCTCTTCATGGAGGCATACCAAGTAGCCGGCCTGGCACGCTAAATCCGCGACAAAGACATCCACAACGAATACCTCTCCTACCAAAAAGTTTGTAAATAATGTGTTGC
>LUZA01000154.1 GCA_001603455.1 Bacteroidales bacterium Bact_09 | reverse complement strand
CGGAGATGTGTATAAGAGACAGCTCCCAGATGTTCGTAAGCAAGCTGGGTTGCTTCCCTTCCCCTGGGTGTTCTCTGTAATAAACCTTCTTTTATCAGAAAAGGCTCATATACTTCCTCAAGTGTGCCTATTTCTTCACTTACGGCTGTAGCTATAGTTCCTATCCCTACAGGTCCTCCCTTAAATTTATGTATGATGGTGGACAAAATCTTATTATCCATCTGATCCAGTCCCCTTTTATCAATATTTAGTGCATCCAGGGCATATTGTGTTATGGCATTATCTATTTTTCCAGATCCCTTTACCTGGGCAAAATCCCTCACTCTTCTCAACAATGCATTGGCTATCCTTGGGGTTCCGCGGCTGCGTGAAGCAATCTCCTGGGCTGCCTGCGTGTCTATATCAACCTGCAGAATTGATGCTGATCTGAGCACTATTTGCAATAAAACAGGTGTATCGTAATACTCCAGGTGACACTGTATCCCAAAACGCGCCCTTAAAGGTGCTGTAAGCAGACCGCTACGTGTTGTTGCTCCAACCAGCGTGAAGGGTTGCAGGGCTATCTGTACAGAACGGGCGCCCGGTCCCTTATCTAGCATAATGTCAATGGTAAAATCTTCCATAGCGGAATAAAGGTACTCTTCCACCACAGGGGACAAGCGATGTATCTCGTCTATGAATAATACATCTCCGTTTTCAAGGCCGGTCAGCAATCCAGCCAAATCACCCGGCTTATCGAGTACAGGACCCGAAGTAATACGCATTCCCACCCCCAGCTCATTGGCAATGATATATGCAAGGGTGGTTTTTCCCAATCCGGGAGGGCCGTGCAACAATACATGGTCCAGTGATTCCCCCCTCAAAATTGCGGCTTTCACGAACACTTTCAAATTGTCTGTTATCTTATCCTGACCTGAAAATTGTGTGAATTCCCTAGGTCGTATCTGTTCCTCGAAATCTCTGTCATTGGGTTCCTTATTTTTGTGGGGGTCAAAATCAGCCATAGCAGCAATCATATAAATATAAAAAGTTTACTTAATAAGGTTTTGTATATATTGATTATTTGTTAATATGTTGAAAAATAGACCAACTACTTATT
>LUZA01000153.1 GCA_001603455.1 Bacteroidales bacterium Bact_09 | reverse complement strand
GTTTTAACTGATTTTTAAGGGACGACTAATTATGCGCTCTATATAATGAATCATGGCGCTTAATTTTTTGTCCTAAATAAGTTTGCAAGTCCAAAAATAATCGATTAAAAATCAAAACACAACAAAGCCGCAAAAAAATAACGACTAAACCAGCAGGCCGATTACCTCTTTTCTCAACTCATCGTCAACAAACGACATTTTCCTCACACCTACTTTTCCGGATGAGATTGAGCCCACAATTGATCAGCAACGGGCTTCCAGTTTCTGGCTGCTTCTATCGTTTTCTGTGAAAGATCATCCACCTCTTCCGGGTGCTCCAGATCGGTTGATTTAGCCGCTGTCTTATTGACCATTTCAGCCAACTTATATGCATTGTCCAGAAGAGGGCAGGGTCGCAACATATTCTTATTAAAAGGCTGATTCTGTTTATACTGCATAAACAGGGGAGACTGATAGGCTTCCAGCAAGGTTTTGTCGTGGATATTCGCATCAGAATAGTGAATAAAGGCACACGGCTCTATATCTCCATTAGCATTGATATGCACATAACTACGACCACCGGCAATACATCCGTTCACAAATTCCCCATCATTCCAAAAGTCCATGGTAAAGATTGGTTTAGTCTTTCTGAATGCACGAATCTGATGATACATATACTTTCGTTGATCGGGGGTTGCCATTAATTCCGGCACAGCATTCACTCCTACCGGAATATAGGTAAAAAACCAGGCAAACATGGAACCCTTATCAATCATATAATCGAAATAAGCTTCACTCCCGACCACTTCGGTGTTTGTGCGGGTATAACAACAGGAATTTCCGAAAATCAGTTTTCGTTCCTGCAAAAGATCCATCGCTCTCTCTATTGCTTTGAAAGTTCCCTCCCCACGACGGGAATCTGTTTCTTTTTCAAACCCTTCCAGGCTAATTGCCGGCATAAGATTTTTTACCCGCAACATCTCATCAGCAAAAGCTTCATCGATAAGCGTTCCATTTGTAAAAGCCAGGAACATGCAATCACTGTGTGCTTCGCATAGCCGGATGATATCTTTCTTTCTGATCAGCGGTTCTCCGCCAGAATAAATATAAAAATAGGTGCCGAGCTCCTTTCCCTGACGGATAATATCATTGAGTGTTTCATAGCTCATATTCATTTTATTGCCATAGTCGGCAGCCCAGCAACCGGTGCATTTCAGGTTACATGCCGACGTGGGATCCATTAAGATAGCCCAGGGTACATTACAATGATATTTTTTCCGCGATTCATCTAGTTTGATTTTTGATTTAAAAGTCCCATTCACGAAAAAATTCTCGAAAAATTTTTTCCTCTGTCCTTTATCCAGATGATTCCAAAGGTGTTGAACCAAAATATTCCAGTTATTATCCGGATCGGCAAGCGCTGCCTGTATGCCATGAATCTCTTTTGTATAGTTTCCCTTCTTATCAAATTTTAGCCCCCAATTAAGCAGTTTGTCCATGTTTTTGGCAGGATTCGCATCCAAATAAGAGAGTGCCGTTCTCAAACCGGAGGACTTCAAACCGTTCATAAATTTAACTCCCATAACGCATGATTTTTTAATGATTCCATGTACAATTTCAAATTTGATAAAGTTAGATGACTAAATTTTTAAAATAAAGGCATATCTTCCATTAATATTGGAATAAATGGCGTATTTTTGTTGAAATATCGATTATTTTACCTATACTTGAATAAAACAC
>LUZA01000152.1 GCA_001603455.1 Bacteroidales bacterium Bact_09 | reverse complement strand
AATTTGATGTTATTCTATCTCTGCGAAACGTAATGAAATATGTCCCGCAACCGCGTCAGCATTTAAATACTCTTTGAAATGTACTTTATATACTTTTTTACCGTCGGCGGAGCGGAACAGGCAAAGCGGAGCTTTTAGGTAAACGGGGGGCATTTCTTTACCCCAAATATCCTTTTCTTTGTTAATCAGTTTCATTTTGAATGTAACTGAAGATGCATCGGATTGAATGCGTTTTAGAATGATTCCACCCATCTGCTTAAGCTCTTTCTCTGTGTCGGTAGCGAATGTAATTCCTGCAGGAACTGAGTTTGTTTTTTCATAGGAACTGTTTGCGTCGTCGTACACATATACGTGTCCTTCAATTTCTTTCGTTTTGAAAATATACACTCCTCCTTGTGCGTTTACCTTAGTAAATGCGCCGCTATTCGTACGGATATGATACTTACAAAATGCCACATCCCAATCTTTACGTGTTCCCCATTTGGCGTTATTATCAGAAGATTCATCATCAGTACCTACTATTTTGTTTTCGGCAAAAGAATAATAATGCCAGGCCGTATTTGAAGTAGCATCTATTTGCACTTCTTTCGTATCGCCGACAATGGGCTTAGGGTCTTTACTGCAAGAACTTAAAGCTATTACTGCAATGGCTAAAAATAATATTGTTTTTTCCATTTGTTTGTTTTTTATTGTTTAATTAAAAGCATATCGTAAACCTATCAGATATTGTCGTCCGGGGTTAACGAACGATGGTTCTCTGAATTGAAAAATATTGTCCACTTTGGCTGTTAGTTCCACAGTGTGGTTTTTAATTACAAATGGTTTTACCAGTACAATTTTCCATACCGAAAAAGGCTTTGACTTTACGGTGTTTATTGTTTCGTTTCCGGTGTTGTCCATTGTTTTTTCCTGATATATTTTAGGTGAACTTAATCTACCGGCAAATTGTAATGAAAATGGGCTTTGTGCTATTTTACCGCTCCACGTGGCCGATAGTGTTGAGCTGTGTTTTACGTTTCCCAAAATTTGCAGCTTTGTTGAATCGTTCCTGGCATCGCAAAAGCTGTAATTCGCTTTGAGTAACAGTTCAGGCAACAATACGAAAGAAATATTTACATCTATCCCTCGTAGCGTAGCACTGCTTACATTCTTGTAATAAAGCTCACGTTTTCCAGATGTATTTATAACTTCATATTGGGTAATTTTATTCTTTATTTTGTTGTGATAAACGGATATTGAAGCATTAAAACCGCTCTTCTCGTATTCTGCCGACCATGAGTAGTATAATCCTTTTTCCGCTTTTAGCTCGGGATTACCGTATACCCAAAACATCCCCTGATGATCAAAATTGTAATACAGTTCTTTAATGCTTGGTGCCCGGAATGCCGTACCAACATCGACACGCAGTTTTACACCACTTTTAATTCGGTACATTAAAGCAAGCTTGGGGGTTAACGCCGATTTAAACTGATTGTTGTAGGTGTAGCGCAGTCCGGCAAGTATATTAAAATGAAGGCGTGGCTTATAATCGACTTGAGCAAAAAGATTTACATCATTTAATGATTTTGTAACGGGTTCCGCCCCTAAGGTTTTTGTTGCAAAAGTTTTTTCGTGGTTATATTCCGCTCCACCTACGAATTCCCATCTTTCATCCGGTGTAAACGTGTTTAACCAGCGACCGGATAAAAAACTTGCTGTATTGTTTTTTCTTGCCTGACTTTTTTTCTTTTCAAGTATGTCAAAATCATAGTATTTGGAGAAGTGTGTACTCAAATTCGTCTTTATTCTTTTGTCCGCAGAAACATATCCGGCATTTGCCCCTATGGAAAAAGTGTGGGTGAGAGGATGCTTCACGTTTATAGATTCCTTTGGTTTAAAGGTCTCATGTCTGAAATAGCGTCCATTCAAGTTTAAATCAATATGCCGGGTAGGTTGATAACCCACTTTTAACTGAGCGCCATAATCTTCATATTTTGCAGCATACGGTGATTCGCCATCGCCGCCAAAACCATCAGACGAATTACGAAAAGCGCTCACCCGGCCTGATACTTTTTTTTGTTTAAACCCTGTATTTATTTTTGTTTTCCACGTATTATTGCTTTCTGCTATTAAGTCGACGCCGGCTTCAAATGGGTGCAGGGGTCCTTTTGTGATAATATTTATAACGGCTCCTACCGCATTCGAACCGTAAAGAGCCGACGATGCTCCATTTACCATTTCAATTCTTTTTATATCATTTACATTAATCTGATCAAGATTAATGTTTCCTCCGGCACTTTCAGACACCAAGCGCTCTCCATCAACCAGCATCAATATATACCGGCTGTTTAATCCCTTGATACGCAAATTATTTCCCATGGCGTTTGGCGTAACCATTAGTCCCGGTATATGGTCCTGTAACGTTTCAATGGTTGATATGGCACCGGCTTTTTGAATTTCCCGTTGGCTTATGACTATAGTTTGTATGGGAGCTTCCGACAAGCGTTTCTCGGTTCTTGTTCCCGTAATAACTACTTCTTGAAGTTCCTGAATATTCTCAGTAATCTTTATATCCGGGAAATGATTTCCTTTATCAGCAGTTATTAATATGGGGATTTCGGTTTTATGATGTATGATCGAAAAAACAATCAGTTTATAGTTTCCGGGTAATGCGTTAAATTCAAAATTTCCTTTGTTATCCGTAATGCCTCCATAGTTTGTCCCGTTTATCATTACGGTAATGTTTTCAGCCGGATGACCATCGGTTGTTA
>LUZA01000151.1 GCA_001603455.1 Bacteroidales bacterium Bact_09 | reverse complement strand
GGTGCGATGCACCATGATATGCGGCAGCATTCAAAAGAGATATGTAATAAGGCCTTTCAAGAAACTGAAAGAATGCATCTAAAAAAAGAGGAGGGGGCAAAACACCTTTTATAGCATATTGAGGTGGCAAAATCAGATAATACCCTTTGTAAATAGAAACTATTTTCCCTTTCTCCGACAAGCGGCTTAAGGCTCGCTTTAAAGCAATCTCACTATAAGCCGGCAATGCCTGTTTGGCAGATTCAATAGAAAAAGAGAAATCACCCTTCGATTGAAGAAGTTCAATCCATGTAAGAATCCGTATTTCTTTTTTTCTGTCCATCGAGAGTATATTTATGCGAAAGATACCATTTTTCGGTAATTATCGCAAAAAATCTATAAATTCTCCAACAACCGTAAAATCGTCTTCCTGGTCTAAAACAATGGAGCTATATGCAGGGTTTATTGGCTTCAGGACTATGCGCTCGTGCTGCCATTGCCCGGTTTCCCTGTCAAATGATTTTTCGCTGGTGTAGGTCTTGATGGTGTAACTGCCGGTGTAGTCCACATCGTGCAGCCCGCGGTGTTGCACCAGAACTATCTTATTCTGGCGTGATCCCACCACGTTGGCCCTGAAAACGCACAGGCTTCCGTCAGGGATCTTCGGCTCCATGGAATGCCCTTTGGCCTGAACCACAAACATATTCCGGTTCAGGCGCCCCAGTCCTTCCACCTTCACCCAGCCCGTTTCCTCGGCATACTGTCCTTCCCCGAAAGCGCCGCAGGCGGCCTTCACCGAGTAAAGAGGAAGAAATTCCACGAATTGTGCCGAGGCGTTTACCTCGGCTTCTATCCTCGGCCCCGGAAGAACTTCAGGTTCTCTGAACAACGCAGGGGCCTGTGGACGGGCAGTATCCCCGGAACCTGCAGAGTTTTGCAGATGGGCAGTTTCCACCGAACCTGCAGAGGTTTGCGGACGGGCAGGGGAGAGTTGTGCTGCAAAGTGGTCGCGAAGCGCCTGGTCGCAACAGTAGACGTAGCAACCTTTCATGCCCCGGGTCAGGAGGGTGCGGTAAGTGTTTTTGATGATGCGGTCTGCCAGTTGCAATGCCTCTTGCGGATCTTCTCTGAGCATCGTTTTGATTCCGGATATGGAGCGGTCCATCGAGGAACGTTTTGTTACATCGGTCACTACACGGCCGTTTTCAAAACGGATGTCGGGACCAATAATAACGCCAACGTAGTCCAGTTCCAGGCCCTGGCAGGTGTGGATACACCCAACCTCGTTGACCGAGTCTTCGGCAATGATCCAGGTGCTGCCGTCTTTGGTCAGGTTCCAGCGCATGCCAAAATCGTATTGGGGGAACGTGATGTCGTAGGCCGAGGGGTTCTTTTTGCTGACCCAGTCCCAGCAGTAGCCGGCCACTAGGCGGGATTTGTTGTTGACTTCGTTTTTCTGGTTTATAAGGTCTCTGAGTTCTGAAGGGTTGTCCACTATGCGGAAATCAAATTCCTCGCTTGTAAGCTTTATATTGGCCGTTTCCTTTTGCTGGAGAGTGTTTTCCAGCCAGGCCAGGTAGCCGTCAGATCCGTTGCACCGGAACTGAGATTTGAGTTTGAGGCGTTGCACTTTTGCGCCTTCTTTTTCTGCCCAGCGGGCAATCAGGTTGGATTCGCCAATGTCTTTAATGTGGATCTGCTGGTCGTTGTCTATAAAGAAAACGGTGAATTTGGCGGCACGTATCAGTTCTTTTACCTGGTTTTCGCCCCGGTTCTGGTAGAGTCCGCTTTTCATGTTCAGGCGGTGTGCTTCGTCTACAATAAGTGTATCAAAAGTGTTCTCCTGTATGTCGCAGTAATCGCCGCTGCCTCCAAAGAGGTTGTCAATCATTCGCTTTTTCAGGGTGCCGGTGAGTTTCACCTTGTATACTTCCCGAGGCGCTGCGTTTTTGGAAACGTATCGTGTGACCTGGCCGCGTTGGGTAAGTTCGGCCAGCAGGTTCACAGCCACCACGCTTTTTCCGGTTCCCGGACCGCCTTCCACTATCAAAACCATCTTTTTGTCACTGCGGGCCTTGGCGGCCAGGGAAAGCGCTGTTTCATAGACAGCTTTCTGCTCGTCAATCATAATGAACTCCCGGTTGCCCCGGATCATGGATGCGATGCTGTCTGCCAGTTGTTTAGACGGTCTCAGGCGGCCGTTTTCTATCCGGTACAGGATATCTTTGTTGTCCCCGTATTTAACGAATTTCTTGATGAATTCCCGGAGTTTTACGGCATCGGCTTTCAGAAAAACCGGAGCCTTGCTTGTGTGATAGCTGTAAAACGGATTAGTGATTACGTTGTCCGGATTGTAATTGTGCAGGTAGGCGCAGGGAATCAGGTTGATCTGTTCTTCCCGGACCGTCTGGTTGTAACTTTCAATTAATGCGGCATACGACCAGGCCTGGTAGGAGGGGTGAACAGTCTCGGTTTCCCCATGCTGGAAACGGGTGCGCACCATAGCATCCTTGTCTGTCAGTTGGGCCGAAGACCACTGCTTGAGCTCGATGATGATGACCTGTTCTTTCTGGTGTTCGTTCAGGCCGGTGATAATAAAGTCTATACGGTTGGAAGTGAGAGGTATCTGGAACTCGATGGAAATGCCGGCATCAGCTGCTATTTCCCCGTCCATAAGCACGTTGCTCATGTGCATCATGGAGTTTGTCCACGAAAGGACCTCGTTGGGCGAAGTGTGCCTGCCCAGGTGGTCAAAAAAGGCCTGATTGATCTTGGTATCAATTTCGTTACGGAGCACATCATCCAGAAAACCTTCCTTTGTGGACTGGTAAACGATCATAGCTTAGTGTTTCTCAAAGTATTTCTCACAGTTATTCTCACAGTTCGGTATATTTTTTTGCGGTTCCACGAGCTTTTTCCCGGGGGTATTTTTGTCCGTTTTTGATCATCTTCTCCTCCACAATCTGGAAGATGTCCAGGTTGTATTTGTGGGCCAGGAAAAAGGAGTAGGTAAGCACGTCTGCCAGTTCTTCCTTGATGCGCCCGATGTCTATGTTTTCAACTTCGTGGTCTTTCTTCCACAAAAACAATTCGTTGAGTTCGGCAGCCTCCAGCATCAGTGCCAGCGCCAGGTTCCTGGGATCGTGAAACTGCTCCCAGTCCCGTTCATTCCGGAATTCAATAAGTTTTTTGATAATGCGGTCGTAATCGTTCATAAGTTTAACAGGTATATGGACTATATGGAAATAATGGGAACTTGGAGGAACTTGGAATTATATGGAAATGGCGGAAACTTGGTGGAACTTGGATGGATTCGAATGGGCTGACTCTTCTACATCCAATGATTGTAAAGATAATCACTTAAAATTGAACATAAAAGCAAAACGCGAGGGAAATGCAAAAATTGTCCTAAAAAATCCACACCATCCAACGTGTCGGGCCAATTTGCGTAAGGTGGTGCTGCTTTTCAACGGGCAGGGACGCTTTTGCAGCGAGCCGAGTCTGCTTTCTGCCGGGTCCGAGTCGGTTTTGCGTCCGATCGCAGGCAGGCCCTGGCCATTTGCGTAGGGTAGGGCCGGTTTTGTTCCAGGCATAGCCGCTTTTGCTTTGGGCCGAGCTGATTTTGCGTTGGTCAGAGCCCGTTTTGCGCAGGGTAAACCCGGTTTGCCGCGCAAGGCCCATTTGTGAAAATATAAGTGTCAGAATATCAACGGTCTGCAAAATGGCAAAATCCTCTTGCGCGGTACTCCGGGTTTGCCCTCACTCTTGCGCGGTACTCCGGGTTTGCCCTCACTCTTGCGCGGTACTCCGGGTTTGCCGCCCCCAAACCACCTCAAAGCTGCACCCTTGCCTCCTAGAATGTTTTAAATAGCAACAATATATTGTTGCTATTTAAAACATTTTGTATCTTTGTATCGAATTGTTAAATGAATAATATGAATACCACCATATCTCAACAGGAAATAGGACAACGAATTGCAGCCTTGCGTAAACGTAAGGGTCTGTCGCAGGAAGATCTGGCTAAATTGATTCAAATGTCCAGGCCTTCACTCACTCAGGTCGAATTGGGCAACAGGGGTATTGATATCATTGAGTTTCAACGATTATCCCTGGCTCTGGGTTTTTCCATAGATGCATTAATAGCACCGGATTTCTCTCTGTATAATTTATCGAATCCGGATCATATTGAAAAGACGAGTGTGTTGGAAGAGCGGATTTCGGTGCCTGTACTGCATGTGAACAAATTTAAATACGTACTGCTCTATATTTTAGAGAAATGTGCCGGCAAACCCAATGTGGGCGAAACTGTGTTGAATAAGCTGCTTTATTTTTCTGATTTCAACTATTACGAAATGTATGAGGAGCATTTGACCGGAGCATTGTATCGAAAATTGCCATACGGTCCCGTTCCGCAAAACATGGACTCTGTTTTAGATCAAATGGTCCGGAAAGGAGAACTCAAACGGGTCAAAACCAATTATTTTGGTTTGCCGCAAACCCGTTACATACCCTTGATTAAAAGTGACCTTACCCAACTCAAGGCAAGTGAGAAAGAGGTCATTGACAGGGTTATAGATCAGATGAGCGATTGGTCGGGTACAGCTATCAGCAACTATTCCCACAAAGACATGCCCTGGGTGGCTTCCAAAGAGGGAGAAGATATTGATTACGAATTGGTTTTTTACCGTGAAACACCCTATACTGTAAGAAACTACAAAGAGGATGCAGAGTCGTGATGGAGTTCGATCAATTGCCTGAATTTGATAAGGATCTAAAATGCTTGTTGAAAAAGTACAGAACTCTGAATGATGATTTACGGGTTGTCAAACAGGTACTGGAAATCTTCCCGGATGAAAGGTCTCCTTTCAGCTTCAGAATTGATAACCTCGGCCTGTCCACTTGTGTTATAAAAGTTAAAAAAATTGCATGTAAATCAAGGACGTGGTGTAAACTCGGGCTTAAGGTTAGTTTATGCTTATTTCTGCGATGAACAAAAAATTGTTTTTATTGAATTGTATCACAAAAATGTAAAAGAGAATGAGGATCGGCAACGGATCCTCAAACATTTTCGGTAACCTTATAAGCCTGACCAGGTACGAAAATCCCGACTAACTGCGCCTGCGACATGTTCAATTGTTTGCGGGCAGCTGCCTGGACATTTCCGGTTGCTGTTTCGGCAACTTATCCCTTCTGGTCCAGAAATATACAGCCAGTACAATGCCTGCAATGGGTAACACAGCGCCGAACTCATCTACAAAGTAAGCTGTGTTTCCCGTATCCTGGGTTAAAGGGGTGAAAATGTTTTGTATGAACAAGTTGTGACTGGCATGAAGCAATACTGCCGTCCACAGGCTTCCGGATTTCATGCGGAACCAGGTATAGATAAAACTCATGCTGATTACCATTACCAGAAAGCACAGCATGGCATACCACATGGGTGTTCCGCTGTTGTAATCTGCAAAGAGCAAAATAGGCAAATGCCAAATGCCCCAGACAGCGCCCGATATCAACGAGGTTTTGGTATACCCCAGATTTTTATATAATTCGGGAACTAAAAAACCTCGCCATCCAATCTCTTCTCCCAGGGCACTTGCCACACTCCTCACCATGCCAAAAATCCCTGCCAGAATGAAATAAAACACAATAACAGCCCCACTGCCAATCTCCTCAATCCCAACAGTTTGGATTAACCGTTCCACAAAATCCCTGTTATAAAATTCCCCCCACTTAAATCCCCAGATAACCAGGTAAGCAACAAGCGTATACAACAGAGGAACCAGGTAACTCCATAACTGATATTTTGTTTTGCCCCATTTCCACCCAAGTTCTCTCATATCTCTCTTGAGTATCTTCATGGTGATTAGCGCCGAAATTCCGGGACACCACATAAGCCCTATGGTATAATATCCCCATCCGCTGCTCAGACTCCCGGAATAAATAATCAGAAAATAAAAAACGGCACTCAGTGCAAAAGTGATCAAAAGAAAAATGGCAACAGGCTTGTATTTATTGGCTGTCCGGGTCTCCATGGCTGTAATAAGGTTATAATATTAGGTTAGGTTACTAGGATGCTAATATTTTAGGTTGCTTGCAAAGATAGGGGTTTTGATATTTTAGGTTACTTGGATGCTTGCAAAGATAGGGGTTTTTGCCGAGGCAATGCTCGTGTTTTGCGCAGGCAAACCCGGTTTGCCGCGCAAGGCAGTTTTCAGCAAAAATATACGCCTGTATATCAGACACTTAGAAATCCGAAATTTCTTCTTGCGCGGCACTCCGGGTTTGCCGCCCCATTCGCATTCTGAGGGTTGATTCCGGAATACCGAATACACGACTCAACTGCCTTACCGAAACCGGATACCTTTTTTTGCAGAGAACAGCTATGGAAACGATCTCTACCTCGGACAGAGATGAAAATTGCTTTGGTCTTATTTGTTTTAAAATTAACTCACTTAATTGAAGATCGGTTACTTTGACAAAATTAGGTTCAACTCCGCTATTCAAAATATCTTTATTCTTTTGTTGTTCGTCAGATTCTTTTTGCGAAGGATAAGTTATCAGTCTCATATAATTGTCGTATGTTCCAAACACCTTTTCTATGCTACTAATTTTTAGGAAGCTACGTGGGTAAATATTTCCATTGGCATCTAAAAAATAATGTTCAGGGATTATTTTTTCTGAATAAGAAAGTTTGCATCTTTGTCCGGCAGGCTTCAAAGTCATCAATGAGTCCTCATGATTTGAAAGAAAATAGTATTTGGCTGAATTGTAAGGATCTACAAAAGAATGTGGATACACTTGATGTTTGACTGAATTTCTTATAACATAGATTATCTTTTCTACAAGCTTCTCCTTACTATTCAACAAACCAATACTATATCCGTTCCGGCCTACCGAGCCGATTGTATTGTGAACAGTCTGATAATACTTTGAATAACTAATTCTCAATGCATGTATAAACCGCTGCGGATTTTCACACTCCAGAATCAAATGAAAATGATTGGATAAAATATCATAAGCCCATATTTTAACCCCATAATAAAAACTATAAACTCCCAGAAGATCAATAAAGTGAAGAACATCACTTTTATCTAGAAAAATACTCTGCCCGCCATTTCCCTGCACACAAACATGCCATAATTTTCCCTTCATATCTCACTTCACTTAAATTATTAATAGACATTGTGTTCAAATTTACTGTTTTCGGGGGAAAAAAGCAAAAAAACGCAAGCAAACCCGGTTTACCGCGCAACGCCGTTTCCGGCAAAAATATACGCCTGTATTTCAGGCACTTAAAAATTCAACATTTCTTCTTGCGCGGCACTCCGGGTTTGCCCTCCTTTCTTTGCCCTGATCCTTTGTATTACCATGGTTAAGGAAACCCCGATGGCCATTCCCAGTGCAATGATGATCCAGAATCCGGCCTGGGAAGGTTTGCAGGTAATGTTGGAATACATTCCGATGTAGGCGCTGACCAGTCCCAAAAGAATGAGCAAAACAACAAGCGGCAGTTTTTTCATTTTCATAATAAATTAATATTTAGCGGGAAATTTTATGCTTTACGAAATCAACGCTGATACCAAGCC
>LUZA01000150.1 GCA_001603455.1 Bacteroidales bacterium Bact_09 | reverse complement strand
ATCTTTAGCGGAGTCAAAATCAACAATATACCTGTTAATAAAATATAGTACCGGTTTATAAAAAGTATGATAGATTTCTTTAAAAGCTTCTTTGTCATTTTTTGTAAGTTTTAAAGCAAGCTCTTTCTCCTTTATACCCATACTACAATCAAAAAAATTAGCTTTAAATATAACATAAGCCCGGTATCCTGTTTTTCAAGGAAATACAGATTGCCTGCTTTATTCGTTATGTGAAGCAATGTATTCGGTAAGCTTACCAAGACAATTTACATAGCTGCCATATTCATTGTCATACCATCCCATTATCTTGGCGTGAGTTACGGGGATCTTTACCTCCTTCATGCTATTTATACCCAGCATTGATAATGCATCAGAAGGAATATTCAAAAATCCGGTACGGGTGTGTATTTCGTTGCCCTCTATCATAATAGCGGCCGGGTAGCCCAGCAGGTCTGATGATACATTCTGACAGGTAGAAAAACACAATAGTCCTTTTTGCTCTCCATTGGCTGCCATTCTGTAAATTTCTTTTATGTTGTCTGCATCAATTGAGGGCAAACCATCTTCATTTATCCTTGAACTGAAGGTGATATTCAGAGCGATAAGAGACACTGTATTGGTGGGTATTCTAATGGAGTCTGCCATAAAACCAAAATGATCAATCTGGGGGATTACCTTCTCCAGCGTTTTGGCAGCTCCCGTAGAGGAGAGGATAATATTATTGAGTACAGACCTGTTTTTTCTAAGATCTGATGTCCCGGTAGAAGGCACAGAATCCAATACGCTTTGTGTATTTGTGGCTGCATGTACAGTTGACATTGATGCGGTGAGGATCTCGGAGGTCTCTTTATTTTCCAGAAGAGGTTTGATCATATGAGCCAGGCCCGTAGTCGTACAGCTTGCTGCAGAGATTATGTTGTGTGTAAGAGGATTGAAACAGGTATGATTTATTCCATAGATAAGAGTGGGATAGTTCTCTTCGCACTCTTTTACGATTTCTTTAATTTTAAAAGGAGCACTTACAATCACTTTTTGAGCTCCTGCGGTTAAATGTCCTGCAATGCTGCCTTTGGGGTCGTTTATCGGCAGGGTGGGGTCTAAAAATTTTCCTGTACAATCGACAACTATTTTAACACCGTGCTCCCTCCAGTTAATATTTTTAGGATTTCTTTCTTTGCAGAGAATTTTAACCGGAAACTGATTGATTGCAACAAGCCCTTCTTCCGGATCGATAATTTCTATTTTACATGCTCCTCCAGCGTGACCGTGCATAAAATGACTCAGTGAGCCATATGTTGAATCGGTAGATATGGTATGGATGAGATTTTCCAGACTTTTTCCCACCATTCTTCCTACATTGATTACTATACCATCGAATTTCCCTGAAATTAAATGGTACCATAGTGTTAGCTTACCTATACGTCCTAAACCATTAATTCCCAATAGTTTTTTTTCATTTATAACATTTCTCATTTTATTATTGAAGGTTTAATTATTAAATGTCTTATAATTCCTTGACACGTATAGGGTAGTGTCCTTGATAAACAATCCCTTTTGTTCCGTCAATAGCAATGGGATCTAATGATAATAAAAGATTTCCGTTAATAGTGCATCTCTTTTCTTTTTCATTGACTTGCATATCGTCACAGTTGACTATACCTGTTTTTCCCAGCGATGCAGCGGTTACTGCTGCGTGTGAAGTAGCACCGCCCCTTCCGGTAAGGAGTCCTTCACATTCAAATATCATTTCTATGTCGTCAGGCACTGTGTCGGGTCTTACCAATACTGCCTTTTCTCCGGTGCCTCTTTCTTTGAGTAATGTCAGATCTTCCATATCAAATATGATTACACCGTTTAACACTTTGTTTCCTATTCCTATTCCGCAACCTATCCTTTTCATCTTTTTCTCCGGAACATCAAAGACTTCAATACTGCTTTGCTTAAATGGAGTCATCTCCCTGGTTTGCAAAATATAGAGATCCCGTGGATCTGATGTTTCAAAGGTGAATTCTATCTCCTGATGGTTGAATCCGTGAATCTCTATAAGTTCATGGGCGATTTCACTAAGACGTTTATAAAGCAAGGGAAATGCAGATTCCAGTGATACACTGGTTTTGCGGTAATGTTTCAACCTTTGTTTTTCGCTGATTGGCAGAGTGTTTACCAGTCCTGCAACAATATCTTCCCCTTGGCTTAGGAAAGAGAAGTCTCCGGCAAGATTTATCCCGGGGATATTATCATGGATATCTTGTGTAAAGAGAACTCCAGAACCAGACTCTTTATGCAGGTTGCCAAATATCATTTGTTGCACAATAACTGCAGTTCCCCACTCCTCGGCGATATGAAGATATTCTCTATATGCTTTAGCTCTTGGCGTATCCCAGGAACGGAATACAGAGATAATCGCCTTTTTTATCTGCAAAAAGGGGTCAGGTTCAAATTCAATTCCATTATCTGTCAGCAATTTTTTATAAGTAAAAGCTATCTCCCTCATCGTTTCCGGGGTAAAATCAATTTTCTGTGAGATGTTGTACTCTTTTTTATAATTTATAATAATCTGGTCAAAATGATTTCTTTCCAACCCATGAGCCATGCCCCAGGTTTGCAGCAATCTACGGTAGCAGTCCCATGAGGTCCATCCGTAATTATATTGTCTGCTAAGGCTTTCTGTAATTTTATCGTTGAGGCCTACATTCAGAAATGTATTCATGGCACCTGGCATAGATATGGCGGCACCTGAACGGACACTTAACAGCAGCGGTTTTTGTGGATCTCCCAGTTTTAAACCCGATATACGCTCCAACTCATTAATATGGTTTTTGACAAGGTTGTCAATTTCTGTGTTTAATGCAGGGATTTTGAGAATAACATCAACTCGTCTGAAGACTTCTGTAGTTATGACAAAGCCGGGTGGAACAGGATAATTACCTTGATAGAGTTTTTTTAGATAGTAGGCTTTTGATCCCAGAAACACCTGGTTGTCAATGGTTGGAGTCAGGCAATAAAGAGGGCTTGCAATAAGTTCGGGATTATATGTCATGATGCTCTGAACCTCTGTGTCTGAGAGATTGCTTATCTGCTTACGAAGATTATTGAGCACTTCGCTTATGAAATTATCAAAAAGTTGAACCAAAAACGCAGAGGAGAGGAGTTCTCTATAAAAAATCTCGGATTCTCTCAATACTTTTTTCTTTAATCCCTCTTTGGAAAATTCTTCCTGGTTGTTAACATATTGCGGAATGATAATGTTCAAAAGTTGCTGGTAGGGACGGATAAAATACTTATTGATTATTTCTTTGATGCTCCCCTCCATAAATTGGAATATGTTGATATATTGATTTATGGTAAAGCTTCCCGAAGTAAGACTGTATTGGAACATTTTAAGATTGGAATCAAATCCCTGATCATATATTCCGTCAAGACTCAATCCCTCCCTGAGTAACATTATCATAGAGAATATCTCATTGAGGGTTTTTGCCGTAAAATACTCTTTGTTAATGGTAGAGATTATTCTGGCAACCAAATTTGAAGCTGTTGACTCCAGTCTGAAAATGAGCCCAAGCGCCTCAAATTTATCTTCCCGATAATAACCGTACATAGAGGGTATTCCAAATGCGATATGTCTTTTGTAAGATATTCTTTCCCATCCCTTGCTGACTGTTGGATCAAATATAATTTCATTCAGTTTAACCATTATATTGAAGATCGATTTTAGCGCTTCGATATTGTTTTGGTTATGCAGGTTAAGTTCGAGTTCTTGAATATCTTTACTGTCGATGAAATGATATCGG
>LUZA01000149.1 GCA_001603455.1 Bacteroidales bacterium Bact_09 | reverse complement strand
CATGTAAAGAGTATCGAAGCGGCTTATAATTTTTTAAAAATATTTGCAAAACCCTGAAAAAGTGCGACATTTGCAAGCTATGCAAAAAACCGGAATCCGAATTCTTGTACTGAGTTTGATCATATTGCTGACGGGAACGGTCAGATCTGCGGGGCAAACCATGGACGCATTAGGAACATTTACACCGTATTCCATGTTTGGCGTGGGAGAAGTTACCCGTCCCGGAACCTCATTGAACAGAAGCATGGGCGGGATAGGGGCTGGTTTACGCGATAACCGCTATATCAATTATTTGAACCCCGCATCGGCATCGGCCCGTGATTCCCTTTCATTCATGCTGGATTTTGGTCTGATGCAAAACAATTTCATAAATACGGACGGTACACGTTCCTCTGCCTATAACGCTTTTAATATGCATCATATTATCATGTCCTTTCCCATATGGAAAAGTTCTGCCATGCAGATGGGGATTATTCCATACAGCAATGTGGGGTACCGTTTTGTGGAAGACGAGAACAGGGATGAAATTCTGGGGACGATAGGAGCCTACCGCTACTACCATTTTGGACAGGGTAATATCAATGAAGCCTTTGCCGCGTTTTCGGCAACCTTTTTCCGGCACCTGGCAGTAGGGGTCCAGGGAATGTATTTTTTTGGGAACATAGAAAAAAACGCACAGGCCGTATCTGTTTCAAATCCACAATATTATGGTACAATAAAGACTGGATATGACATAGTGATAAGATCTTTTGGAGCTCAATTAGGATTACAGGCTTTCGGTAATTTTTCACCAGCCACTTCCTTTACCATTGGGGCAACATTTCAGCCGGCGGTCTCTCTCAGAGGCGACGTAACGCGTTTTGCCAAAGTTGAAAAAGGGTCTGTTATAGATACGGTTTACTCGGTTGTGAACGAAGGCTCCCGAATGGCCATCCCCATGGAATGGACCGTAGGTTTCTCCATACGAAAACGCGACAAATGGGTTTTCGGCATGGACTATACACAGGCAGACTGGAGAAAATCCAATTTTACCGAAACTCCGGGTATCAATTTTCAGACAGCACTCAGCCATACGTTCAAGGCAGGATTTGAATTTACTCCCGACCGTTACAGTATTCGTTATTTCATGCGCAGGTGGACATACCGCATGGGAGCCTATTACGATCAATCCTATATGATGCTCAATGGTCAACAGGTAAATGCCGCTGGTGTAACATTGGGTTTTTCAGTGCCCATATACCGCTGGTACAATTCCATAGGTGTTTCCATAGATGCCGGTCAGCGAGGAAGTATTAAAAATAATTTGATCAGGGAACGGTATGTTATGTTAATTTTAAATTTCAATTTGCACGATATTTGGTTCGTTAAACATAGATATAATTAAAATCAATAAAAATGAAAAAGCTTGGAATCCTTATCTCTTTGGTTATGTTCGTTTTCGTAGCTAAAAGCTATGCACAGGCAGGCAGATTTGGGGCGACACCGGAAGAC
>LUZA01000148.1 GCA_001603455.1 Bacteroidales bacterium Bact_09 | reverse complement strand
TGTAAAATACAACTTAAAGCAATACTTTAAATCGGATTTTCCCAAATTACCATACCTTTGTTTTCATTTATGGAATCATTTCATTTTCCTATTCCCGGAATCCGGATAAGTGATTACACTTACCAGCTGCCCGAGCACCGTATAGCCCGCTATCCGTTGCCTGTCCGTCATGATTCAAAGCTTTTGGTTTACAAGGAAGGAAGTATTTCAGATTACCATTTCCTGGATTTGCCGTCATTGTTACCTGAAAACACCCTGCTGGTATTCAACAATACCCGTGTAGTTCCCGCCAGATTGTTTTTCAGAAAGGAAACAGGAGCCATTATTGAGGTATTTTGCCTGGAACCTGCATCCCCCGCAGAATATGTCCTGGCATTCTCCCAACATGCTTCATCAACTTGGTATTGTGCTGTGGGAAATGCCAAAAGATGGAAAACAGGACATTTACCCTTGTATAATCCGCATAATGATCCCGGTCTGTCCAGGCTGGGGCTTTCTGCGAGCCTCCTGGGTCAAGAGGCAGACAGGTATCTGGTTCGTTTCAGATGGCTGGCTGATCTGCCATTTTCTCAAGTGCTTGAGACTTCAGGAAGGGTGCCCATCCCTCCTTATTTGAAAAGAGATGCAGAAAAATGCGATCTGGAACGCTATCAGACCATATATGCTCGAAACAGGGGGTCGGTGGCAGCTCCGACTGCCGGGTTACATTTTTCGGAACAAGTGCTGCGGGAACTGCAGCAAAAGAGGACCGAAATAGCGGAACTGACTTTACATGTAGGGGCCGGAACATTCAAACCGGTCAAAACTCCTTATATCCGGGACCATATCATGCACAGTGAACCATTTAGGGTTACCCGTGAATTTCTGCAGCGTATCATCGCACACAACGGGCCGGTAGTTTCTGTCGGGACCACTACCTGCCGCTGCCTCGAGAGTCTTTATTACCTGGGTCTTCAGGCTGCAGCAGGGAGGGATCCGTTATTTGTGGGGCAGTGGGAACCGTATGTCACCTCCGGACAGCTGACTTACAAGGAGGCTCTGGAGCATCTGTGTGCCTACATTGATACCAGGGGAAGAGAGTATCTAGATGCCTCCACACAGATTATCATGGCTCCCTCTTACAGGTTCCTTACCACCGATATTTTGATCACAAATTACCATCAGCCGAATTCTACATTGCTTCTTCTTGTGGCCGCCCTGATTGGTGAAAGCTGGAGGAATGTTTATGATCATGCCCTGGCAGGGGATTACCGTTTTTTAAGTTACGGGGATTCCTGTATGCTTTATAATCCCAAAACACAGAAATATAAGTAGTTATTTCGATATGCAACTAATGTGTGTTATTATATAACACAGAAGTTGTATATTATTGTATTTAACTAATAAACAGGGTTTAAAAATTTAAAAATAAGAATCTACCCCCAAATCCTCGTAAGTCTGTTTTAATGCCTTTTCATCGTCGGAAATAATGAGCATTCTGTCCCCGATCTGTATCTCTGTATTGCCTCTTGGAATAAAATAGGAACCGCTTCTTTTGACCATTACAACGAGTGTTTTATCGGGGAGTGGAATATCCATCATCCGGTTCCCGAACCTAAGACTTTCTTTTGTGACGATCACTTCGCTCATGGCTGATTTGATATCTTCGGAAAACTCCATTTCGAATTCAGACTTGCCTTTCTTTTTCTGCGGGTAAGAAAGGTGCAGTTTCCTGGCTACCCAGGGAATGGAAGTTCCCTGAAGCAGGAGGGAAAGAATGGTGATGAAAAAGACGATATTGAAAAGGGTGTCCGCATCCGGGATTTCGTACAGGAGCGGATAAGTTGCAAAAATAATGGGAACGGCTCCCCGCAGACCCACCCAGCAGGTGAAAATCCGGGACTGCATGGTCATTAGCCTGAATGGCCATAAAGACAGTAGTACAGCGACCGGACGGGCAAAGATGATCATAAATATTCCCACCAGCAGTCCGATTCCGGCAACGGGCCACAGCTCGGATGGATTGACCAGTAAACCCAGGGTAAGGAACATAATAATCTGTGATAGCCATGTAAGACCATCAAAAAAATTTCGTACCGTCTTCTTGTGCAGAAAGCGGGCATTCCCTATAACCAGTCCTCCTACGTAAACAGCTAAAAAACCGTTTCCCTGTATAAGATCTGTGAAAGAATAAATGAATAAGCAAAACGCCAGGATTAGTATTGGATAAAGGGAATCATTCTCAATATTGGATTTTCTCAGGAAAAAGGTGCAGAGCTTTCCCAGCAGGTATCCGGCAAGGCCACCTGCGATCATTTGGTAGAAGAACATTACAACCACATACCATATCTTAGCTTGGCCGGAAGTCAGGATAACCTGGATCATGGTTATGGTCAGCATATATGCCATGGGGTCGTTACTCCCACTTTCCAGCTCCAGAAGCGGCCTTAGATTATGCTTCAGTTTGAGACCCTTAGATCTGAGGATGGCAAATACCGAGGCAGAATCTGTCGATGACATCAGGCTGCCCAGGAGCAAACAAACCGGGAAAGACATCTCTAAACCCGGTAAAAATAAGGATAGAAGGTATATAAAAGAACCGGTCAGCACAGCTGTCAGCAAAACTCCAAGCGTGGCCAAAACGATTCCCTGAGCGGCGACCGGTTTGATCTCTTGGAATTTGGTATCCATGCCTCCTGAAAAAAGGATAATGCTCAAAGCGACTACACCTATGAACTGGGCCGTTTTCTGACTGGTGAACTGCAGTCCCAGTCCATCGCTGCCAAAAAGCATACCCACCATTAGAAAGAGAAGGAGGGTAGGAACTCCGAATTTGTAACCGGTCTTTCCTGCAAGCAAACTGAAAAATAAAAGTATGGACCCTATCAGAAGTATATTTTCAGCAGTAATTATCATGGTTTATGTTTTAATT
>LUZA01000019.1 GCA_001603455.1 Bacteroidales bacterium Bact_09 | reverse complement strand
ATTTGTAGCAACCCAATCTTTTAATACAACCCGCTATGAAGTACACCCCTTCAATCGCCTTCGATGAATTTGCAGGATCTGCAAAAGGCGTGACCGCTGCCAAGAGCCGTGGTCGTAAATACATCCGCAACAAAGGCTATGGCAACACATCCAGTACGGCTTCCCAAAGTGATGTCAAAGCCATTTTCAGCCAATTGGCCAAAAGTTTCAAAACCCTCACCTCCTCACAGATTGCTGCCTGGAATGCCCTGGCCCAGACACAGGAAGGCCGTTCCACCCTGGGAACAAGATCCAAGATATCCGGCCTGAACCTTTACCTGAGGCTGAACCACTGGGTTGTCGCCTGTGGCGGCACTGCCCTGGCAACACCTCCCACGCTGGCCGGAGTGGAATCACCCGCTTCAGCCACACTGTCCCTGAGCGCCAGTGCTTTCAACATCACCCTTGACAGCATCCCCGCCGATGTGACCGACCTCAAACTGGTTGTCAGGGCATCAGCTCCCCAGACAAACGGTATCAGTGACGCCTACGCAAAAGCTGCCGTCGTCGGAGATCCTCTCACCCCCGTGGTTACCGCAATAGAACTTAAAACCGATTACGATGCCAAGTATGAAGCGCCGTCTGCCGCCGCTCCGAAAGTATTCGTGAAATGGTTTTATGTCAATACGACTACCGGAGAAAAATCCGGAGAGATGATGGGGCTGGCCACGCTGTCCGCATAAAATGAAGTTATCACTCCCAACCGGTCCTGTTCCTTTTCTTGTCCGCTCCCTGCGTTGTTGGTGATACGGCGCAGGGCTTTTTTTAAGCCTGAATCTCATGACACTGGAATTGATAATACAACTGATCTCGGCATTGCTAGGCACCGGGGGAATCGTTGCCCTGTTTCTGATCATCGAGAAGAAAGCGGCAGCCCAACTGGCCAACACCGAAAAAGTAAATGAGCAATGGCAGCTTATCGTTGCCCAGAAAGAGCGCGACTTTCTGGCGCTGAGCCAGAAGTATGAAGCGGTTACCGAGAAGTTTGAAAAGCTCTATGACATAAACACAGACTTGCGGACACAGCTAAACACGGCCAATACGAACTTTGCCGTTTCCCATCTGATGCGCTGCTATGTCACAAAATGCATCAGGCGCGTGCCCCCGTTCGGCAGCACGGAAGAAGTCAAACAATTCATCGACAAAAAGGAGGTAGCATGAGAACACCCATATCCAGACATTTCTGTTACGAGGAATTTGAGCAAAGCTGGACGGCAAACCAACTCGGCATAAACAACCGGATCCCGTCCGAGAAGATCCGTTATGCCATCCGGCTCCTGGTGTTGAACCTGCTGCAGCCGTTGAGGGATAAGCTCCAGCGCCCCCTCATCATTACCAGCGGGTACAGAACACCGGCATTGAACCAGGAAGTGGGAGGGTCAAAGCACTCCCGGCACATGAAAGGAGAAGCCGCCGATATTTATTGCCAGGACGCCGCCGGTGTGTTGCTGGTTGCCCAGACCGTACTCAGGAACAGCCTTCCTTTCGACCAGATGGTCCTTTACAAATCGACACTGCATCTTTCATTCAAGGCTTACGGGCAACAACGCCACCAGATCCTGTATGACCCATCTTACAAGGAGGCGCTACCATGACTTCCGGCGACCTGGTAAAACTGTATGCCAAAATCGCCGGCGTGGTAATTGTGTTCATGCTGGCTATTGCCGGGATTTACAGCATTGGCCGCTGCAGCAGGAATCAAGTTCCTGACGCTAAAATCATTGTCCAGGTGGACACCTTGTACCTTCACGATACCATCTGCATTGAAAAGCCGGTCCCGGTAATCACCAGGACCATCGACACGTTCCTGGTAGCGGTAACAGACACCTTCTGGATAAAAGACACCGTCTACCTCAACCTTCCCCGGGAACAGAAAATCTACCGGGAAAAAAACTTCCGGGCGTGGATCTCCGGCTACCGTCCCGCCCTGGACAGCATCCACATATTCCGGAACACCCATCAGATCATCACCTCAACCACCATCCATCAAAAACAAAAGCCCCGCCGCTGGGGCATCGGCATTCAGGCCGGCTACGGCCTCACCTACGACCAAAAAACATTCAAGCCGGCCCCATACATTGGGATCGGCTTGAGCTATCATTTGCTGACGTTTTAGGGTATGGAATAATTGCTTACATTTGTTACCTCCGTTGACGTGAGTCTGACGGTATTTTTTAAGCAATGAAAGCGTTGGATTTTTACATTCAACGCTTTTTTTATTTCAACTTGTGCAGTTTATTCCCCATCTATTTCAAAAGAAGGGGACGCTGGGGGGACGCGAAGTGAAAACAAAAAATCCAAATTACTGTTTTACAATAACTTGGACTTTATCAAAGTGCCCAGGACAAGACTCGAACTTGCACACCGGAACCGGCACTACCCCCTCAAAGTAGCGTGTCTACCAATTTCACCACCTGGGCAATTTGAGCGACAAATATAAGACAAATTTCCTTATTCTTCCTATATTTGTTGGGTAAAATTTAAATTATGGATACTCATAACACGCTTCTGCGGAAGGCTGTTCAGATTGCGGCAAAGCTACGCAGCGAGGGAGCAGATAAGCCGGCTCCTGAAGAATCTTTTGGGTTGTTCAAGCACAAAGGAGATATGATCTATCTTGTAGGCGATACAGACTCCAAAGAGGTAAACCTGGACAATGATTACCGCATTCAGAAAGTTATGCTTTCTGCTATGCGCAAGAACCTGGTATCGTGTGTTCAGGAGATATCTGACGGAGGGCTTTTTGAAGCATTACTGAGAGCGGCCATGCCTGCAGGGCTGGGTTTTGATATCACAACAGATTCAGAGATCCCGGAAGAGCAGTTTCTTTTTGAGGATCCCGGGACCTGTGCCGTCGTTACAGTTCCCATTGAAAAGGAGGAGGAACTGGTGCAGTTCCTTTTTGACAACCATGTGACTGTAATGACACTGGGCCATGTAACCAAAGGGGATATTCGCATTGATGACCTTTCCTACGGAAATATCCGTCAGATATGATCTGAGCAACGGAATCTTCAATACCATAGCCAAAAGGTATGACCGGACAAACACGCTGGTTTCGTTTGGTTTTGACCGGCTGTGGCAACGGAAACTGATCCGTGAAGTACAGAAGATTCCCCATCAAAGGATCCTGGATCTTGCTTGCGGCACCGGAACGCTTACCAGTAAACTATCGGAGCTGGAAGGAGCGCTGGTCACCGGGCTGGATCCATCGGTCAATATGTTGGCTATGGCAAAAGGCAGGACTGCAGGCAGGGCAAATATTGTTTATTGTGAGGGGTATGCCGAGTCGCTTCCCTTTCCTGACAATTCCTTTCAGGTGGTAACCGTTTCTTATGGGGTCAGGAATTTTGCCGACAGGGACGCTTCTTTCGTCCAGATGCTGCGGGTGCTCAGGCCGGGGGGATGGATCTTCGTCCTGGAGTTCTCGCTGAAAACGGGGACTTCGGCAAAGTTCGCTTTCCAGCGGTTTTACGTTCACGACCTGCTGCCTCTGCTGGGATGGTTGAGTACTGGGGAAAAAAAAGCATATGAGTATCTCAGGGACTCTGTGGAATCGTTTCCTTCCCCGGGTGAGATTTGTCTGCAGATGGCCGGGGCGGGTTATATTAATGTGGAATATGAACGTCTTGTTCCTGGTGTGGCGGTATTGTTCACAGGTCAAAAAAGAGGATGATGACAGATCATAGTTTTGGATCGATAATCAGTCTGCTGCTCTATCTCTTTTATTTAGGGCTGGCTTTTTATTTCATCTATGATCTGATATTCAGAAAACACAATCCCGTAAAATCTCTTTCCTGGATAGTTGTGATGCTTCTGCTGCCCTATATTGGATTGATCCTTTATATCTATGTGGGACGGGATTTCAGAAAGAATAAAATGTACAGCCGTAAGGGACTGCACGACGAAAGACTGAAAAAAGAACTTACAGCCCGCCAGGTGGATCAGTTGAGCGAAGCCAGTGAAAAGCTTCCGGCAGATATTTTTTCTCATAAAAAGCTCATTTTTCTAGCACTAAACAACAGCCGGAGCATACTAACCGAACATAATAGCACGCAATTGTACTTCACCGGGAAGGAAGCGCTGGAAGCCATGTACGAAAGTGCTTTAAACGCACAGCATCACATACACCTGCAGTCGTTCATCATTGAAAACGATTCTGTAGGTACCCTATGGAAAAACCTGCTCATAAACAAAGCCAGGGAAGGAGTGGATGTTTGTGTCATTTATGACGATTTTGGCAGCTGGCATTTACCCCGGTCCTTTATCAGGGACATGCGCAATGCCGGAGTGCATGTTGAACCTTTTGGAAAAGTAGGATTCCCGGGGCTAAGGGCAATGATTAATTACCGGAACCACCGCAAGCTGCTGATCGTGGACGGGGTAGAAGGATTTCTGGGTGGAGTAAACATTGCAGACAGGTATTATGATGGGGGTGCAAGCCTGGAATGGCGGGATACCCAAATACGGATAAGGGGCGAGGCGGTCAGACAGCTCGAATCGAGTTTTTTGATGGACTGGTACTTCATCACCCATAAAAACCTCAGGCGGAGAAAACCATACAGTTACCGACTGCCTGACCTTGAAGAAGACCCCGTAACCGAAACTTGCTACATGCAGATAGTAAGTTCGGGTCCGGACAGCGATTGGGCCGATATCATGCAGTTGTACCTTACGACGATCACCGAGGCCCGTAAGCGAATAAGTATCACCACGCCATACTTTATCCCCAATGAGACTATTCTAAATGCCCTCAGAACGGCCGCATTGGGAGGGGTGGAAGTGCGCATCATGCTTCCCGAAGAGGCTGACAGCAGATTTGTTCATTATGCCAGCCTTTCCTATATCAGCGAACTGCTCGATGCCGGTGTTAAAGTATATCTTTATACCAAAGGCTTTATCCATTCCAAGACCATCAGTATAGATGGTACCTGTTGCGTGATAGGTTCTGCCAATCTGGATAACAGGAGTCTGGAACACCATTTTGAAGTGGGCGCTATCATTTATAATCCCCGTGTAAGCATGGAAGTGGAAAATCAGTTTGATAAATACCTAAACGATTCACGCCTGATAGTCCGCAGAACCTGGAACAAAAGACCATTCCGTCAGAAGGTCAATGAGCAGCTCACTCGTTTGCTGAGTCCGTTGTTGTAATCTTCTGGATCATGGAATTTCAGAGATATTTTGTACAAAACCGGCAAGATTTGTATATTTGTAACAGCATTTACTATATGATATGTTACTAAGTAAGAAGATAGGAGTATACCTGAACCAGGCACATTTCCTGTTTAAGCAGTGTTTTCTGACAGAGTTGGTAGCCAACAATGTTGATCTTACTCCGGAACAATACCTGTTAATAGACCTGCTTTGGGATGAAGGTCCCCTGACACAACAGGAAATCGCAAATCAGATGCAAAAAGATAAGAATTCCATTACCAAACTTATTGACGGGCTGGAGAAAAAGGGCTATGTTTTCCGGGAAACGGATACAGAAGACCGCAGGAAGAATCTGGTAGTGGTAACTAAAATGGGACAGGCGAAAAAACAGGAAATAACACGCATAGCCATCGACGCGGCTGACAACATACTGAGCGGCATCCCGACCGACGAGCTGGACACGGTGGTGGAGGTCCTGAATAAATTGAACAAGAACATGAAAAATCTCTTGCAAAGGAAATAGGTATGGGTAAAAATTACGTTTTGCAGAATTATGCCACAGGACGGATATTTGAAGATACAGGCTGGCTCCTGTCAGATCCCGTTAGTGAGGGGCCTTCTCTTATACGGGCTTTGTACAGAAAGAAACAGATAGACTATATGGACTGTGACAAAGGTCTGTACCGTTTTGCCGACTGGATGCCTGTAAACAGGATCCTGGAAGGTTCTGCAGCGCCTGTGACATACAAGAGCGAAGGACTTGGCCGTTATCTGGGACTGGACAATCTGTACATTACTTTTAACGGTTACTGGCCCGAAAAAGGCGCCTTTATGAGAACCTGTTCTTTCAAGGAAACCGAGGCTTATTCTGTATGTGCCCATCTTCCCGAAAATGAAAAAAGGACCATGGTAGTGGCTTCTGCCGGAAATACCGCTCGTGCGTTTGCAAGGGTATGTTCGGAAAACAAAATTCCTTTGCTGCTCTTTGTCCCTTATGACAATCTGGACACCCTCTGGTTTGACAAGGAACCGGATCCTTGTGTGCAACTGCTGTGTTCCCCTCCCGGCACTGATTATTTTGATGCCATCGAGATGAGCAACCGTTACTGCGAGGATACCATGCGTTATTTTGCCGAGGGGGGGGCCAAAAATATTGCACGGAGGGATGGCATGGGAACCACCGTCCTTTCTGCCACGACTTTCATAGGAAGGATCCCCGATTATTACTTTCAGGCAGTGGGCAGCGGTACCGGGGTGATTGCCGCCTGGGAAGCGAATAAACGCCTGATAGAAGATGGCCGTTTTGGGGATCACCTCATGCGCCTGATTCCATCCCAGAATGCCCCCTTTCTTCCCATATACGAAGCTTGGAAGACAACAGGCCGTCACATGAACAACATGGAAGCAGCCGAGGCAAGAAAAAAATCATCATCCATAAAAGCCAGGGTGCTGTCCAATCGTAAGCCGCCATACGGGATTCCCGGGGGGCTGTACGATGCCCTGATCGATTCGGATGGGTTTATGGATTATGCCACCAATGAAGAGTTGGAACGGGCTCTGGTACTTTTTGAGGAATTGGAAGGTATTGATATTGATCCGGCAGCCGGCGTGGCAACAGCCAGTTTAATGAAAAACGTGCAAGCAAGAAAAGTAGACCGTTCTGCCGTTATCATGCTCAATATTACCGGAGGAGGCGAGGCCCGCTTCAAAAAGGAAAATAAGATTTGTTGTCTCAAACCAGTCGAAGAAGCCTCCCTGCTTAGCGCTTGAGGGGAGAATCGGGCTCTTTGGCCATAAGGTGATATTCCATCTTTGAAACAAAACGCTGGAAGAACTTGGATGTCCAGACGGTTATCTTGCCAAGCGGAGTAAGGATCACGTAATCTCTTCTCTTTCTGACGCCTTTGAGCATATGCCGGGCTACACTCCTGGCCGGCATCATTTTTTCTTCTGTTCTGGGAGTCATACCCTGCGGCGTTCCGTCGGCTGTAAGGGCTGAAATGCGGACGTTGGAGGCTGTGAACCCGGGAGCGAAAGTCATAACGTGCAATCCATCGTAGAGATGTTCGGTGCGCAGGGTGTCCAGAAATCCGTTCATGGCAAATTTAGAGGCAGAATAACCCGTCCGTGCAGGAAGTCCTTTGAATCCGGCTATGGATGTAACGCCCACTACCGAGCCTTTGCTCTCCAGTAGCCAGGGCAGGGCATATTTGGTGCAATATACGCATCCCCAGAAATTCACATCCATCAGTCTTTTCATAACAGACAGGTCCAGGTCTTTGAATAGGGCACGCATGGAAAGTCCTGCGTTGTTGATCAGGATGTCAATTCTTCCAAAACGGCTGATTGTTTCTTCTATCAGGTGTTTACATTCAGATTCAACCGTAACATCGGTGACGACAGTTAAAACGGGCCGGCCTTTTAATTCATCTTCCAGAGCTTTGAGTTTGTCACCGGAACGGGCGGCAAGAACCACGGCAGCTCCCGCTTCGGAAAAAACACGGACACATTCCAGGCCTATGCCGGAAGATGCACCTGTAATGATAACAATCTTTCCCTGTAAGAAAAATTTCATGGTCAGTTTACGGCCATATTTTTGATTTCATTACCTTTGTAATGCCCTTCCCCGAGCTTTTTTTGTATTTCGCTGAAGGCATTGAGCGTGTATTCCACATGATCAAGGGAGTGCATAGCAGTGGGGATAAGCCGGTACATGATCACATCTCTTGGAACGACCGGGTAGACGACTACTGAACAGAATATCTTGTAATTTTCCCTCAGATCTATCAGTATATTGGTTGCCTGGGTAAGGTCTCCTTTTAAAAATACAGGGGTTACGCATGCTTCTGCAGCCCCTATGTCAAATCCGTTCTTTTGCAGACCAGTCTGTAACGTTCTGGTGATAAGCCATAGTTTTTCCCTCAGTTCGGGCCTTGTTCTGATCATGTCCAGACGTTTGAGCAATCCTTCCACCATAGCCATGGGCAGACTTTTGGCATAGATCTGGGAACGCAGGTTGTAGCGTAGGTAATTGATGACGGAGGCAGGACCGGCGACGAATCCTCCTATACCGGCCATGGATTTGGCAAAAGCACCAAAATAAAGGTCCACTTGGTCCATCACGTTGAAATGTTCCGATGTACCCCGTCCGTTCTTTCCCATAACACCAAAACCATGCGCATCGTCTATCAGTATTCGGAAATTATATTTTTTCTTGAGCTCAACTATCTGATCCAGGAAACCCAGCGCTCCTGTCATTCCGTATACACCTTCTGTAATGAGCAGGATGCCTCCTCCGCTTTTTTCAGTAAGACGGGTGGCGCGTTCCAGTGCTTTTTCGCATTTTTCCAAGTTATTGTGGGGATATACGATCCGTTGACCCATATGCAGGCGCATGCCATCCATAATGCAGGCGTGTGCCTGAGAATCGTAAACCACAATATCCCGGCGGTTGAGCAGGGCATCTATGGTCGAAACCATACCCTGGTACCCAAAATTGAAAAGATAGGCATCTTCTTTTTTTTCAAAATCGGCCAGTTCCCGTTCCAACTTTTCGTGCAAGGATGTGTGCCCGCTCATCATCCGGGCACCCATAGGGTATGCCAGCCCCCATTTTTCTGCTGCTTCTGCGTCCACTTTTCTGACTTCAGGATGATTGGCCAGGCCAAGATAATTATTGAATGTCCAGGCTAGCATTTTTTTCCCATGGAACATCATATATGGTTCTATCGGCCCTTCCAGTTTTGGGAACATAAAGTATCCGTGGGCTTTTTTGCGGTACTGTCCCAGAGGGCCGCCTTCGTCTTGTCTGATCCGTTCAAAAATGTCCATAATTATGCGTCTATGTTTGCGTATTTAGCGTGTTGTTCAATGAATTCCCTGCGGGGCGGCACTTCATCTCCCATAAGCATGGAAAAGATGCGATCTGCTTCTGCCGCATTGTCAATGGTGATTTGTCGCAGGATCCTTTTTTCCGGATTCATGGTGGTATCCCATAACTGCGTTGCGTCCATTTCTCCCAACCCTTTGTAACGTTGGACCGTTACTGAACTTTCTTTTCCTTTTCCCAGTTCTTCCACGGCAGAACGTCGTTGCTCTTCGGTCCAGCAATAGATTTCTTCCTTCCCCTTTTTTACCAGATAGAGCGGGGGAGATGCAATATATACGTGGCCTTCGCGGATCAGGGCTGGCATATGGCGAAAAAAGAATGTCAGCAAAAGCGTATCAATATGGCTTCCATCCACATCTGCGTCAGTCATGATGATTACACGATGATATCTGAGTTTGGTCATGTTCAGGGCTTTGCTGTCTTCTTCCGTGCCCTGTGTCACTCCAAACGCAGTATAAATATTGCGGATTTCTTCATTTTCAAAAACACGGTGTTCCTGCGCTTTTTCCACATTCAGGATCTTACCGCGCAGGGGAAGAATAGCCTGGAAAGAGCGGTCCCTTCCGCTTTTGGCCGTGCCGCCTGCCGAATCTCCTTCTACCAGGAAAATTTCGCACTTTTCCGGATCCCTGTTGGAACAGTCTGCCAATTTGCCGGGCAGCCCGGCACCTGACATAACCGTTTTGCGCTGAACCAGTTCGCGCGCTTTTCTGGCTGCATGGCGCGCTGTCGCGGCCATGATCACTTTCTCCACGATCGTTTTGGCGTCCTTTGGATTTTCTTCCAGGTAATTTTCCAGGGCAGTGCTTACAGCCTGCGAAACAGCACCCATAACTTCGCTGTTGCCCAGCTTAGTTTTGGTCTGTCCTTCAAACTGAGGTTCGTTGACCTTGACCGAGATGATAGCTGTCAGTCCTTCCCGGAAATCAGCTGGATCAATGTCGAATTTCAGTTTGCTGAGCATACCGCTTTTTTCGGCGTAATTTTTCAGTGTAGTGGTAAGTCCCCTCCGGAATCCCGTCAGGTGGGTACCTCCTTCTATGGTGTTGATATTGTTAACGTAGGCATGGATGTTCTCGGAAAACCCTGTATTGTATTGCATCGCAATTTCTATGGGGATGTTGGTCTTGTTGGTCTCCAAGTATATCGGGTTTTCGGTCAGGGGTTCCCTGGTTTTGTCCAGGAACCTTACAAAATCCAGCAATCCGGTCTCGGAATAGAACTCATCTGTTCTGAATCCCCTGGTCAAGGCTGCATCTTCGTCGGTATCTTCTGTATAGTCATCATCTTGGGTGTGTTCCCTCTGGTCCTCAATCGAAAGGCGGACTCCCTTGTTCAGGAAGGCGAGTTCCCTCAGCCGTGCAGAAAGGATCTCGTAACTGTATTCCGTTCCCAGGGTAAAGATCTCTTTATCGGGAACAAAATAAATTTCGGTACCGGTAATATTCGTTTCGCCAATAATTTCAACGGGAGTCCTGGGTACGCCGCGTGCATATTCCTGTCTGAAGATCTTGCCTTCCCGGTATATGGTAGCCACCAGCTTGCCAGACAGGGCGTTGACACATGAAAGTCCCACCCCGTGCAGACCTCCTGAAACCTTATAGGAATCCTTGGAAAACTTTCCTCCGGCATGCAATATTGTGAGAACCACCTCGAGGGCAGATCTCTTTTCTTTTTCATGCATGCCTGTGGGGATGCCACGTCCGTTGTCGGTGACTGTTATGCTGTTGTCAGGGTTGATGATTACCTTAATATTGTCACAATAGCCGGCAAGTGCCTCGTCTATTGAGTTGTCCACGACTTCGTAAACAAGATGATGCAATCCTCTGGACCCAATGTCTCCAATGTACATCGAGGGACGTTTCCTGACAGCTTCCAGGCCTTCCAGCACCTGGATACTTTCTGCAGAATACTGATTCTCTTTACTCACTTTTTCGATCTTTGAATAACGTACAAAGATACACAAAAAGCATCAGAAAACCTAATCAAAAACGGAATGTGAGACCTCCGCCGAAAGTCAAACCGGGATTGCGATACAGATAATAATAAGAGATGTCTTTATTGAGCAGGTTACTGCCCATCAGATAGGCAGAAAACATCCTGTTGATTACATACTCAAGGCGTACACCCAGATCAAGGAACCCCGGAATGGTTACGGCAGGCGAAACGGCTTTCCAATCGGGGGCAAAACAAGCGTCGCGCCAACATCCTGTTGCCGTAACAATGATCCGCTCCCTCCAGTTGTACCTGGCATATCCACTGATATTCCAGACAGGTTTATGCCAGGGAGGATTGCCGGAGCTCAGTGCGTATTGGTGCCATTCCCCCGATATCCCCATTCCGAAGGGGCGGGAGTGGAAAGTCAGTGAACCGCCGGCAGTGTATCTTGTCTCATCGGAATACTGAAGTATGTACAGGCCTGGATGACCCTGCTGATAAACCTGAGTGCCGAAAAAGAACTGATTTTTTGTGTACCTGTAAGCGCCGTATATCCTGTAATGGAAAAGATCTCCAATGGTCCCGGTAAATCCTGCCTGAACATCCCACGGAACAGTCGCATCATACATCTGGTCGGCAAAAATCCATGGATTCTCTGTCATTCTGTCCTGGTAGGTGTTCAATAAATGGTATCCGTTCATCCTGGCATACAGTGTCAGCCAGTCCCGGACAAAAGTAAAATGTGCGTCAAACCAGGGGAAAATCCCCAATTTATTATCATTGTCTCCCAGAAGGTATCCTACGCGTAGTCCGACGCCTGCCTTATACCTTTCTCCGCTCCAGATCACATGGGGAAAAACATTCACCATTGCACGTGAAGCCGAAACACCGTCCAACATCCAGCGATCGCTGGCAAAACGTGCTTTTGCCCCCAGGTTTAGGGAAAATCCTTTTGCCAGGATATAACCCGTTGCTGCTTCAAGATCAAGTATGTTTTCCCTTGTTACGGGCAGACTATCATAAGAGCCTGTGACCCTGTTCTTTGCGTGATTATAACCAGATTTCCAATAATAATGCCACGATCCGGGTGCGTTGTTCAGTGAATAGGTCTCTAACTCGACACCTGCCTTGTAGTAATTCTGGTTATTAAGAGCCGGAACCGATAACATATCCACTATGGCAAACGAATTGTTCAGATGCTCTCCCAGAATATTTACCCTGAATGTATTTCTGCTGCCCCTGTGCTCCAGCATGATCCTGCCATCAGATGCCATACGTGTGTCGTCCTGATCCAGCAGAGAGCGGTGACGTGCCTGAAGCCCTATGTACCAGTCTGATCTCATGGGAGCCTGCAGTAGGATGTCCCCGCGGGGTGTCCAGGGATATCCAGCTCCCAGGTTGATATATCCGTACCGGGGTCCCGTGTTCTCATATGACCTGACAACAGCGGGGGGCAGCGGTATGAATTCATAAAGGTTTACAAGGGGTTTGTCCAATATGCTGTATTGGATAAGCATATTGGACATGCGCAGGGAATCCGGTACGGTGGTATCCAGGAGTGGTTTTGTGACTTCAATAAGGTCTGCATCGTACAAACGTTCCACCTGGATCACCGGATTGATCTGATTTTGCGCCGCCAACGAAAAGTTGGTCAGGCAGCATCCTATGAATAACCATCTTTTCATTGTTCTTCTTCCTTACATTTTTTTATACGGAGCGCAATTATCTGTGCGATATCGTCAGGCCCGTCCGGTTTGTATCCTTTCTGTACACTTTCGTAGGTAGCCCTTGCCTGTGTCCATTCACCCTTTTCGGCAAAGATGTCCCCAAGCAGGATGAATGCACGGGCGATCCAGTATTCCTGGGGTGTATCAGTATCTGCAAAATTGTATATTCTTGTCTCGGCCATATCAAAATCCCCCGAGTCGAAGGCATCTTTGCACAGCAGATAACAGGCCTCGGCTCCGGCAGCAGTATGGTTTTTTTGTGACAATTCTTCCAGTAGAGGCAGAGCCTGGGGCCTTTCACCTAACGCGAGATGGCTCAATGCCCTGACGTAAAGGGCATCTGTCTGTATGTCTTCTCCAAATGCCTTATTCTCAGACACCTTATGTGAATGGATAATGGCATTGCGGAATTGCTTGTTCCTAAAAAATGACCACATCAGTCCCCTGAGTGCTTCCAGACGGTTGTTCTCTATTAACGCAATATCGTACAGGCTCATGTAAGCATCCACTGCGTTGGCATATTGTTCCAGTTCGTATTGTATGGCGGCATAATGTTTTGTGGCAAGTTCTGTGTACGAACCGGAAGGATTTTTCATCACTACCAAATATGCATCGGCTGCCAGCTGCATCTTTTCAAGGCGCGAGTAACATTCTCCCAGATAGAAATGGGCGGCAGGTATTTTTTCGCTTGCCGGATAATCTCTGATAAAATTATTCAGGGCTGTGACAGCTGCTGCAGATGAACCGTTCAGGTATAATTGCTCAACCGAAGCAAATATCATCATTTCCTTTTCATCAGGGCTCTTACCCGAATCGATCCCCAGACTTTCCAGATAATCGAAAAAGCCTTTTGAATCGTTGCGGGCCAGGTACACGTTTTCGATCCCTGCCAGTGCGTTCACGGCATCGGGCGAATTGGGGAACCGGCGTAACACTTCCTTGTAGTAATCCAGCGCTGCATCCGGATTCTGTTGATTGATACGTATCAGTCCCAGCTCGACGAGCGCTTTTGCATGAAAAGCGCTATGTGCCCCAAACGACAGAATGGTACGGAAGCGCTCTTCTGCTTTGTCATACTGGTTTGTCTGGATATATGTCCGCCCCTGTTCAAAAAGTGATGATGAATAAAACGAAGAAGAGGGATACTCTTGCATAAGGCGGTCAAGGGTTATGATTTTCAGAGATTCCCGATTTAATACGCCTTGGGCCATGGCAATCTGAAATAGCGCATAATCAGGTGATGCTGTATTGTAATCCAAAGCATTCTGATATGCTTCCGTAGCCTGCAGGTGCTTGTACTGTGCAAAGGCGCAGTCTCCCAATCTCAGGTATGTATCTGCCGCCAGCTCCCTGTTTTCTTTTCCCAGTTTTAAATACCGGTCAAACCAGTCGGCTGCGTTGTTATAATCTCTCATCTTGAAATAGGCATAACCAATGTTATAATGGCTTGTGCGGTATTTTTCGGGATTGGAGAACGATCCGCTGTTTTGAATGAACTGTCTCCAGAGGTTGATGGCGTTGTTGAACTTATTGCTGCGATAGAGACATTCTGCCACCCAGTATGGTTCCTGAGCCAGGGAAAAATACTTTTCCGCATCCCTGAAAGATCCCGTTTCATACAGTTGGATGCCTCTTAAATAAGCGGCTTTTTTCAGATCCTGTAGGTTTTCGGGCGTTGGGTTCTTTAACGCCTGCAGCGCTTCCACGGCCGAGGCATAGTCCTGGTTGAGAAAATAGTTGGCTGCAATGTAAGTCTGTATTTCATCTAGCTTTGGGGATCCGGGGTAATTTTTACGGTATGATGACAGTACCTGTATATCCCTGTTCAGGTCAAAGGAAAGTTTGGCGTAATTAAAAAAAGCATCTTCCCTGATTGCCGGGTCGTAATCCATGGAACTGGCTCTTTTGAAAGATTCCATGGCATCTACCTTGTTGCGTAACCGTATATTGGATTCTCCTAGGTGATACAGGGCATTCTGTCCCAGGCTGTCCGGCCTTTCCCCTACAATGGAGAGCTGTTCGGCTGCACGTACATAATCACCCAGTTTAAAATACAGGATCCCGGAAAAATACCTGTCTGTAAGTGTCAGTACGGCTACATTCTTCAGGTAATCATCAAAAAAACTACGTGCCTCTCCGGTTTTTCCCAGGGCAAAATAAGCTTCTGACAATGTTTTGGCCAGGGTGGTCCGCAAAGCCGGATCGGCATCCTGATAAAGGGGAACACCCGTTTCTATTACCTGTTCGTATCTTTTCTGATAAAGCAGTGCCTGCAGGAGATAAGCCGAAGAAAGAGCCGCATACTGCGGTACATTCCGGAGGGGTTCCAATAGCGGAATAGCCTGCTCAAAACGTCCCGCTGCATAATGGATATACCCCCGGTAATATCGGGCGGCCCATTTGTATGATTCGCCCTGCGCATAGTTTTCGGTCTCTGCGAAAAGACTATCGGCCTTAAGCAGATCGCCTGCCTGCAGGTATGCGTATCCTTTTCTGAATACACAGGCTGAACGGTCTTTTTTGGGGAGGCGGTTCACTTTTACTTTCTCATAGGCCCTGACTGCTTCATTGAAACGGTTTTCAGTGGATAACAGATTGCCCAGGTTGAAATAGATCTGATTTCTTAAAGGAGCTGACGGGTATTTTTGTTCCCAACGATCTATACTTTGATCCACAGAAGGATCATTAAGAGCGATTTGGCACAGCAGGCGGTAGGAAGCGGCCATGGATGGATGTGCTTGCTGATCAGAAGTCTCGATCCTGTTAAAAAGCTCATACGCGCTCCAGTATTGCTCTTGTTTGAATAACTCAACAGCCATATTGAACAGGTCACCGGCGTTACGTTCCTTGTCCTGACCATAAAGTACGGGAGTGGTCAGGAGCAAGGCGGCAAGAATTGAAATGCGTATAAAACGTTTCATTTATATGGTATAATAACACAACAAATATAAGGTTTTTCAATAATCATGCCCAAATCAAGGGCGCGGATGATGATTCAAAATGGTTTGCTGCCAGAATGCCGTATCCAGATGTGTATATATCTCTGTAGTAAGGATACTGCTGTGACCCAGCATTTCCTGGACAACGCGCAGATCTGCTCCGTTCTCTATCAGATGTGTGGCAAATGAATGCCGGAACGTATGGGGGGATATGTTTTTTTTCAGACCAGCCTTTTCTGCTTGTGACCGGACGATCAGGAACACCATATTACGGGTAAGGGGTCTTCCGTACCTGTTTAAAAACACGTAATCTTCGTATGCAGGCGTAATATTCAGGGAATTTCTCCAGGGATAATACAAATCCAAAGCCCTGAGTGCATGTGATCCTATAGGGACCAGCCGTTGTTTGTTTCCTTTGCCAATAACGCGGATAAAACCCTGATCGGGAAACATCTGCGTAAATTTCATTTCCCTGAGTTCACTCACACGCAATCCGCATCCGTAAAGTACTTCAATAATGGCCTTGTTACGGTGTCCTTCCGGAATGCTCAGATCAATCGAATCCAGTATGGCTTCTATTTCCCGCAGGGATAGAACTACCGGAAGACGCCTTCCCGTTTTTGGGGCTTCGACGGAAGAACAGGGATTTCCCGGAATGCACTTTTCCATGGTAAGAAAACGAAAAAAGGCATTCAGTCCCGAGAGGGTACGGGCCTGTGTCCTGGGCGATAGCCCCGAATCGGTTATTTCGCTCAGAAAAGATTCTATGTGACGGGAAGATATTCTGGCCGGACCGGGTAACGGACCGCCATCTTTCAGGTGCGTTTGCTTCAGGTGATTCAGAAAACGTTTAATATCACGAAGGTATGCATCGCATGTATTATCAGACAGAGATCGTTCCAGACGCAGATAAATGAAAAAATCATTTATGGCCTCTGACCATTCTTTTCCCAAGCCCGTTAACGGTTTCATGCTTTGTTCTGTATTTTATAGGTATCACACCAGGTGGCAAGTCCGCAGGAGGTACATTTGGGTTTTCTTGCCGTACATACGTATCTTCCGTGCAGGATCAGCCAATGATGGGCCCTGGCCCTGAGCCTGGGTGGGAAAAGATTGTTCAGATCGTTTTCCACCGCCAGGGGCGTTTTTCCTTCTGACAAGCCCAGACGGCGGGAAATGCGAAAGACATGGGTGTCTACGGCTATGACCTCTTTATTATAGATGACCGATGCAATTACATGGGCTGTCTTTCTGCCTACTCCCGGTAACTTTTGCAAATCTTCCGGTTCTTGCGGAACATGCCCTTGGAACTTTTCCATCAATCCGCGAGCCATCCCGATAAGGTGCCGGGCTTTGTTATTGGGATAGGAGATTGACTTAATATAAGGGAAAACTTCTTCCGGCGTGGCGGCAGCCATGACCTGGGGCGTAGGAAAACGTTCCAGCAGGGCAGGGGTAGTCATGTTGACCCGTTTGTCTGTGCATTGTGCCGAGAGTATTACGGCAACCAGAAGCCCGTAGGGATCTGAATACTGTAGTTCTGTTTCAGGATTCGGCATATGGGTTTTAAACCAGTTAATGATCCCGTCTATCTCTTTCTTGTTCTTCATGATTCCATAAAACCGAAAAAGTCAATTTCCTGCCTGTTTTCCACTTCTGAGCATTTACCGGCTTCGCATTTGAATATCCGTCCCGGGTATCGCTGCAGCAGGTTCAGATTGTGTGTTACCACTATCATGGCAGGTTGTTGTTTATCGTGGATCTCCATAAATAGCTGCATGATCTCCTGCTGGGTGTCGCTGTCCAGGTTCCCGGTCGGTTCGTCAGCCAGGATGATCTCGGGATTGTTCAATATGGCACGGGCTATGGCAACACGCTGCTGTTCCCCGCCCGAAAGCTGAAAAGGCATTTTATGTTTTTTGTGAAGCATACCTACACTGTCCAGCGCCATTTCTATGCGTTGCCGTATTTCTTTCTTGTTTTTCCATCCTGTGGATCGGAGTACAAATGCGAGGTTATCATAGGCAGAACGGTCTTGCAGTAATTGAAAATCCTGGAAAACGACCCCTATCTTCCTTCTCAGGTAGGGAACCTGTTTTTTTTTCAGTTTGATAAGATCAAATCCGGCAACGCTGGCTTCTCCCTTTGTTACAGGGAATTCCCCTATGAGCGCTTTGACCAGGGATGTTTTTCCCGTTCCTACACGGCCCACCAGGTAAGCAAAATCTCCTTTATCGAGGGTGAGATCAATTTCTGACAGGATCAGGTTGGAATCCTTGATTATATCGACTCCGGAAAGCCTTATTAATGACATATTTTAAAATTTTAACAAAGATAGCAAATCACAGAACCTGAAAAAATGTATTGATTTTTGGATTATTCAAAAAAGAAATTACCTTTGCAGTGAACTAATAAACTAATACACTATTGTGATGATACAAATCAGGGATTTATCATTCAGTTATTCAAAAAATAAAGTCTTTACCGGGCTGAACATGTCCCTTGAAGAAGGCAATGTATACGGCCTTCTGGGACAAAACGGCGTGGGAAAGACAACTTTACTCAAACTCATGAGTGGATTGCTGCGAAGTGAGAAGGACACTTGTGATGTTAACGGGTTTCATCCTTACAAACGTCAGCCTGCGTTTTTTCAGGATATCTTTTTCCTTCCCGAAGAACCTGCATGTCCGCTGGGGAGTGTAGCGCATTTTGCCGATAACAACGGATCTTTCTATCCTGGTTTTAACAAGGAACAGTTTCTGGCATGCCTTGATCGTTTTGAAATAAAACCAAAAAAGCGTTTTAAGGACCTTTCGGCCGGGCAACAAAAAAAGGCACATATTTCGTACGCCTTATCTTTGAATACAAGAATCCTCCTTCTGGATGAACCGAGCAACGGGATGGACATTCCGTCCAAATCTATTTTCCGGAGCATCGTTGCCGGACTTATAAACGAAGAACGTCTGATGATCATATCTACACACCAGGTCCGTGATCTGGAAAATCTTATCGACCCCATCATTATCCTTGATCAAAGCGGAGTACTGCTGTATGCCTCCATAGAAGAGATCGCTGCAAGGGTTTGTTTTCTGACGGCTCATGACAAATACCCGGAAGCACTGTATGCAGAAGAGACGCCGCTGGGGTACTCGCTGGTTAAAGCCAATACGGAGGGGATAGATACAAAAGTTAACCTGGAGACTTTGTTCAATGCCGTATTGATGCATAAGGAATGGTTCCGGGATCATTTTAAAAGAGGATAATCATGAGTAATATATTCAATATAAAACGTTTTTGCACACTGGTACGCAAAGAATGCAGGGAACTGCCGGGAAAATGCGGTTTGTCAATTTTAAGCATGGTGGGTGGATATATGATATTCATAATCCTAACCATGCTCTCCGGAGTGTCTGTCTCTCCTTCAAAAAGGATGGCTATGATCGTTGTCTGGACAGCGGTAACCGTGATTTTTGCTCCGTCCAAATTACACGGGAATGTTAATCACAGCCGAAAAGGGCTTAATTATGTATTGCTTCCCGTATCGACAATGGAAAAAACCCTGAGCATGTTTGTTCTCAATTCTATTTGCACGACCATCCTCATTCTGACAGGTCTGTTCCTGGCAGATACGCTGCTTTACCTGATCGTTCCCTCCCGAATGACTGGATTCCTGATCAACGTGGAGACATTAAATCAACTGGGCAGACAGCTTTTTGACCTTTTCTTTATACAGTCAATTTTTATACTGGGCAACGTTCTTTTCAAAAGACAGAAAATAGCTATGACATTTATCTCTCTCATAGGAATTTTCTTTTTGCTGATCCTGGTTTTCATTGTAGTGTTTCGTATTATCGGGTTTGAAGCACTGGAGCATTTTACTGAAAACATTTTGGCAGATCTTCCCAGGGAGATTGATAACTGGCAGGTTTTAAGTAATAGAGCTTTCGTTAATACATACAGTCATATTCCCTTTGTAAGGAATATTCTCATTATTAGTTACAGTATCCACGGAGCCGTTACCGCTGCCTGCTGGATTGGCACATACCGCCTTATTAAAACCACAAAATATTGATCATTATGAAATTCAAGGATCATAAAGCTATATATCTTCAGATTGCCGAATCATTATGCGAAAAGATCCTGAACGGTAAATGGAATGATGAAGGCAGAATACCCTCAGTGAGGGAACTGGGTGCTACATTGGGTGTGAATCCCAATACCGTAGCCAGAACTTACGATTACCTGCAGCAAAAGAAGATCATATATAATAAACGAGGCATTGGCTATTTTGTGTCGCCCGGCGCTCGTCAAGAGATCGTGAAAACACTCAAGGAACGTTTCTT
>LUZA01000147.1 GCA_001603455.1 Bacteroidales bacterium Bact_09 | reverse complement strand
AAGTATCTTGGACATGACCATTACACTGATGTAATAACTTTTTCCTATACGGGTAAAAATGAAACCAAAATGAGCGGCGATATTTTTATAGACGTAGAAACAGTTCGCAACAATGCCTTATTGTATGGACAATCTTTTTCAAAAGAACTACTCAGGGTCATGGCACATGGAGTATTACATATATTGGGCGAAGACGATATAACTACCGTACAATCAAATAAAATGCGAAAGGCTGAAGATAATGCACTTTCAAAGATAAAAATTGACCCCATAATATGATCAAACAGTATGACATTATTGTTGTAGGAGGTGGTCATGCAGGTTGTGAAGCGGCATATACGGCTGCCGGGCTCGGATCTAAAACCCTGTTGATTACAATGGACATGATAAAAATGGCTCATATGTCTTGTAATCCGGCAATTGGCGGAATCGCAAAGGGACAGATAGTCAGAGAAATAGATGCTCTGGGCGGAGCGATGGGCATCATTACTGATAAAAGCACCATACAATTCAGAATGCTCAACAAGTCAAAAGGACCGGCCATGTGGAGTCCCCGTGCACAATGCGATAACCTGTTGTTTTCATCCGAATGGAGGAAATTATTGGAAAACACGAAGGATTTACACATGTGGCAGGATCAGGTCATATCCCTGTTATTTAATGGAGACGTTGTTTCAGGCGTAAGGACGGAGCTTGGACAGGAATTTTATGCAAGAGCCATAATTCTGACAAACGGGACATTTCTGAATGGAAAAATATTTATTGGATGGAATTCAACACCGGCCGGAAGAATAGGGGAACCACCTGCCATTGGGTTAAGTAGACAGTTACAGGAACGGGGGATAGAGGTTGACCGCATGAAAACCGGCACACCACCAAGAATAGACGGAAGATCAGTGGACTTTTCCAAAATGGAAATACAAAAAGGTGATACGGACCCACAAAAGTTTTCCTTCCTGGATATTCCATCGGCCATTCAGAAAAAAGGCAAACAGATGAATTGCTATATGGTATATACAAATTCAGCAGTTCATGACAAACTCAGAGAAGGATTTGATGATTCCCCTTTGTTTTCTGGAAGAATAGTAGGGAAAGGGCCACGGTATTGTCCAAGTATTGAAGATAAGCTCAGAACGTTTGCGGACAAGGAGCAGCATCCGTTGTTTCTGGAACCAGAAGGGTGGAATACCAACGAATATTATCTACAGGGTTTTTCATCATCCTTGCCAATAAATATTCAATATCAAGCGGTAAGAAAAATTAAAGGTATGGAGAATGCCGTTTTTTACAGGCCTGCATACGCGATAGAATACGATTACTTCCTGCCTACACAATTAAAACATACTCTGGAAGTAAAAAATATCCCAAACTTGTATTTTGCCGGACAGATCAATGGCACGACAGGTTATGAAGAAGCTGCCGCACAGGGAATAATGGCTGCTATAAATGCACACAGGAAAATTAACGCAATGGAACCTGTTATTCTCAAACGAAACCAGGCATATATCGGAGTGCTTATAGATGATTTAATCACAAAAGGAGTGGACGAGCCATATAGAATGTTTACCTCAAGGGCAGAATACAGGATTTTGCTGCGTCAGGACAATGCAGACGAGCGGCTAACACCATTAGGGCACCAAATAGGTTTGGCAGGAGAGGAAAGGTATGCCTTATTTATAGAAAAAAAGAAAAAAAGGGACACATTGTTACGTTGGCTTGAAAACAATGCTATAGAACCGGATAAAATCAACGAAATTTTAAAAAAGGGGGGGACCGCAACAATCACTACAAAAAAACGCTTTACAGAAATTCTCAGCCGTCCACAGATATTATGGGAAGATATTGTGCAGTTTGTTCCACGTGGAACATTGTACGAACAGCATACTCTTGCCCGTGAAATTTATGAATCTGTGGTTATAGCCATCAAGTATAAAGGCTATATAGAAAGGGAGGGGGCATTTGCACGCAAGATATTGAGATTGGATTCTGTCATAATTCCCGGATCTTTTGATTATAGCAAGGTGCTTTCATTGTCAACAGAGTCACGTCAGAAGCTTCAAAGAATAAAACCGGGTACAATAGGACAGGCCTCCAGGATCCCAGGCGTGTCGCCGGCGGATATATCTGTCTTACTGCTATATTTGGGAAGGTAGATATACGCAAATAATTGATATATATTTAGTAGCATTGTTTTATC
>LUZA01000018.1 GCA_001603455.1 Bacteroidales bacterium Bact_09 | reverse complement strand
TTGTAACTGTTTTAACCCTAAATACTAATCTAACCAAAATTTCATGAAGAAAACTTTATTCCTTGTGCTGGCAGTGTTGGTTTCAATTTCTGCTATTGCACAACAGAGGATTACCGGTAAGGTAACATCTTCAGAAGACGGTTCTCCTCTCCCCTTTGTGACCATTTTGATCCAGGGAGAAAGAGGACTGGGAACGAACACCGACATTGACGGGAATTTTGTCATTGAAAGATGCCCCAACAATGCTGTGTTAGTACTCTCTTATGTGGGTTACACTACCATCCAGGTACCTGTTGCCGGAAGAAATGTGGTGAACGTTACCATGATCCCAGATGCATTTGCATTGGAAGAGGTCATGGTGGTAGCTTACGGTACTGCCAGAAAAGGAACCTATACAGGTGCCGCTTCTGTCGTCAAATCCGAAGCTATTAAGGACGTTCCAGCCCTTTCCTTCGAAAATGCCCTGAATGGGAAAGTGGCCGGCATGCAAATAACTACCAATTCCGGACAGGCAGGAGCCGTATCTAGTATACGGGTACGCGGTATCGGATCCATGAATGCTTCTAACGAACCGCTTTACGTTATTGACGGGGTTCCCGTGGTTTCGGGGGACACCGGACAAATGAGCGGCTACATCTATGCTACCAACAATGTGATGAGCACACTCAATCCCCAGGACATTGAATCGATCACCGTTCTGAAAGACGCCGCCGCTTCTGCACTGTACGGCTCCCGTGCTGCCAACGGTGTCATTCTGGTGACTACCAAAACGGGACGCCTGGGAAGACCTGTAGTCAATTTCAAAACATCTGTGGGGATCACGCCTTCATTTGCCACTGTTAACTTTGACATTGCAAGCCCCGAGGAACAGGTTGAGCTGTATTATGAAAACTTCTGGAACGCCGGAAAATACGACGGCAAAACCGATGAGGCCTCCAGTAAATCTGCCCTGGCCCAGTTAAACAAGCGTTTTAACAAACACGGGTACCGTTTCACGGCCGATGATAACACGGTAAACTCCCTGAAAATACTGGGAATGACTGATGGCATAGAAAACAGGGAAGGCAAATACTATAACTGGGACGATGTCCTGTTCCGCACGGCCATATACCAGACATACGACCTGTCTGTGAGCGGCGCCAACGAAAGAACCAGCTATTATTCATCCTTGTCCTATACCAAGGAACAGGGACGCAGCACGGTCAACGATTTCAGCCGTATTGCAGGCCGGGTGAACGTTAACCAGAAAGTGGGCAAAATCATAGAGTTCACCACCAACGTGAACATTGCCAAAAACGTGCAGCACGGTTTCAACGACACCCGCAGTACCGGAGCCAACTACTTCATGCAATCACGCAACCTGTTGTGGCCTCTTTACTGGCCTACCGATTACAAGACCGGAGCACCCTGGACTGCCCGTTACGGGAGTTATGCCTATAACCAGGTTTATTACAATAATGAATGGGAGAACGAATCCAATGTATTGCGTTTGTCAGCCAATGAAACACTGACCGTGAAATTCATGCCGGAACTGGTATTGAAATCCGTCCTTTCATTCGACAACACGCAGACAAGGGACCACATCTACTACAGTGCAAACCACTTTAGCGCCTCCAGCGTGAAAGGACAAGTTCACGAAATGTTCACCAATTTCCAGAAGATCGTGTCATCCACCACGTTGAACTACGATAAGGAATTTGCAGATAAACACATGCTTAATTTACTTGTGGGATGGGAAGCAGAAGAAAACAAGACCGATTTCCAGCGTTCTTCTGGGACCAACCTGCCTACCAGTGCCCTGCATACCGTAGCCACTGCCGGGGTTCTGGACGCCAATGCCTATTATTGGGGCAACACCATGTTGTCGCTTCTGTCGCGTGCCGAATACAGCTATGACGGACGTTATTATCTGTCAGGTTCATTCCGACGCGACGGATCCTCACGCCTGGGTTCCAACACCCGCTGGGGGAACTTCTGGTCTGTCGCCGGTTCCTGGAGGATCAACAATGAAGGGTTCATGAAAGACATAACCCAGATCAGCAACCTGCGCCTGAGGGGTTCCTACGGAGTGAACGGAACGCTTCCCTCCAGCAATTACGGATGGCGTGCCCTGACCTCCTATGGCAACAAGTACATGGAAGATCCGGGTGGTGGCGTGGCCAACATTGCCGATGCCAATCTGTCCTGGGAAACCAGCTATACCTGGAACGCGGCCCTGGAGTTCGGGTTGTTTAACAACCGTCTGAACGGAACCATTGAGTATTTCAACAGGGACTCCAAAGACCTTTTGCAAAGCGTTCCTATTTCCACCGTTACCGGGTTCAGTTCCACCCTTAGGAATATCGGTGAGATCAACAACCATGGGCTGGAAATTGAATTGAGCGGCGATATCATCCGCACTGGAGACCTGAGATGGAGTGCCGGTCTGACCGGGTCCTGGATCCGTTCCACGGTAACCAAGCTCTATGACAGTAAGGACATTAGATGGTATGATCCCACAGGAGGAGATGCCCGTGCCAAGTTTATTTACCGTGAAGGCGAATCCACCCTTGCCCTCTACGGCCTTGAATGGGCCGGAGTTGAAGATGCTACCGGGAGGAACGTCTGGTTCCTGAACAATGATTCACAGCCCGATCTTACGGTTGACGGCCGTCCGGCAACCTATAACTACTCCAAAGCCGATGAAGTGATCCTGGGCGACGCCCATCCAGATTTCTTTGGGGGATTCGTCACCGACCTGAGCTGGAAAGGACTCAGCATTGCGTTGAACTTTGTTTACAAGATTGGCGGATACACTTACAATGCCGTTGGCCGTGACGTAAATGACGATGGTTATTACTGGGAACGTATCATGTCAAAGTATTGCTATGACAACCGCTGGACTCCTTCCAACAAAACGGCAAAATATCCCCAGCGTATAGCCATCGACATGGAGGATGTGAATCAGAAGAGCAGCCGCCATATGAATCCCGCTGACTACTTAAGACTGAAAAATGTATCTGTTGCTTACAACCTGCCCCGTGCCTGGACCAACAAGATCAGTATCCAGAATGCCAGGATATTCTTCAACGGTACCAACCTGTGGACACTTGCAGCTCATAAGGAATACGACCCCGAAGTGAACGAATATGGATCCAGGGGATGGGAAATCCCCTTGGGCAAGACCTTCACTTTCGGCCTGGAATTTAGTTTTTAACGATTAACTGAACAACACTATGAAAAAGATAAATATATTACTAGCAGCAATTTGCGTTGTTCTGACCATGTCTTGTGAAGGATTCCTGGATGTGAAACCCAGCAATTCCGCCGCAGCCGAAACGTCCATAACCACAGCGGCCGACGCCAAAGTGATCATGAACGGGATTATGAGCAAGATGACATCCTCAAGCTATTACGGACGTAACTTTATCATGTACGGCGATGCAAAGGGTGGTGATTTTGCGCTACGTTCCCAGGGCAGGGGTCTGGACGCCTTATATACTTTCAACCACTCCCCCTCTTCCAACTCTTATTCCGGATATTGGATCCAGATCTACCACTGCCTGGCCCAGGTAAACAACCTGCTTATCAACATCCAGAAGATAGAGGAGGCAGGCAATTCCACCAGTGCTTTGCTGGTTTATAAAGGACAGGCTCTTACCCTGCGCGCCCTGATGTATTTTGACCTGGTACGCCTGTACGGCAAACCCTACAACATGGAGAAAACGGCCCTGGGCGTTCCCCTTGCGCTGGAACCCCTGGATGCTTCAGCACAGCCCTCAAGGGCCACCGTGGAACAGGTATACACCCAGATCGTGAAAGACCTTACTGACGGAGCTCCCCTGCTAAACAAGACAAAGGCCAACGGGTACATTAACTACTATGCCAATAAGGCTATCCTAGCCCGTGTTTACCTGTATATGGAAAACTGGGGTGGTGCCCTGGCCGCTGCAGAAGAGATTATCAATTCCAAGGTATACACCCTGTACACCAATGACAAATGGGTCAGCTCATGGACTGCACAGTACAATACCGAATCGATATTTGAACTGGCCATGCTGCAGGGTGAATCCGACCTGGGATCCGGATCGCTTAGCTTTTACCTGCGCCGCCATGGTCACGGTTCTACCTCGGCCATGGGCTGGTTCATGGCCAGCGATTACTGGCTTGAAAGGATGAACCAAGATCCCGATGATATACGCTGGGGCGTTATGGACTACGATGAATCATATAAAGATACGGGCGTATACCGTTATGGTTCCTGCTACAAATACAGCGGAAGCACTACTTTTGACGGCGATGGCAAAGGCTCTGCCACGGCTGTGAACATTAAGGTGATCCGTTTGTCCGAGGTATACCTGATAGCCGCAGAAGCCGCCCTGGCTTCAAACAGCAAGGACAAAGCTGTCACTTATCTGAATGCCATCCGCAAACGCTCTCCCAATCTGGCTCCGGCGACTGCCACGAGCATAACCTCAGACATGATACTGGACGAAAGAAGCAAGGAACTGTTCGCAGAAGGTCATCGCTTTTTTGACATGATGCGCCTGAATAAGACCATCACCTTTAACGATGACTTTATTTTCCCCATGGTAGTGATCACGCACCGTGAAAAAACCATCAACCGGACATTCCACAAGACCATCCTGCCCATTTCAATAGATGAGATGAGTGCCAACGAAGGCGTTCGCTCACAACAGAATCCGGGCTATTAGGATTTACGGTTATTCTTGAAAAAGCCTTCCTTCTGGAGGGCTTTTTTTTGTGGGTTCCGTTCCACAAAAACCCTTTTTCCGGTTTCCGGCACAAGGCCGGTATAATACATGACCGAGGATTTGGTCATGGGAGTGGGCGTAAAATCCTGTACCTGCTCTACCCGGATCCTGTCTTTTTTGAACCTGGCTGCAAGTAAAGACATATCACGCTGTGTACACCCCGGATGCGATGAAATAAAATATGGAACGAGCTGCAGCTTCAAAGCCTGAGCGATGTTTTCACGGCGGAATGCTTCTGACAGGACATGGTATAGTTCAAAAGAAGGCTTGTGCATAAATCTGAGTACATTATCCTGTGTATGTTCGGGGGCTACTTTCAGGCGTCCCGAGACGTGGTACCTCAACAAATCAGAGAAGAACTGCTTTCCTTCATCATTCAGAAATCCTTTTTCATTCAGGAAAAGATCATAACGGATGCCACTCCCTATCGTGGCTTTTTTTACCCCGGGCACATTCCTTACCGCCTCGTACAGTTCCAGTAACTGCCGGTGGGATGTGTCCAGGTTTTTGCAGACGGCCGGAAACAGGCAGGATGTCCTGTGACACGTATCGCACACCTTTCGGTTCCGCCCCTGCATTTTGTACATATTGGCCGTCGGACCTCCCAAATCTGTCAAATATCCCTTGAACTGATCCATTGCCGTAAGCCGGGTTACTTCTTTAAGGATCGATTCCCGGGAACGCGAACTGATCTTTTTTCCCTGGTGAGCAGCAATGGTGCAAAAACTGCATCCTCCAAAGCATCCCCGGTGAAGACATACTGAGAATCTTATCATGTCCAGGGCAGGGATCCTTTTTCCCTTATAACGGGGATGCGCCTGATAGGAAAACGGAAGATCATAAATTTCATCCATCATGCCGGTAGTCATCAGGGGATACGGAGGATTTACGATAACTATCTTGCCAGCCTGGTCGTAAAGAGGTTCTGCCAGAATGGGAGGGTCAGATATATTTGCCTGTTGTTCGAAGATCCTGAAATGTTCTGCGAACACTTTCTTGCTTCTTTTGCATGATGCATGGGAAGGAAGATACATTATTTGCCGGGAGTTATCTGTCTCGGCGGGATTATTAACTATATAGGCTATCTGGGGAGTTTTCCGGATCTCACTTAAGGGCATATGTTCCCTCAGTTTTTGAGCCAATTCGGTTATGGGACGTTCCCCCATGCCATATACCAGGTAATCTGCGCCGGATTCTACCAGAACTGAAGGTTTGAGCGTATCCGACCAATAATCATAATGCGTCAGCCTGCGAAGAGAAGCTTCAATTCCTCCGATGACCACCGGTACGTGAGGATACAATTGTTTAAGTATCCTGGTATAAACTGTAACGGCATAATCGGGTCTCATCCCTGCCCGGCCTTCCGGAGTATAAGCGTCATTGCTCCGTAACCGCCTGGCCGCTGTGTAATGGTTTACCATAGAATCCATATTGCCGGCCGTAACCCCGAAAAAGAGACGCGGGATCCCCATTTTTTTGAAATCTCTCAGGTCATCCCTCCAGTTTGGCTGCGGCACGACTGCCACCCTGTAACCCCCGGCTTCCAGAACACGCCCTATAACAGCCGCTCCGAAAGAAGGATGATCAACATAAGCGTCTCCGGAAAAAAGGATGATATCTACATTCCCGTAACCCAGACGATCTAATTCCTTGCGTGAAGTAGGCAACATGCGGCAAAGGTATATGACTTTTTATTATCTTTGAGAAAAATACAATCACTATGTTTTCTAAAGAGATCTATATACAACGCCGTCAGACATTAAAATCAAAACTGGACAAAGGAATAGGCCTGTTCATGGGAAACCGTGAAGCGCCCTGTAATTACAGCGACAACACCTATCATTTCAGACAGGACAGCACTTTTCTGTATTTTTTTGGTCTGGACGAACCCGATCTGGCTGCCATCATTGACTTTGAGACCGGAAAAGAGACTTTATTCGGGGACGATGTCAGTATTGACGACATTGTCTGGACCGGACCTCTACCCTGCATGCAGGAAAAGGCCGAAAGAATAGGTGTAGCATATACCCATCCGCGCAAATCTCTGGCTGCATATATATCCGGTGAAAAGAAAAAAGGACGCATAATTCACTTTTTGCCCCCTTACAGAAGTGACAATATGATAGAACTGATGGATATGCTGCAGATCCATCCAAACGATCAGAAGGGAAAAGCCTCCGAAGAATTTATACGTTCCATAGTCAGCATGCGTATGATCAAACAAGCAGAAGAGATTGAACAGATAGACAGGGCGTGTGATCTTGGATATGCCATGCATTATACAGCTATGAAGATGGCAAAAGCCGGAATGGTTGAACAGGAATTGGCCGGTATCATGGAAGGAATTGCCGTTAGTGGAGGATATATGCCGTCATTTCCCATCATACTGACACAAAACGGAGAAGTCATGCACGGACATTCCCACGACAAGATCCTGAAGGAAGGACGTCTGTTGCTGATGGATGCCGGAGCTGAACTGCAAAGTCATTATTGCAGCGATTTTACACGTACTATACCTGTGGGAGGGACTTTCAAAGGTATTAGTAAAGATCTTTACAACCTGGTACTTAAAGCCAATAATCATTGTATAGGCATGTGCGCTCCCGGGATCTCTTTCAGGGATATTCACCTGACGGCAGCACGCATCATTACAGAAGGATTGAAAGAGCTCGGTCTGATGAAAGGAGACATAGAAGAGGCGGTCGCAGCCGGCGCACACGCTGCATTCTTCCCTACAGGACTGGGACATAATATGGGTCTGGATGTTCACGATATGGAGGACTTGGGAGAACACTTTGTGGGGTATGACCATACCGTTACCAGAAGCACCCAGTTTGGGCTAAAATCTTTACGTATGGCCCGCATTCTGGAAGCAGGAAACGTAATGACCGTTGAGCCCGGATTCTATGTTATCCCCACCCTGCTTGAAATGTGGAAAGCAGACGGGCATAACAAAGCTTTTATTAATTTTGATAAATGCAAAGCTCTTTATGATTTTGGTGGCATACGCATAGAAGACGATGTACTGGTAACACCCGGCGGACACAGGTTTCTTGGCAGTAAACGCCTGCCTGTTACGCCCGAAGAAATTGGAGAAGTGATGCGATAACACTTTTTGCTTACCTGAATGTCCATTTAACCGCCACGGTGGGAATCACGTAGAATCCTTTATAGAAGAGGTTACTGTTTAGTTCTACTTCTGTTCCCACACTTAAACGGAAGGAATCATTAATATTTTCGAAAGCATTCAAATTGACCCAAAATTGAGGCTGAGAAAGCAATACAAAGTGTTCGCCTTGTTTCCACCAGTCTATGAATCCGCTGAAAGTACATTTTCCCCTGGCTAAATTCATGTTCCATATAGCGGTCAACTGAAAATTGGACGGTCTGCGCAATCCCTGAATGTATTTATACATGACCGAAAGCGAAAAAGATTTTGAGTTATCCGGAGCAGCAACCGAATAATTCACCCCGGCCAGAAAAGCATTGTTAAATAGTACAGATCCCCGCAATCCGCCATTGTATTCAAGATGTGCAGCAAAAGGAGCGTCCCAAAATTTCAGATTACGTGCAATTTCCCAATATGCGTAATTGACCCCCTGAGGGGTATAAGTCATATCGACAAAGAAAAAAGTATCACCCCAAGGATCAGCCCGGAACATTTCCACAGTACTGAGAATACGGGCTTCTTTTCCCAATGTGTCCGGATAAAGCCACTGACCTGTTCTGTAATGCAGCTGTACATTCTGTGCCGTTGCCGGTAAAATATCTGCAACGGATAGAATGAATAAGAAAAAAAACAACTTTTTCATCGCAAACACATCAGTCATCGCCCATCTTTTCATAATCACAAATGTAGAAAAAAGGAATTTAAAAACCTTGCTATCCCGTCTTCATCTAACGGAGGTGCTATATGAGAAACAGCCTCCAGGACATGTGGATCATCGGCATTACCCATGGCTACCCCAATTTCAACATATTCCAGCATAGAAATATCGTTTCCTCCGTCACCAAAAGCCATAGTTCCTTTCCGTTCAAGGCCATAATGTTGCAATATCTTTTCTATTCCGGTCTTTTTACTGTTCCCTTGTGGCGTTACATCAGCAAAATCGGGATGCCAGCGACTGGATTCACAGCGGGTGAACACTTCTCGCATAACCTTGGATTCCAGATAGTTATCACCATATATGTTCACCTGCATCACATCCTCTCTGACTGTTTCAAGAGGTCTGACCTCGGGCAGTCCCACACCCAGGAAGGCGGCCAGGTTTTCTACCCTTTGGTCAATATAATTGATATACACCTTATCACTGGTCATCAGCGAAACGGGAAAAGGTTCGTGATCGTTCAGATATCTGACCAGAGCACGTATATCACGCGGATCTATGATACTTTGATATATGACCTGTCCGTCACCCGTAGCGCAATAACAGCCATTTTGAGCAATTAAACCGTCAAAATGCAAATTGCCGAATTGTGGAAGAGAAAAATCCTGGACCAAGATCTTTGGTCTTCCGGTGCAAAGAAAAACGCGAATTCCCCTGGCCTGGCATTCCTTGATGGAATGTGCCGCAGACGGAGGAACTGCATGGGTCCGGAAGCTTACCAATGTGCCATCAATGTCAAAAAATATAGAATGGATCATCATAAACTGCAAAGATATATCTTTGTTACCATGAAACACAGAAATATTGTTATTACATATTCCCGATACAGCCGGGGCAGATTCCTGCATCGTTTTTATTGCCCATTATGACCACCTGTGGCATTTTGGCAAGGATGTTTTTATCCCGGTGCCAATGACAATGCTTCGGGAGTAGCTTTTCTCCTGACCCTGGCCGAACATTACGCCCGGCCCGAAAACCCGGTGATACTCCTTGACAGGATCCTGCAGGTAATCGATCTGAACATGGTCGCCGATAACGGGAATAGCCTTTTTGTGGAAACCGGGCCTGAAAGAGAAGAAACCCTGCTGCTTTTTCGCGAAATAAACAGCCGGTTAAACCTTTAATGGTTGATGGGAATGCTTATTCCGTTTATCACACACCCCTGGACGATTACCTGCATATATACACTAACCGCTACCTGCTGTTGTTCAGACTGGTAACCGAATTTGCCAACAGTTTCTGAACAGCGGGGATCCAGTTGACTCCGTTTGCAGGCATATAGGTTCTCATTCCAAGTTGTCTGCCCATACAGACGTTTGCTGGACCGTCATCTATCAACAAAACCTTTTTGGGATCTGTTTGCAAACGATTTATTACCATGTCGAAAATCTCCCGGCCCGGTTTGACGCATTTCATTTCATATGACAGGAATAAATGGTCAAAGTAATCATCAAGCCTTCGGCCTTCAGGCGTGAAACGGTTGCTTCGCGCCCATTCCATGATGAAAGGATTGGTATTGCTCAACAGGCAGACCTGGTAATCTTTTCTCAAATTATGAATATATGACAGTCTTTCCCCTGGCACATCAGTTATGAAGGCCATCCAGGCTTTCTGTGCCTGAGAAAAGGAAACGGGTCCGTTACACAACCATCTAAGATGGTTGCAGAAACCAGTGACATCTAACCGGCCGTCTTCTAATTCAAGAAAAAAGCCGTTTTGATGATAAGGGTCCAGATAGGATGCAGCATCTTTCAGTCCCAGGGATTCAAAGGCACGTACAGAGCAGTCCCTGTCAATATTTACAATTACCCCGCCCAGATCAAAAATTATCGTATCAATCATTGCAAAAAACAACATGGACCCCAAAATCTGACGGGGTCCGGTACATATTCACGGTGCAGTATTTCCAATTCTCCGAACTGCTGAGTAAAGCCGTATGTGGACACCATGATGATAATAATACTACACACACAATAATCGTTGTTATCTTTTATTTAAAATTTATACATAATCATCACCCAGCATCAGACACAAAAGAGAAGCAATACACGCAGACAATCGTTTTTGCCAGACAGAGGCACTGCTGTAACAGACTACCGGGAATATCCACTCAAGTAAGGCAAGAGCATACGGAATAAACGTCTTCCCGCCCCTGGCAAAGGAAAATGCATATGCCCTCATTTTCTTTGTGAGTGCAATATTCCGTTCCATCACTTGCGGAAGCCGGCCTTTCCATGCAATATCGGGACTTTTATCCAGTGTACAGGATTTCTCATAGAAATTGATCAAGAAATCCAGAACCATCAGGAAATCTTCTTCAGACTCCATGGGGAATGATTCTATCATGAAAATGGCTTCGAGCCGGGCAAAATCAGAAATAACGGAACGCGGTCCTGTCTCGGAAAAATCTATAAGATAGACATTCATCTCTTTGTCAAGCAGAATGTTCTGCATATTCAGATCTCCATGGCATATTGAAGTATAATATGATATTTCCTCATGCCTCCTGGCAGGGTATTCTTCTTTCAAAAATCTATACGGATTCATGAAATTCACGGGACAACCATTTATCCTGAACGAACCCTGGTCAGGTGTTATCTGTAATGATTCTTCCACCTGTTTTAACAAATGGGGGAAAAACGTCTTTGTAGGATCATGATCCGCGTATGGATGTATATTTGCCTTAACTGGCTGTCCATACCAGGGTTTTAATATCTGCAGAAAAATTTTGTCAAATAAGGGTTCCAGTTCAGAGGCAGGCCATTTGTTGAAATAATGGGTAAGCCATTTGAGTTCCGTCCCTTCTCCTCCTATCCCCACAAAATTATACCTCAGGGCACCCATCTGGCAATAGTAGGATGTGCCCAAGATCATGGCGCTATTGTTGAGAATATAGGGCATGGCGTACTCCCTGCAACGTTCAGCCTCCCGGCTGATCATGGAGCGGTCCCCTATCTTCAATACTGTTGGTCTGAGGACTCTTCCCAGACTGTCAAAAGAGCGGACCCTGAATGTTCTGGCAGAATATCCGCCATGCAATCTGTTCAGTTCCAGTTTTTCCGAATCTGTATATAATCTGCGTGTCAGATAAAACAGGTAATCCTCTGTGCTCTCCTGTTCTTCTGTGATAACCTGTGCCATAACGCTACGGGCATCGGTCCGTTTTTCTCTGCAAAACAACCAAAGTATAGGTTTAATTAATAAGGATTTCAAATCTGGGATCATTACCCCTTCCACGTTATCCCATGTCAACAGGGACCGGCAAAATTGTCCGAAAGTTTCTCCCGGCATCATTTCTCTAACACTATGTAAGAGAAAGGCACCTCCGGTCCAATCTTCTCCCTCCAGGGGAAAAAAGACAGAAAGTACCGGCTGATCCTGATTCCGGTCCAGCGAAACCACTGTGCACAAAGCCCGGTCAACTGACCGGTTATGATGCATAGCCTGTCGGACCAGATCTTCGGCCTTTACCGGTGAGAGTGAATCTACCATTATGCGTGCATCGGGTTCGCCTCTTACGGATAATGCCCGGTCCACAAATATTGTCCCGTTTGGGGGATCACTTACAATGCGGAAGTCGGGAAAGTGATCCGGATCGTTGGGGACCAACCCTGTACAATGATAGAGGGTAAAAAAGAAACCTCTCGTTGCTTCCGTTCTCAGCAGGGTCTCTCCAAAAGCTCCATACCCGGCAGCAATGTGCAGGGAATCATATCCAGTAAGCACCGGTTCTTTCCATTCTATCAACGGCAGATCCTGACGACCCGACAGAACCTCCAGCGTCCCCTGAATGTTTCTTTCGGAGATCGGGAAGGAAATGCGCTCAAGTTCGCGCAGTTGTATAATGTGCATTATCGCTTCCGAACTGTTTTTCAAGATGTGAAAGACTGTTACCAGTCCTGCGATCTGGATAATTTGTAATATTTCTGCAGAAAGTCCGGAAAGAACGAGTTTTCCTCCTTTTAATTCCAGATCCCTTGACGTACGTAACAAGACCCTGATGCCACTGCTGGAAAGATAGGAACATGACGAGAAATCTATAACCAGGTATTTTTTATGTTCCGTATGATCCCTGATCGTATTTTCAAAACGGTCACTATGAACCGTATCCAGACGTCCTTCCGGATGCAGGCAAGGCACCGATGATATAATATGTTTGGAAATTTCAAACATGTTGCAAGTTAAGCAAAAAAACTTTTTATATTTGAAAAAACAATTTTGAGATCAGTACCTCGTATTACATGCCATGTCTTCCTGACTGTAATCCTGTTTCCTTTTCTGCCTTTGCAAGCACAGTACGTACGGAATGAACACCATCAGTTAAATCACAACGAAAGAACGTTTGGAAACAAAACAATTCGAGGGAATGCTTTTTCCCTTGGTTACAATGCGTTGATCATGACAACCCTGATCCTTTCACCGGAATCCATTAGCCAATGGGACAGGAAAGAAGTATTCAAAGGAGTGGCCATAAAGGAACAATACCGGCTTACTTTTACTACCCCGCCCATAAAAGATTATGATCTGTTTATTGTCAATTACGTTGGGCATCCCTACCAGGGCAGTTTTTACTACAACGCCGTAAGATCGCAGGGAGCCGCCATTTGGCAATCATCGGTCTTCACACTTATGCATTCTCTTCTATGGGAATATGTTTGGGAAGGCGGACTGGAACAGCCAAGTATCCAGGATCTGATCATAACTCCTTTGGGCGGTATTATACTGGGTGAGTTGACACACAGGGCTGCTCTTGCCTTGAGCAGGAACGGTTTCAAATGGTATGAAATCATCCTTACCTGTATCCTCAACCCCGCATTTGCAATCAATAACGGTTTTAAACGTCCAGTCTGCGCCGGTAATTGAATGTAACGGCAATGGCAAAACATGCCAGACCAAAAAGAAGCATTATGCCACTCTCGGGCAAAACGGCTTTTATTCCGGCATCCTGAAGGAAGACATCCAGAAAGCCGGAAAGTCCCCAATGCATGGGAGAGAACAACCCCATTTTTCTCATGGGTTCGGACATGATAAAAGTCGGGATCCACACCCCTCCTATAGCTGCCATGATTACTATGGAGATGGCCCCGAAAACGGAAGACTGGTGGTATGTGTTGGCAATGTTCCCAATGGCAATCCCGTAACCAATTGCCGCAATAGCTGATGAAAGTGCCAAAACTATCAGGGCGGGCGGAGAAGTTCCCAGCTTTAGGGAATCAAGCCCAAAGAGTGGAAAAATAAACACCCCTATCAGGAATATCAGGACAAACTGGATGAGAGCCACAACGGTAAACACAATAGCCTTGCTCAATAAATACTCCGTATAGGAACAAGGCATGGTCAGGAGCCTGGAAAAACTGCCATCCTGACGTTCCCGGATAATACTCCCCGAAAGAGATATTACAATAAAGAAAACGGCAAAAAGGGACCAGGCAGGTACATTGTGCTGCACCGGCGTAGGAACCAAATTTTTTCCTTCCAACCGCGCGTCACGTATGTCTATGTACACTTGTTCACCGGAAAAACCGGCTGTTGATATGGGTATCGGACTGATGTCATTGACCTGCCGGGTAATTTCTTTGAGGATGTATGCGAATTCTATTTTCTGCGTTCTTTCTTTAAGGGTGCTCATGATGGCTGTGTAGAAAGAGGCTTTTGTTGTAGGATCCACGAATATAATGAGCTCCACCCTGTCCAGCGCAGGCAGCTTTTCTTCCCCGCTAAAAGCTGACAAGACATATCTGGCCACATTTTTTTGAATGTCAACGGTCGTGTTTTCAGGTATATAGATTCCCAGGGTATAACGGCTCGACGCCACCTCTTTTTCCAATTCTTCCAGAGATGGGGTTTTACCTTTTATCTGTCTGTCTACACGAAAAATTCCAGAAGATTCGATCTCTTTGTCTATGGTCCCACCCAATTTTCCCTGATCGTTGTTTACCAGCAGAAGAGGGACCGAAGCATCAGTAATGGCCTGGAATGTGCTTTGCTGCAACAAAGTCATCAGGATCACCAGAATGACAGGCATCAGGAACATAAGCAGCAGTCCTGCCACATCCCTTTTCAGCAGCAGGTAATCTTTGTAGATCAGATATCTGAATTTTTTCATTGGGTATCCCTCATCCATTTTCCGGTTAGTGTCAGATATATGGACTCCATACTGTCACAGGGTTTATATGCATCTATCAGATCGGCAGGAGGACCCTGACAAATGACAGATCCGTTATCCATGAATGCCACCTCGGTACAAATATGCTCGGCTTCTTCCAGATAATGCGAAATAAAAAGGATCGTTGTCCCGGAGCGGTTTATCTCGATCAGTTTTTCAAGGATCATGATCCTTGACTGTGCATCCACCCCCACAGTCGGTTCATCAAGGATCAATATCCTGGGAGCGTGCAGCATGCCGGCAATCATGTTTACCCTTCGTTTCATTCCGCCGGAAAAACGATTGATATAAGAATGGCGGCTGGCTGACAGGTCAAATAGTTCGAGTAACTGATCTATACGTTTTTCCAGTAATGGTTTTTCTATTCCGTAAAGACCACCAAATATCTTCAAATTTTCGTAAGCGGTCAACGTCGGGAAAAGCGCTATATCCTGCGGCACAAGGCCCAACAGGGGTTTGATGGCTTTCATACCATCGGACAGGTCATGTCCTTCAATAAACACTTTTCCGCTGTCATATTTTCGTAGTCCGCATATTATATTGATGGCCGTTGTTTTGCCGGCCCCGTTGGGAGCCAACAGTCCAAATAAAGAGCCATAGGGGATCCGGAGGGATAATCCGTCTAATGTAGGGTGCGATTTACCTTTGTACGTCTTTTTCAGATCTATTGTCTCTATGGCAAACTTATTTCCCACGTTTTATCGAGTTTTCAAGTCGTGAAAAGATCTCCGTTTCGCGGACTGAAATCACTTTCAGTTTATTAGCCAAATAATCGTATGAGAGCAGGGCGCCCTCACGCTGCTTGAAAAAACGGGCAGCGTTGTAAGAAAAATCCCTCCACAAGTCACCAACCTGGCTCAGTTCCATAGACAATTGGTTCCATCCCGGTCTGTTTAAAAATTCACCGGCTTCTTGCAAGAATGCCGCGTACATGAAACGGAACCCGGCACCTCCTGTTCCAATTTCCTCCAACATCCGGATCACCTGAGCCAGATTGAGGGCTGCACCTCTTTTTCCAAACAGTTTTTCCCACTTTTTCATTCTCCCGGCCATGTATGCTATTCCCTTTGCCCCAAACATTGGTAAAGGGATATGCAACATATCGGAGCATGTCTTGAGCGTGGCTTTATCAATCATTTCGGCCGTGAGCGGTCTGTAATGCTCCATGCTTTTAATATAGTACATGCTTCCCTTAGGGGGGCTAGTGCCCCAGGCATATCTCACTTTTTTCAGATCGGCGGCAGCCAGTCTGTTCTTGTTCATGCCAATAGGATCGGAAATGATATATTCATCTCCTTCCTTGCCTATTACGCAAAGATTATGGGCATTGAAATGGAACCGGTATTCCTTGGGAAAATACGTCAGGTTGTACACCCCTACACGCAATCCTACCGGAGTCTGACTGAAAAGCACTTCGTCAAGTTTGTCCATTGCTTTATCGGGATCCCTGAATTTGTGCCATTGCACTTCAATGCCTAGGGTTTTGGTGACCCGGTTGAAAATGCTTCCGGGAAAAGGTCTGAAAGATGTCAGGGCCATTCCGTGAAGTCTGTAAAAAGGCATGTGGGAAAAGAAAATCCCGGAACCCAACCCCAGAATCATCGGCTCACTCAGTTTCACACCGTAAAAGTTCAGTAAATTTCTCACAACACCGTTCTCACAATGGGCGGCGTGCCTGTGTTCAAAATTAATTTCCATGTTCAATCTATAGAGGTGAGTTCTTCAACACTTATACTCAAAGCATCCGCTAAACGGGAGAGTTCCCCGGTCTTAATGGTTGCAAAGTGTTTTGGTTTGCAGAATTTTTTTATTTTGCGTCTGGATATGCCTGTATAGCCGGCCAGTATCGGAGGCGTCATCAGCATCCTAACCATATGGTAAGCCAGAGGACTTGACTTGCCGGCCGTTACCTGCCGGCGCATTTCTTCTGCTTCTTCCATCCTGTTTTTCCAGGCAAATTTTATGGCGTCGTTCTTAGGTTTCCACCCCACACTGGGGACTTCCCTGAATTTTCCATTTTCGTCCAGTGCGAAATTGCGATCCCTCAATAGAATACTGCTGTCCGGCTGAAAAAAATCGTTGTCTTGGGGGACCTCATTAACCTTCATAGCGCAAAAATTTGGTACAAATATAGTATTTTTTAGTTTTGGGCATCTACCGAACAAGTTCTACGGTCAATCCACTGAAAACATAGGTGGTTACATATCCCGACCTTTCACATATGACCATTTCTTCCAGGGCATATCTATCCCCGTTAAACAACAGTTCTATGCTTTCAAATACATCCTCCGGATCATCCTTAAGGTGCCGGACAGTAACTTTATGGTTCTTTCCGGTGTTTTGGTAATCCAAATCATATCCTGTTCTAAGATCATGTAACTGCCCTTTCATACAATGGTTCATGATGCGGGCTATTCCGGCCATGGCATTTTTTTGTCCTTTCCATGAATATGTTGTCGTCTTTTCTCCCGAAATGATCTGAACGGTATTCCCATTAACAACTATACTCATGACCCGTGGTACAGTATAATCAAAACGCATTTCATTGTTCCTGGCATACCTGAACGTCCCCTTTGAAACAACTTTTACATCAAGTGCACCGAATTCCTTAGTTTGTGTAAAGGAACCCTTTAAGGTCTTTATTTCTGATGACATGTGCGCCAGATGGCTGTAAAACTGTTCTTCGGGCGTTTGCCCCTGTGCCGTGAATGAAAGCACCAGTGTGACAATAACAGTAATAAGACTTTCTTTCATAAACTGATTTGCTTGGCAATAGCCTGTAATTTTAACACGGGACGGATACCATAATGCATAACAGCTTTGATCCTGACATCTTCCCCGATAGTGAATACTTTTGCCCGGATCAGTAATAATTCGTTACGCAAGGGATTCACCATTTCTGTAAATTTACAAGAATCAACGGAAACATATCGCAAACGGCAATCCAGAAAACGTCCGGCACAATCCCTGATCAGGTATAATGAACAAACACCGGGCAATACAGGACCCTGAGGAAAATGGCCCCTAAAAAGCGGATGGGCCGTATTGATCCTTGCACTGGCCAGAAAGACATTGTCTCCTTCTGCCCCAATCGATTCAATTGTAAAGAGATCCCCAAGCATTTTGGTTTGCTTTTAGCTCAATGGTAATATGCAGATGCGGATGATCTATCCTGATACTTTGAGGAAAAACGCCCGCATAATCCCCGGCTGTTACCTCGGTTCTCCGGATTCCCCTACCCGTCCTAAGCCGTATGATATTCCCCTGATCATCACGGAAAGGTTCATATCCTTCACGGATACAGGGATCAACCAACATGGAAAGATCATCCCATAATAAGTCAAGTGCTCTTTTACGGTCCAGAATACCTGACACATAGTGTACCTGATAACCTTCAGAAGAACCTTCAAGGTCAAAGATCGAGATGCCAAAATACGACGTTAGCACAAATCGGGGTTTGTTTACGGCATTCCTGCCAACAAGCAGTAACCCTTCAATTTCCCGGTTCATATGTGACAGGCTAAAATCATACATCCCAACACGCTCTGCCGTACCGAGCAGGGGCGTCAAATCCCGCCAGAGAATTCTACCGGCCATTCCGCATGATACCAAAACCTGCATGATTAATACTACCAGGATCTTTTTCATGCCCCTGCCTCATTGAATCTTACAACCATCAGCTCTCCCTGTGCGATCATTATTCCCCTGATAAATGTCTTAGCCAATATGACCGAAAAAGACGGAAACTTATGGATCTCGCTTATTGCAGTATATAAACTGTCTCCTGCCCCGATTATTCCATGTATGGTCAAAGAACTGACTGACCCTATATAACCAGGAACGATTCCATTCCCTCTCTCAACGTTTTCAACACCAGCCGCCAGGGCCACAGACTGTGCCATATGTTCTATAAGACCTTCCTCCAAGAATACATCATCCGGACAAAAAAGTGATCCGGTCTCCGGAATATATCCCGTATATGAGGCTTCCTGATCCCTTCCGTAATATCTGTCTACCAGGAAAACCGGAGGCCTGTGGGGAAGGAATCTATACAGGCTTTCCCCTGACAGCAAAAAGTTTTCGCGTATCTTCATGAACATCAAATTAGCGGTCGAAGTTATGAATAATTCTGCTGACTTCTGCCCGTCTTTTTACTTCTTATAATATTATTTTAATATTTTCCAAATATATTTTTGTTTTTTTAATCATTTTTACTTTATATTTACATTATGCAATATCCAAAACGTTCAGAATTACAGTTGAATCCAAATAATTAATAAGGGAATAATCTACACTATATATACTTATTAGTTCCAGATTTATTAACCTAATTGATTTTGGATGAAACCAATTACCGAACTTGTCAAGGACCTTGCCGAACGACACGGCAGAGAGAGGCGCTGTCTTTTGCCTATCCTTCAGGGAGTAGTTGAACAGGAAAAATATCTTTCGGAATATTCAATGTTCGAAATAGCGCGACAGCTGGACCTTCCGGTAACGGAAGTTTACGGGACGGCTACGTTTTACTCATTCCTGGAATGTAAGAAAATGGGCAAATACATTATCAGGGTATGTAAAACCATTACTTGCTCTATGAAAGGGGAACGTCAGATTCTTCTTGCCATAGAGAATATGCTTAAGATCAAAGTCGGAGAAACCAGCCAGGATGAAAAGTTTACCCTCCTGGAAACCAACTGCCTGGGGTTTTGTCATAAAGCCCCGGCTATGCTGATCAACAACGAAGTGTACACCGAACTGACTCCCGAAAAGATACGGGAGATACTTAGCAGTTATCTGAATGATAAAATCATAGGAGGTGAACATGTCAGCTAATTACATACTCAAAAGAGCCGATTTCATTTTTAAGAATGAAAACGACTGGGAAGAGGTGCTAACCAAAAGTCTGGCGCGAACCCCCAATGAGCTAATCAATGAATTGATAAGCTCCGAACTCAAAGGCCGGGGTGGAGCCGGATTTCCTACCGGATTGAAATGGAAGCTTACCTCCGACTTGAAATCCGATGAAAAATTTGTCATATGCAATGCCGATGAGGGTGAACCGGGAACATTCAAGGATAGGGAAATCCTATCGAAGGTGCCTTTTAAAGTATTGACCGCCATCGCCATTTGTGGTTACGTGATTGGGGCCAGACAGGGATTCATTTACCTCAGGGGAGAATACTTTTTCCTGCAACAGGAAATGAAAAAGGCTATCAGCGAATTCGAATTTTTCTGCAAAGAGATCAAGTTTGATTTTAAAATCAATATATTCATTGGAAGCGGAGCTTACATATGCGGTGAAGAAACCGCTCTTTTCGAATCCATGGAAGGGAAACGCGGTGAACCACGCAACAAGCCTCCCTATCCCACTGCTTACGGGTACCTTGGCAAACCAACGGTTATCAATAACGTCGAGACCATGGCTCATACTTATACGATCTTTAAATACGGAGCCAAACGTTTTTACGATCTTGGAGTGCAGTTTTCAAGGGGCACGAAACTATTCTCTGTATCGGGCGATACGCCAAAACCGGGTATATACGAGCTGGAACTGGGCATGAGCCTCTCCGATTTTGTGGATGAATTTGGAGATGACGACACCAAGGCTGTTCAGGTAGGCGGGGCATCCGGATTCCTGGTACCCAGGAAAAAATTTTCCGAAACCAGTATCGGGTTTGAAGGAAAACTGGTGGGAATATCCCTTCCGACGGGCGGATCCATGATGTTATTCAACAGCTCGCGTTCCATGTTCAATGTGCTGGACAATTACCTGAACTTCTTTGCCGAGGAATCCTGTGGGCAATGTACTCCATGCCGGGTGGGCTGCCAGCAATTGCTCAGGGGAATAAAGGCGGTTAAACGGGGAGAAAAACCGGCTGCGTACCTGGATAAGCTGCTGAATCTGGCCGAAACAATGCAATACACTGCTAAATGCGGACTGGGACAATCCGTGGCCAATTCATTCTCTTCTATTGTAGAAAATTTCAGAGAGGAGATGATTTACTAACCTGAAAACTGACAACAATGGGAAAGAAAGTTAAAATCACCATAAACGGTCAATCCGTAGAAATTGAAAAGGGGACTTCCATACTGGATGCCGCCAAACAAATAGGGGTCATCATCCCCACGTTATGCTATCACAAAGACCTTTGCGTTGCCGGAAACTGCCGCGTTTGTATAGTTGAAGTCGTCGGACAGAAACGTCTGGCACCTGCCTGTGCCACTCCTTGTGAGGAAGGTATGGATATTCTGACCAATACCCACAAGGTCAGGAATTCCAGAAAACACATCATTGAACTCCTGCTTTCAGAGCACAATGCAGATTGCACCAGCTGCTACAAGAACGGTAATTGTGAATTGCAGTTACTTGCCTCGGAATACAAGATCATGAACCAGGATTTCATCCATCTTGTTCCTTTCCGGAATTATACCATTGACGATTACTCACCGTCCATCATTAAGGATGACAGTAAATGCATCCGCTGCCAGCGCTGTGTCCGCACCTGCGCCGAACTGCAAAGCGTCAATGCCCTGACCATGGCCTATAAAGGTGAATACGCCCAGGTCACCACTTTCTTCAAAAAATCCATGAACGATGTGATCTGCACCAACTGCGGACAATGCGTCAACCATTGCCCGACCGGAGCACTGGTGGAAAAGAACTACATAGAGGAAGTCTGGGCGGCCATCTCGGACAAGGACAAATACGTAGTTATCCAGACGGCTCCCGCCGTGCGTGTGGGACTGGGCGAAGAACTCGGCTTTGATCCCGGAAGCCGCTCCACAGGTAAAATGGTGGCTGCCTTAAAACGTTTGGGATTTGACTCTGTGATGGATACCGATTTTACCGCCGATCTGACCATTATGGAAGAAGGAACCGAGCTGCTTACCCGTTTAAAAAAGGCCCTTGCCGGGAATGACAAAACCGTCAAATTGCCCATGACGACTTCCTGTTCTCCCGGATGGATCAAATTCATTGAGCATCTGTATCCGGAATTTTTGGATCACCTATCCAGTTGTAAATCTCCTCAACAAATGTTTGGTGCTTTGGTGAAGACTTACTATGCGAAAGCCCGTAAGATGGATCCGGCCAAAATAGTTTCTGTTTCAGTGATGCCTTGTACTGCTAAAAAATTTGAAGCGGCCAGGCCAGAAATGCACGACAGCGGATACCGCGATGTGGATTATGTTCTGACCACCCGTGAGCTGGCCATAATGATCAAACAGGCAGGTATCGATTTTAAGAAATTGGAAGATATGCATTTTGACCGTTTAATGGGTGAATCAACCGGAGCCGGTGTGATCTTTGGGGTTACCGGAGGGGTTATGGAGGCAGCCCTTAGGACTGCCTACGAACTTGTTACAGGCAGGGAAGTGCCGTTCGAGAACCTGAACATCACACCTGTAAGAGGGATGGAGGGTGTCCGGGAGGCCCGGATAAAAATTGACAATCCGCTGAAGGAATGGGCCTTCCTGGATGGGGTAGAACTCAAATGTGCCGTGGCCCACGGGCTGGTCAATGCCAAATATTTGATGGATAAGGTCAAGGCCGGAAAAGCCGATTATCACTTTATCGAATTCATGGCCTGCCCCGGCGGTTGCCTGGGTGGCGGAGGCCAGCCTATCCCAACCAATCCCGAAATTCGTCAACGAAGAGCAGAAGCCATATACGCCGAGGATGCGGGTATGCCTTACAGAAAATCACACGAGAATCCCGAGATCATCAAGATCTACAAGGATTTTCTGGGTCACCCCCTGAGCGAAGTATCTCATCACCTGTTGCATACAAAATACACGCCACGCCGGTTGTAACAGATAAAAAATCTCTGATAAAGATAAGTGATCTGCAACAGCAAGTCACTTTTTTTTGTATATTTGATTGTAATGATAATATCTAACAACATGAATAATAAATCTTTATCATTTATCAACATCCTGCTGTATGTAGGAATGATCGTGGTCAACGCGCTGGCCAATATCCTTCCCATAAACGGGATGACAACGGGAGAATTGTCTGACTTATATCCCAACCTGTTTGTACCGGCAGGAATGACTTTTTCAATATGGGGTGTCATCTATATTTTGTTGCTCATAATGGTGATCTACCAGGTAGTTGCGGTTTCGGGTAAAAAACAGCGCTATGTACTCAACAAAAACCAAAGTTTTGTATTTGCCCTCACATGTATATTGAACACCGCCTGGATCTTAACATGGCATTACCGGCTAGTCCTTCTGTCGGTGATTGTGATGATAAGTCTGCTGCTGAGTCTGATCTCTTTGTACAATGCCGTCTTCAATGCAGAGATAAAAAGTACCTTTGGCAAGTTTGCGTACCGGTTGACCCTGGGCGTTTACCTGGGATGGATATCGATTGCCATCATTGCCAATATTTCTGCCCTGCTTGTTTCCTGGAACTGGAACGGATTCGGGCTACCGGAAAATGTATGGACCATAATTGTAATGCTGGTGGGGCTGGCGCTGGCTGTACTGGTGACGCTTAAAAATCGGGATATATTCTATCCGCTGGTTTTTATCTGGGCCTATTACGGGATCATAGTAAAACGTGCTGCGGCTGCAGTGGTCCACCAGGACATCATTATTACGGCCTGGGTTTCCATCGGCTTGCTTGCCCTGCTGATTGTTTATACGCTGATCGGTGCCTATACAGGCAAAAACGGAAAGGGACTGCTCTGCAGGGAGTAAATTGGATACCTAGTCAACCCTTATAAAACCCCCATTTTTCAATATTCCCGTGAACAGACTGTAGCACCAAACATCTGTCCTTTCTTCTGAATAAGGAAAGCATAATGACTCCTTTTTCGAGGATACAGAAAAGGGCAAAAATCCCCCAGCGTATGCCCGTCATAGGAATTCCCCTTAAAGGACATTGCTATGGTACGCATCCTGCGTAACGCTTTCTGTCCTTCTTTCTTACGTTTGGGATGGTTCATAAAGCGCATCTTCAGGCTAAGCGATTTGAGTTCCCGCGTATAACTTCTACGCAGGGGTACACCTTCCTTGTCTGCGATCTGCTTGCACGGGTTTGATTCCTTTCTTTATAACTTCCCATCTGTGGGATACGTGATTCAGCATAGTTTCAGCAACCAAAAAACAAAGCCCTGTAATTCCTTGTGAATCAGAGCTTTTCTTTTTGTTGTTTGTGCCCGGAGCCGGGATCGAACCGGCACAACCTTGCGGCCACTGGTGTTTGAGACCAGCGCGTCTACCAATTCCGCCATCCGGGCATTTTGGTAAATGGGGGCAGCAAATGTAGTTATTTTTTTTTAGTAATGAAACCGCAGGGTTTTTTTCAAGTCAGGGTGGAGTGAATTGGCAACAGGACAGGCAGTGGCTGCAGCCTCTATGATCTTCTTTTCGCGGTTACCGTATGATTTGCCATCGGGAAAGTACAGATCAATAATGATCTCGGCAATCCTGCGGGGGGAAGAGGCCATGGTTTTTTCTACCTCGGCGTAGGCTCCTTCAAGGGCAAAGCCGTAGTTGCGGGCCGAGATGCCCATGATGGTGATCATGCAGGCGGCCAGCGAAGTAGCAAGAAGATCAGTGGGCGAGAAAAGTTCTCCTTTTCCCTGATTGTCAACGGGGGCATCGGTTTCGATGCGCGATCCGGACTCAAGGTGGATGGCCTCGATATGGAGGTCTCCAATGTAAGTGGTTCTGATTTTTGTCATGGTCTATTGGTTTTCATTAATGATTTCTCCTTTCAGAGTGGCCGCGGAACAAGCCCTTACCTTTATCCGGACATAGTCCCCGACATCACTCTTGCCGCACGGGAATACACAGACTTTATTGGTTTCGGTACGTCCAAAAAAATCTTCCCCGGAACGTTTGGAAAGACCTTCCACCAACACTTCAAATACTTTCCCCACATTGGCCCGGTTGCTTTCCAGGGACAAACGGTTTTGTAATGCAATGATTTCGTTCAGGCGTCTGATCTTTACGTCATCCGGAATATCATCCTTGTAATGACGGGCTGCCAGTGTATTGGGTCGCTGGGAATAGTGGAACATAAAGGCCTGGTCAAAGCGGACTGCTTCCATCAGGCTAAGCGTTTGTGCATGATCTTCAGGGGTTTCCGAACAAAAGCCGGCAATTAAGTCCGTCGAGATGCCGCATCCGGGCAGGATCCTGCGAATCGAGGCAATTCTTTCCAGATATTCTTCCCGGGTATATCCCCGGTTCATTTTCCTGAGCATGTTGTTGCTGCCGCTCTGGACCGGCAGATGAATGTGTTTGCAAATATTGGGATGAGCGGCCATGGCATGCAGTACGTCATCCTGCATGTCTTTGGGATGGGAAGTAGTGTAACGCACTCTTAGTGAAGGGGAGATACGGGCTACCCTGTCCAGCAATCGGGCAAATGTCACCGGAGCAGCGCCGTCCTCCGGCTTCCAACGGTAAGAGTTGACATTCTGCCCCAGTAACGTCACTTCACGGAATCCCCGGGCAAAAAGGTCCCTGACCTCTTCTTCAATGGAAAACGGATCCCGGCTCCTTTCCCGTCCGCGAACATAGGGGACAATGCAATAAGCACACATATTGTTGCATCCGCGCATGATCGTCACAAAAGAGGTGATCCCGGGGGTTAGTCCACGATATGGTTTTATATCGGCATAGGTTTCGGTTTTAGAAAGTGTAACCTGGAGGGGGGCGGCTTGTGACGCGCCCAGCAAACCGGGTAAAAGCCGGTAACTGTCGGGTCCCACGACCCAATCCACCGCCGGATGGGCCAGCAGTTCTTCCTTAAGCCTGGTGGCCATACACCCCAGCACACCAACTTTCAGCGCGGGATCCTTCTTTTTCATCCGGGCAAAAAGATCCAGTCTGCCCATAACCCGCTTTTCGGCATTCTCCCGTACGGAACATGTGTTAACAAATATGATCCGGGCATCCTCAAGGTGTTCACAGGGCCGATATCCGTTGTCCGAAAGCAACCGGGCTACTACTTCGGAATCACTCACATTCATCTGGCAGCCGTAGGTTTCAATATAAAAAGGAATCATGGCACAAATATAGCATATTCACCCTAAATATATACCTTTGCACAATGAACAGGAAAAGCATTATTCTATATACACTGGCCATTTTGATGGTCGCCGGATGTGCACGTTACAAGGACATTTCCATAGAGAATATTGCCATAAGCCAGTTCAACATGACCAGCCTGTCCACTGCGCGGGTAAGGATCAGTGCTACCCTGAACAACCCTGCCGGCGGAAAGCTGCAACTTACCGGAATGAATGGGATCATCAGAATAAAGGACAAGCAGATTGCCGAGTTTTCGCTTGACTCGGCAATTGTTTTTACGCCCCGCAGCATATCTACCGGTGAGGGGACCATATCTCTGAAGATCAGCAATATGTCGGTTTTGTTCTCCGGGGTCGTTGACCTGGACGAATCTTTGTTGGAACAGATCCGTATGGATATAGATGCCCTGGTCAAAAGCCGGGGCATGAGACACAAACTGAAACTGCAGGATATTCCCGCCAAAAATCTGCTGGAATTATGAAAAGAACGATTTTGACTTTCTTTTTTATCCTATTGCTGAGCGGTATCTTTACGGGCAGAACCCTGGCACAGGAACCGGACACAGTGCTCTCTGCGTACAATGTATTTGATTATTTCCGCCTGCCCGGCCCCTACGGTAACCGTATAAATATCATTCAGTCAGATTCCATAGAACATGCCGTAAACCGTTATATAGAACAGAACCGTTTGTCAGCCGGAAAAATGCAGGGATTCCGGGTAAGGATCTTTTTTGATAACAAGCAGACAGCCAGGACTGAATCGGAAAACATAGCAGCTGAATTCTCTGTCATGTACCCCGGAACTGCTGTTTACAGGATATATGAAAATCCCTATTTCAAGGTCACGGTGGGGGATTTCCGCACAAAAAGCGAAGCCATGCGTTTCATGCAGCATATCCGCAAAACATATCCGCAGGCTTTCATAACAAGGGAATCCATTTATTTTCCGATGCTCTGATCACAAGGGGAACCCGACGCGGCATCCTTATGCCACCATTTAAGCCTTACCCTTTCAGCAAAATTTCTAAGCGAAGTCATGTGGCGTCCCACCCTGTCGGGATACATATCCTTAATTGTTATTAATATACCAGTCTCTTCTACATTCCCAAAATGGGCATTCAATGTTGTTCCAAAAACGCGCATATTGGGTGATATCCTCATGTAGGAATTGATCAGCGGCGGGATTCTTTCTCCGTAAGATCTAATCTCCCGTACCAATTCCCTGTAATCCTCTTTGTACTGATCTGCTTTGAAAAGATCTTTATAATAAGGGTTTTCTGCATTGTAACCCAATGACTTGACCGGTGTAACCAATGAGTCTTTATCCGGAAAATACTTGTTCAGAAAATACAATAGGCAATTCCGGGCCTGTTTATTATAAGAACGGTACATGGTCACTTTCCCAAAGAAATATTTCATACAAGGATAGCGGACTATCAAAGCCCCTAGCCCATCCCACAAATTGTCCAGTGCATAGAGCCCCGAACGGTTTTCATTTGAGTTCTGATAATTGGGTTGCACAAATGACCGGCCCAGTTCTATGGTAAAAGGTAAATAATCGCAGATAAAATTTTCTGAGAATCTAAATATGGG
>LUZA01000017.1 GCA_001603455.1 Bacteroidales bacterium Bact_09 | reverse complement strand
GGTTGGCGTTGATTTTTGTACTTCTGGGAGCAGTGCTGCCCTTCCTGGTTCCCATCATGTTCTCTAACGAATCGGTTTAATAATCGATTAACCGGAGTTACCCGAAAATCCTAACAAAGAGTAGGGGGAGTCGCTGAAAATCCTTAAGAGTAGGCAAAGATTAATCATTTAATTCGAATTAAAATGGACGTATTAATTACAATTCTCAACGATATATGGCAGGGTCTGCTGAATTTCGAATCCGGATTCATTGTCATGTTTCTCGGGATAGGTGCTATTCTTGTTGCTTTGATACAACAGGCAGTAGCTATTTTCGGTACTGATCCTGCATAGTAAGTAACCTGTCGAAAAAAGAACAAAAAAGGCGGATATGCTGCAGCATATCCGCCTTTTTGTTGGATTTTTAAACACTAAGGTCTTTTATTTTTGAAAAATTTTGACCCAGCGGTAAGATGTTCTGTTTTTCCAATCGCCTTTATGGTAGGCATAACTGGCGATCAGCGGAACGACGGTCGTAGCCTCGGCATATACCATTTGTTCATGCACGGTGCTTACCTTTCCCCATGATGAGGCTTCTTTGAGCGTAGAGCTGGAGCAGGCACCGTCCCTGGCATCGGCTACGGTTATCTGAACGGCGTATTGATGCATGGGCACATCCTTACCCAGGCATTCTGCGCATACAACTGTATCCTGGGCAAAATTCTTGGGAACACCGCCACCGACCATAAACAATCCGCTTGTCTTTGCCTGAATTTTGATATCGGTTAATTCACGAAAATCGGCTACCGAATCTATGGTTACATATGGTTTACCTTCCCTGATGCGCTCCTGCTGGTGCATAACCAGGCCAAAACCTGCGCTGCAGTCAGAAAAGGCAGGTACGAATACAGGTACGCCGTGTTCGTAACATGTTTGCAGCAGGGAGTCTTTTTTGGCGGAATTCTTTTTCAGCCATTTGCCTGTTTCCCAAAGAAATTCACGGGAGGAATAGGGTCTGGGCTCAAGGGCGTCGGCTATTTTTTTGATGGTTGCATCGCAATGCTGTAGTTCCTCTTCATTAATATAGGTATCGTAAATACGGTCAATGTACATGCTCCGCAGCATGCCGTCATCAACAAACGGTGTGCCCTTATAGTGCTTATAGCCTAATGCTTCAAAGAAATCCATGTCGATTACGGATGCTCCGGTCGATACGATACAGTCTATCATATTAAAGCGGACCATGTCCACATACACCTGCATGCAGCCTCCGGCACTGGAACTGCCGGCAAGTGTCAGCCAGTTTGTACAATCCTTGTCCCTGATCATCATCTGTAGAATATCGGCGGCGCGTGCCGTATCTCTTGAAGAAAAGGACATACCCCGCATCGAGTCAATTATGTCGAGCGAATTGATTCTTGTAATGTCGATGTGACTGATCACATCCTTGAGAAGATCCTTTTTAGTTGTTGCCATATCAGTGTCCTTATATAACGTAACAAAGGTAAGGCTTTTATTAAAAAAAATGTTAATTTTGCCGGATATTTCAGTTCGGATCAATATGCAACTTACACGTTTTGTCAATGCATTCAAGCGTTTGGAAACGCCTTTTTATTTTTACGATCTGGATATTCTGGATCAGACCCTCAGATTATATTCCAGGTTTCTCAGAAAATACGGTTACCAGGCGCATTACGCCATGAAGGCCAACGCAAATCCCCGTATTCTGGAGATAATACACCGTGCCGGACTGGGTGCCGATTGTGTCAGCGGGAACGAAGTGCAGCTGGCTCTGGATATGGGGTTCGACCCCGATACAATAGTATATGCCGGTGTTGGAAAATCCGATAGGGAGATACGGACAGCTTTGCAGGGTGGGGTTTTCTGTTTTAATTGCGAGTCCGTTCCCGAGATACAGATCATTAACGACCTAGCTTCTCAAATGGGCAGGACCGCACGGATCTCACTACGCCTGAACCCCAACATTGATGCCCATACGAACAAACATATTACGACCGGACGTTCAAGGGATAAGTTTGGGATCAGCGAATGGATGCTCGACGAAGTACTTCAGGTAATTGCAGAAAGTAACAGCGTCAAGCTCATCGGGCTACATTTTCACATTGGATCCCAGATACCGGATATGAAGGTTTTTGAAAAATTGTGTGATAAGGTGAATGATTTTCAACGTTGGTTCGAACAACGGGATATCCGCCTGGAGCACATCAACCTGGGAGGAGGCATTGCCGTAGATTACCAGGATCCGCTGGGCAATCTGTTCAGTCCGTTCGAAACATATTTCCAGATAATAAACGATAAACTAGAGATCAGAAAGGGACAAAAGATCCATTTTGAACCGGGCAGGGCTTTGGTGGCTCAATGCGGATTTCTCATTTCGAGGGTTTTATATGTCAAAGTGGGAAAAGGCAAGAAATTTGCAATTCTGGATGCAGGCATGAACGATCTGATACGTCCTGCCCTGTATGGGGCCAGCCATGCGATCTGCAACATAACTTCCGAGTCGGAAAAACAGGAAGTATATGATGTTGTGGGGCCTGTGTGCGAATCGGCCGACCGCTTTGGTCTTGCCGTTAAAATGCCGGAAACCGGCAGAGGTGACCTGGTGGCTATATGTTCGGCCGGTGCCTACGGACAGGTCATGAGCATGCGCTATAACCAGAGGGAACTCGCTCAGGCGTACTATTCGCCCGATTTGTAAACCAAACATGTATATAAAGATCTATCCCGAAAATCCGCAGGACCGTCTGGTACAGTTGACGGTTTCCACCCTGCAACAGGGAGGAATCGTTATATATCCGACCGACAGCGTTTATGGCATGGGATGTTCTATTGAAGACCTAGCCAGCGTTCCCCGTATGGAAAGGATCAAAGGGTATTATACGCCATCGACCCGTCTGTCATTTCTCTGTTACGACCTTTCCCAATTGTCCAGTTATTGCAAACCTTTGAACAACAGTGTTTTTCGCTTAATGAAGAAAAATCTTCCAGGACCCTATACTTTCCTGTTACAGGGAAACAGCCAGGTCCCCAAGTTGTTCAAAGGGAAAAAGCATACAGTCGGGATTCGTGTCCCGGACAATCCCATTTTGCAGTTAATCCTAAGGGAACTGGCTGTTCCCATCGTTTCAACGTCGCTGCCGTGGAATGAAACGGAACCGGAATATGCGAATGATCCCGATTTTATACATGAACGGTTTGGGGATCTGGTGGACATCGTGATAGACGGAGGGCCGGGAGGTCTTGATCCTTCTGCCATTATAGATTGTACGGGTCCCGAGCCGCTGATAATCAGGGAAGGACCCAAACCATTAATAGATTAATAGATAGTACATATGTTTGAAAACCTGACAGAAAGACTGGAACGCTCGTTTAAACTACTTAAGGGGGAGGGGAAGATCACCGAGATCAATGTAGCGGAAACCCTGAAGGATGTGCGCAGGGCGTTGCTCGATGCCGATGTCAGCTATAAAGTGGCTAAAGGTTTTTGTGATGAAGTTAAAGAGATGGCTTTGGGTCAGGATGTACTGAGATCCGTTCGCCCCGGGCAAATGATGACCAAAATCGTTCATGACAGACTGGTGGCTTTAATGGGAGGAGATGCATCGGGCATTAACATCAAAGGAAATCCGGGCATTGTGCTGATAGCCGGGTTACAAGGATCAGGCAAGACTACGTTCTCGGCAAAGCTGGCAACATTTATCAAAAAGAAAAAAGGTGTCCGTCCATTGCTGGTTGCCGGCGACATATACCGGCCTGCGGCCATGGAACAATTAAAGATTTTGGGAGAGCAGACAGGTGTGGATGTTCACGTAGAGATGGAGAACAGGGATCCGGTGAACATTTCCCGCAATGCCATTGAAAGAGCCAAAAGAGAAGGATACGGTGTCGTGATTATTGATACAGCCGGACGACTGGCCATAGATGAGGCCATGATGCAGGAAATCACAGCCATCAAGAAAGCGGTCACTCCCACTGAGACGTTGTTTGTGGTGGACTCCATGACAGGTCAGGATGCGGTAGAGACGGCACGTACATTCCACGAACAGTTGCAGTTTGACGGGGTAGTGCTTACCAAACTGGACGGTGATACCCGGGGAGGAGCAGCCCTTTCCATCCGTGCTGTTGTAAGCAAACCCATAAAATTCGTGAGTACAGGGGAAAAAATGGATGCACTGGATGTATTCTATCCTGCCCGCATTGCAGATCGCATATTAGGTATGGGTGATATTGTCAGTCTGGTGGAAAAGGCACAGGAACAGTTTGATGAGGAAGAAAGCAAGAAACTGCGCAAGAAACTGGCACAGGATCGCTTCAATTTCAATGATTTTCTTACTCAGATACGACAAGTAAAAAAGATGGGCAACATAAAAGACCTGGCGGCAATGATACCGGGTGTCTCCAAAGCCATCAAAGATGTTGACATTGACGATGATGCATTCAAGGGAATCGAGGCCATTATCGCATCAATGACTCCTGATGAACGCGAGGATCTGTCAATACTGAACGGCAGCCGCCGCAAACGCATTGCTGCCGGAAGCGGAACCTCCATTACTGAAGTAAATCGTTTGATAAAACAATTTGACGATACAAGGAAAATGATGAAGAACCTGCGTACTGCCGGAGGAGCTTCGATGGCAAATGTATTAAGAAAAGGAGGAATAAGGTAATGATATTGCTCGATGGTAAGATTGCAGCTGAGGCCATGAAAAAAGATATTGCCAGGGAAGTAGCCCGGTGGACCTGTGAATGGGGCAGAAGGCCTCATCTGGCTGCCATTCTGGTAGGCGATAACCCGGCCAGTCAGACCTATGTAAGAAACAAGGAAAACGATTGCCGCCAGGTGGGAATGGATTCATCTCTTTACAGGCTTTCTTCGACAATCAGCCAGGAAGGACTTATTGAATGTGTAAGAACTATTAACGAAGATCCCGATATTGACGGTCTGATTGTACAATTGCCTCTTCCGGACCATCTGGACGAACAGGAGATCATAGGGGCCATTGATCCTTCCAAAGACGTGGACGGATTTCATCCTGTTAATGTGGGCTGCATGGTACTCGGATTGCCATCATTCGTCTCGGCAACACCGGCCGGTATAGTCGACTTGCTGCAGTATTACAACATTCCTACCCAGGGGAAAGAATGCGTGATCATCGGGCGGAGCAATATCGTGGGAAAACCCCTGGCTAATCTTTTGTCCAGGAAAGGTCAGGGAGGCGATTGTACCGTTACTTTGTGCCACAGCCGGACCATCGATCTGCCCAAAATATGCCGCCGGGCCAATATTATAGTTGCCGCACTGGGACAGCCCGGGTTTTTAAAGGCGAACATGGTTAAAGAAGGTGCGGTGGTAATAGATGTGGGTATATCGCGTGTAGAGGACAAAACAACGAAATCGGGTTTTCGGCTTGCGGGAGATGTGGATTTTGTCCAGGTGGCCCCCCGTTGCAGTCATATAACTCCGGTTCCGGGCGGAGTGGGCCCTATGACGCGCCTGTCCTTATTGAAGAATACATTGCAGGCTGCCATAGAACGTAAACTGAATGTCAAACGTATTCGTCTCTGATGCAACTGTCTAATTTTTTACGGTGGGCCCGCAGGGTAACGGCGGTAGCCATATTTCTGGGACTCGCCTATTTCTTTATTTCCTTTTCGGCAAAGGCCACCGTACTATGGCATGCTCTTCTGGGATTGCAGGTAGTCCCGGGTATTCTGGGCATTGCATCCGGAGGTTTACTTACTGTTTTGCTGGTATTCCTGCTTACGCTCATCTTTGGCCGGCTATACTGCTCCATCCTGTGTCCGCTGGGCATTGGACAGGATATTGTGTACAGGACCGGACTTTTTTTCAGGAACAGGAAAAAATGCAGATCCCGTTACACTAAAGCCCATAATGTGCTTAGGTATTCTATCCTGATCGTCGTTGCATTGTGTGTGGCTTTTTCGTTTGTTCTGCCTCTTGTCTGGCTTGATCCTTACGGATTGTTTGGTAAAATGGCAGTCAACCTGGGAAGACCCGTTCTAAATCTGATAACGGGAACGGCACGGGAAATATGGAATCCTGCAGCCACTCTTGCAGCAGCAATTCTGTTTGCAGCCTTGTCCCTGACGGCATTTTTCAAAGGAAGGTTATATTGTAACACCATTTGTCCTGTGGGATCACTTCTGGGAATTATATCCAGGTATTCCATGTTCAGGGTACAGATAGATGCCAGCGCCTGTACGCATTGCCAGCTATGTGGCATGTCATGCAAGTCTGGCTGTATTGACTGTGATAATGCTGTCATAGATTATTCCCGGTGCGTTGTATGTCTTAATTGCATATCCCAATGTCCACGCCAGGGCATTCGTTACTGCTTTGCATGGAAAAAGAAGGTCCCCGCTTCAAAACCTGTAGAACAAACTGTTACAGGCATGAGTAGGAGGGCTTTTCTTGTTGCAGCAATGGGAGCAGGGGTCGGTATAGTTCTGCTGAACCGTTTTACGGAAAAGAAAAGGGTGCGTATTCCCAGTCCCATGCCTCCCGGAGCAGGAACCCTGGAACGATTGAAAGACAACTGTGTTGCCTGTCATGCTTGTATCGCAGCCTGTCCTTCACATATCATCAGACCGGCGATGGGAGATTTTGGATGGCAGGGTTTTCTGTTACCTGCCATATCCTATAAAAACGGTTTTTGCAGTTATGATTGCCAGAAATGTCAAGAAGTTTGTCCTACGGGAGCTTTACGTTTCATGCCGCTGGAAGAGAAAAAACGGGTGAAGATGGGTGTGGTCAGGCTAAAACTGGAAAACTGCATTGTTGAGAAATTTGGAACCGATTGCGGTGCATGCGCAGAACATTGTCCCGTGAAAGCAATGATAATGACACCCCGTGATGGTACAGACAAAGTCTATCCAAAAACAAATCCCCGGATATGTATAGGCTGCGGAGCTTGTGAATTCATATGCCCGGCAACTCCCAAGGCTGTAGAGGTCATACCCATGTCGGAACAACGTATGGCTAAAGTAGAAGTGGATGGTTTAGGATTCTAACCGTTGCCCGTATTGTGTAAAAGATCAGGTCTCAGCTGTTTTGTGCGGCTGAGACTTTTTTCTTCCTGCCATTCCCGGATTTTCGCCGGATCGCCGCTTAAAAGCACACCAGGGACTTTCCAGCCCCGGAAGTCGGCCGGGCGTGTATAAACGGGAGGAGCCAGCATCCCATCCTGGAAACTGTCGGTAAGGGCCGAGGTTTCATCGGTAAGAACTCCGGGGAGGAGCCTGACGACTGCATCGGTGATGATGGCAGCTGCCAGTTCACCTCCGCTCAACACGTAATCCCCGATGGAAATTTCCCTTGTGACCAGGTGCTCCCGGATCCGCTGGTCCACCCCCTTGTAATGACCGCACAGGATCATAATGTTTTCAAGGCAGGATATACGGTTGGCTTCTTTCTGGCTGAATGGTATGCCATCGGGAGAAGTGTAAATTATTTCATTATAAGGGCGTTCTTTTTTCAGTTCTTCTATCAACCGGTAAACAGGTTCAATCATCAAGACCATTCCTGCATCGCCTCCAAAGGAATAATCATCCACCTGCCTGTATTTTCCTTTGCCGTAGCGACGCAGATCATGTATCACGATTTCTGCCAGGGACCGCTCCCTGGCTCGCTTTACAATAGAATGAGACAGGGGGCTTTCAAGCAATGCGGGAAGCACTGTGATGATATCAATTCTCATAATGATGCAAAAGTAATCATTATTCAATATATTGGAGTTTTTCATTACATTTGCAAGCTATAAACACAAATTCCTTTCTAGTACAATGGATCCTGAAAAGAACATTTCTGCTCCCCAGGAGCAATTCGACAACGTAAAACCACAGGAAAATGATGTTGTTGAATCTACGCGGCTTACAGAAACCACAGATTATTCATCTATGGCCATTCCTGAACTTCTTGCTGAATTTGAACGGCTTATAGAAGCTGAAGACAAGACCGAAATGCATAAAAATGCCGACATCATCAAGTCTTCTTTCTACAAACTGCTCAGAAAAGATCAGCCTGTGGCAGCTCCGGGGGATGAGGCTCCCGAACAGGTACAGGAAACTCCGGAAGAAACTGCTTTCAAGAAGTTGTATGCCCGTTACAAGGTCCTTCGCGCAGATCTGTTGCGTAACATAGAACTACAGAAAGAAAGGAATCTGGAAGAAAAACTGTCCATTATCGAAGGCATCAAGGGCTTGCTGGAAAAACAGGAAGACATCAATTATACTTTTCCCGAATTCAGGGCACTGCAGCTTCACTGGAAAGAGGTAGGTCCTGTTCCCCTGTCTAGAACAAAGGATATTTGGGAGACCTATCAGCACTACGTTGAAAAGTTTTATGATTACGTAAAGATCAATAACGAGTTGCGTGATCTGGATTTCAAACGCAACCAGGAGATCAAGGAAAAACTATGCGAAAAGGCAGAAGTGCTTGTGGACGAGCCCAACGTGGTCTCGGCTTTCCACAGATTGCAAAAGTTGCACGAGGAATGGCGTGAAACAGGCCCGATTGCCCGTGAGATGCGTGAGCCCATGTGGGAGCGCTTCAAAAAGAGTACCACTGCCATAAACAAACGTCACCAGGAGTATTTTGAGGAACAAAAGAAGTTGCAAAGGCAGAATCTCGAGGCAAAGATTGTTCTTTGTGAAAAAGCAGAAATAATAGCTCAGGAAACAGTTGACAGTGGAATCAACTGGAATAAAAAAGCAAAAGACCTGGAGGTACTGCAAAAAGAATGGAGAACCATTGGATTTGCCACGAAAAAGGAAAACCAAAAGGTCTATGACCGGTTCCGTGCTGCCTGTGACAAATTCTACAGTGAAAAGCGTGAATTTTATGCGCAGTTCAAAAAGGAAATGCAGGAGAATCTGGAACGTAAGGTTGCTCTTTGTGAACAGGCAGAGGCCATCAACATGAGCGATGACTGGAGGCGAACTACAGACCAGCTTATCCATTTCCAGAAGCAATGGAAAGAGCTTGGTCCCGTACCTAGGAAACAGGCAGAAGCCATATGGAAACGTTTCCGCACAGCCTGTGATGTTTTTTTCACAAGAAAGGCTGAACATTTTTCAAAAATGGAATCGTCTTACGAAGAAAATCTGGCTGCTAAAGAGACCCTGCTCCGGGACCTTGCGTCCTTTGACCCTTCTACTATAGATAACCTGGCTGCGGCAATGCGTGAATTCCAGAACAAATGGAACCAGATAGGTTTTGTGCCCGGAAAAGAAAAAGACCGTATACAGAATGAATACAGGAACTTAATCAATAAGCACTTTGGACATCTGAATCCTAATTTCCCGGAAAAACGTGGCGGTTACCGTAGTGGAAGAGGCCGTTCCGACGATTTCCGCAGCGGTCGTGACAAACTTATCCAACGTTTCCGGCAGCTTGAATCGGAGATCACCGTATGGGAAAACAATATGGGATTCTTTGCCAAATCCAGGAATGCTGATAAGATCATTGCCGATACATGCCGGAAGATAGAAGATGCCAGGCGGGAGTTGGTTGAATTAGAAGAGAAGATCAAACAATTGGAAAACAATGAATAAAAATACGATTTGGGCCATTTTGCTGATAGGTGCCATTCTGATAGGTTTCAGTCTGTATAATTCCAAAGTGGCTAAAGAACAGCAAAGAGAACAATTCGTTCGTGATTCCATTGCCCGTCAGGAGGCCATGGAAACAATCCGTAAAGAAGAAATTAAAGACCCGGTGCCCGTATCCCCGCCCGATGCCAGTCAGACTACTACATATACAAACCCGTATCTGAACCAGTCCCTGGAAGGAACGGAATCCTTCCATGTTCTGGAAAACGACAAACTAAAAATAACCTTTTCTAACAAGGGAGGTCAACCGTACAGCGTTCAGATAAAAAATTTCAAAACATACAATGGCGACAGCCTTATGTTCTTCAGGGGTCCTTCCAACAAACTGGTATTGGATTTATATGCCGGGGAACAGATCAATACAGGCGATTTTTTCTTTGCGCCCAATGAGATCAGGGAAGGAAACATGCTTACCTTTTCACTCTTTTTTGATCAGGAATCCTATATAGAATATGCCTATGTTCTGGATAAAGATTCCTACCTGCTGAACCTGAACATTAACCTGGTGGGAATGGATCGGTTCATTCCCAGGAACGTTACCCAGTTGGATCTGGGCTGGAAAGTGGACATACGTCACCTTGAAAAAGGTTTTGACAATGAAAAGAACTATTCTACCATTGGATACAAATATCCCAATACGAAGGAAATCGAAAAGTTAGGACTGAGGAAGTCCGATGCCAGAGAATCTCTCAAAACACGCGTGGAATGGGTGGCTTTCCAGCAGCAATTCTTTTCTGCCATTATGATAGCAGACGAAAGTTTCAACAGCGGGGACGTGTCATTCCGGTTTTACAATCCTGATAACAGAGACACCCTGCTGATGAATTGCCATGCTTATATGCAGATTCCTTACCAGGCTGCCCCGCAACAGAGCGTTCCGCTTCAGTTCTACTTTGGACCCAACGGATTTTATTCCCTAAAGGCTTACGACAGATCTTTTGAACAGATCATTCCCCTTGGCGGTTTTTTAATTAAATGGATCAACCGTTTTTTAATCATTCCTATCTTCAATTTTTTGAATCGGTTTATCACCAGTTTTGGGCTTATCATTCTGATAATGACCATTTTCATTAAATTGATCATATCGCCCTTTACCTTCAAATCACATATGTCCTCGGCCAAGATGCGTGTCCTCAAACCCGAGATTGACAAGATCAATGCAAGATATCCCAAGAAAGAAGATGCCCTGAAAAAGCAACAGGAGACCATGGCATTGTACAAGAAAACGGGCGTTAGCCTTATGGGCGGGTGCTGGCCCATGTTATTCCAGATGCCCATTCTTTTTGCCATGTTCAGATTCTTCCCGGGATCCATTGAATTGCGCCAGGAAGGTTTTCTATGGGCAGATGACCTGAGCGGATATGATTCCATAGTACATATTCCATTCAAAATACCTCTTTACGGAGATCATGTGAGCCTTTTTGCATTGTTGATGGCTCTTTCTATGTTTTTCTATTCCAGGATGAACATGAAACAGCAGGGCTCCAGCCAGCAAATGCCTGGTATGCAGGGTATGATGCTCTATTTTATGCCTTTGATGATGTTGGTCGTATGTAACAACCTTTCGGCCGCTTTGAGCTATTATTACCTGCTTTCCAACCTGATCACCATGATACAGACCTGGGTGATCCAGAAATTCTTTGTAGATGAGGAAAAATTATACAAAAAACTTAAGGAAAAAGCCGATAAGGCACCGGCAACAGCCAGGAAATCCAAATTCCAGCAACGGCTCGAGGAAATGCAACGCCAGCAGCAACAGCAGATGAGGAACAGAAAACGATGATTCCCAATAATGTCAAACGGTTACGCAAAGAGATCCCCGGTCATGTATCTCTGGTGGCTGTTTCAAAATTCCAGCCGGTTTCCCTGATCCTCCAGGCATACAATGCAGGTCAACGCATTTTCGGAGAGAACCGTTCCCGGGAAATGACAGAGAAGATTCCCTTGCTCCCCAATGATATACAATGGCATTTTATAGGGCATTTACAGACGAACAAGGTCAGGGAGGTAGTTGGAAAGGCCGTGCTGATTCAGTCAGTTGACAGGATCAGGCTTTTGAACGCCATCCAGTCACAGGCACAACAATTGGGTATAATCCAGGATGTTCTTCTGCAGATACATATTGCCAGGGAGGATACAAAACATGGATTTTTACCCGGGGAACTGCCTGCCGTTTACGAATTATCCGTACCAAACGTCAGAATCTGCGGAGTGATGGGCATGGCTACTTTTACCGATAATACAGAATGGGTAAGAAGAGAGTTCAGATTGCTCAGAAATCTGTTTGATACTATGAGAAACGGCCCCTATGCCGGGGATCAGTCTTTTGTACATTGTTCCATGGGTATGACAGGCGACTATCACATTGCCCTGGAAGAAGGCAGCACCATGGTACGCATTGGCAGCGCTATATTTCCGCCACGCCCTCAAAAACCCGGATAGCACCTCCTGTCAGATATACGTCTCCGAAGGTCGTTTCATTTTTCCGGAATTCCACTTCCAGGTTACCACCTTTAGCCTGTATGAACCAGCGGGTCAAATCTTTTCCCGTGAAAACTGATGCAGCAATAGCGGCTGCCGTTGAACCTGTCCCGCAGGCCCATGTCTCATCCTCTACGCCTCTTTCAAAAGTCCGTACATACAAACATCCCTGGTCCAGAATTTCAACAAAATTCACGTTGATACCTTCCTTTCCAAAATTTTTGTGCCATCTCCAGAATTTTCCCTCGGAGGCTACATCGACTGCTTGAACATCAGATACAAACCTGACAAGATGCAGGGATCCGGTGTCCACGATAAAACTATTCCCGTCGTAAATACTTACTTTTCCCACATCATTCAATTGTAAACGTACTTTGCTGTGGGACCCGGACTTTTCAAGAATACAGGCATGATGTGCCCCGTCTATCGCGCAGAAATGATGGCTGTTCAGGCCCAGGCTTCCGGCAAATGCCACTAGGCAACGACCTCCGTTACCGCACATGGAACCTGCCATTCCGTCAGAATTGAAAAAGTTCATGAAATAACTGAATGGCAGGGGAGCTTTTTCAAGTAATATCAGTCCGTCAGCCCCTATGCCAAAACGTCTGTGGCATAAGGTGTTGATTTGATTTTCTGATAAATGGTATTTTTCCGACCTGTTATCAAT
>LUZA01000146.1 GCA_001603455.1 Bacteroidales bacterium Bact_09 | reverse complement strand
GGTCTAAATGACCTCTTTCACATGCTTCATTCCCAATTCAATGGCTTGTTCGTTCATGGGGATCATGTCGTGATACCTTTCCGGTAACGATTTTTTAAGGCCTTTGATCACGTTCTCCCTTTCCAGAATGGGCTTAATTTTCAGATAAGCCCCCAGTACAACCATGTTGAATGCTTTTGACATTGCCATGCGATTGGCTAGGTCGGCAGCTTCAATTGAACAAATTTGTATGTCTTTACGTACCGGATGTCGTGTTATGCCATTGGGATCGTAAAGCAGTAACCCTCCCTTTTTCACCATGGGTTCAAATTTGTCCATAGACTGCTGATTCAGTACAATGGCCGTATCACACCACTGAAGGATCGGAGAGCTGATCCGCTTGTCACTTATGATCACGGTCACGTTGGCTGTTCCTCCGCGCATCTCGGGACCATAGGATGGCATCCAGGTGACTTCCTTATCTTGCATAATTCCTGAATAGGCAAGTATCTTGCCCATGGAGAGGACTCCTTGTCCTCCGAAACCAGCTATAATCAGTTCTTCTTTCATAATTATCTGTCTTTAATGTCTCCCAGCGGGTAAAACGGGAACATGTTTTCTTCCATCCACTTATTGGCCTTGATCGGAGGCATCTTCCAGTTGGAGTTGCAGGTAGCAACTATTTCCACAAAGGAAGTCCCTTTTTTCTGAGCCGAATTCTCAAAAGCCTTCCTGAGGGCCTTTTTGGCTTTTCTAACACTTCCGGGATTCTGGACCGACTGACGCGTTACATAACACGTTCCTTCCAATTGTGCGATCAGTTCTGTGATCTTAAGGGGATATCCATTTAGTTCGGCTTTTCTTCCGTAGGGGGTTGTAGCCGTCTTCATACCCAGCAGGGTGGTGGGGGCCATCTGGCCTCCTGTCATACCGTAAATGGCGTTGTTAATGAAGATTACTACAATGTTCTCTCCACGGTTGCATGCATGAATGATCTCGGCGGTTCCTATGGATGCCAGGTCTCCGTCCCCCTGATAGGCGAATACGTATTTATCGGGGTACAGCCGTTTGGTAGCGGTAGCCAGTGCAGGAGCACGTCCGTGAGCAGCTTGTTGCCAGTCTATATTTATGTATTTATAGGCGAAAACCGCACACCCGACCGGTGAAATACCTATGGTCTTGTCTTGGATGTCCATTTCTTCAATCACTTCTGCCAGCAATTTATGCACTACACCGTGACTGCATCCCGGACAATAGTGCATTACCGTGTCTGTAAGCACCTTGCTTTTGCCGTATACGAGATTTTCCGGTTTTATTATTTCGTTAATATCCATAATAATTTGCGATTAAAGGTTGAATTTTTCAGCAAAGGCTTTGAACACTTCTTCGGGAGAGAAGATGGAACCACCCATTCTTCCATAAAATTCCACAGGAACGGCTCCATTGGCAGCAAGTTTTACATCTTCCACCATTTGCCCGGAATTCAATTCCACAGACATAATGCCTTTGAGCTGAGGTAACATTTCCTGAATGACAGGTGTCGGGAACGGGAAAAGGGTAATGGGCCTGAGCAATCCCAGACGGATTCCCTTTTCGCGGGCAATCTCAACTGTGCTTTCACATATGCGGGAAGAACTGCCAAAAGCTACCAATATGTAGTCTGCATCGTCGCACATCAATTTTTCAAACCGGATTTCATTTTCTTCTATTGTCCTGTATTTTTTCTGAAGTCTCAGATTGATGGCTTCCATTTCGGAGGCTGCCAGGGATAGGGAAGAAATGAAATTTCCGTTACGTGTTGCCGGTTTTCCGACCGTTGCCCAATGACCGTATTTTTGGTTAATTTCCTGGTCTGTCAATCGTTTTACGGGGGGGCGTAATTCCACTTTTTCCATCATCTGACCAATCGCTCCGTCAGAAAGAATCATGGTCGGAATGCGGTACTTGAACGCCAGATCAAAGCCGAGACCAACAAAATCGTACATTTCCTGGACCGATGCAGGAGCCAGCACAATGATCTTGTAATCGCCGTGTCCGCCTCCCTTAACAGCCTGGAAATAATCTCCCTGGGAAGGCTGAATGGTGCCCAGGCCGGGACCACCGCGGATCACGTTGACCACCAGGCAGGGTAACTCGGCTCCGGCCATATAGGACAATCCTTCACACATCAGGCTGATACCCGGGCTCGAGGATGATGTCATTACCTTTTTCCCGCAGCAGGCTCCTCCGTAAAGCATATTTATGGAAGATGTTTCACTTTCAGCCTGGAGTACCACCATACCGGTGGTTTCCCACGGCATTTCTTCCATTAGGGTCTCCATTACTTCACTCTGGGGCGTAATGGGGTAGCCGAAATACCCATCAGCCCCGTAACGGATAGCAGCCAGGGCGATGGCTTCGTTCCCTTTCTTCAATAATTTTTCTGCCATAGTATTACTCTTGTTTAAATTTTTACTCTGTATACAGTAATCACCGTATCTGGACATACTGTTGCACAATTGCCACAACCCGTGCAATTATCGGGATGCTCCATATATGCATAGTTGTATCCCTTGCTGTTCACCTTTTTTGCAAGGGCGATTGTTTGTGTGGGGCAATTGGCTACACACAAACCACATCCTTTGCATTTTTCTGTGTCTACCACAATAGCGCCTTTGAATGCCATATTATTTGATATTTATTAGTTGTTTTCAATAAATTCTTACAAATGTATAGTAAAAATTTAAAATACCTTACATTTTATTTGTTAAAATAGAGAAATCCTTTTCTGATACCATTCCAGATCCTTTCCCAGCCCAGCATTATGGCCAACAACAGCAAAGGGATCAGGATGAGCATTCCC
>LUZA01000145.1 GCA_001603455.1 Bacteroidales bacterium Bact_09 | reverse complement strand
GCATAGAGCCCCGAACGGTTTTCATTTGAGTTCTGATAATTGGGTTGCACAAATGACCGGCCCAGTTCTATGGTAAAAGGTAAATAATCGCAGATAAAATTTTCTGAGAATCTAAATATGGGATATGTGGCCAGGTTTTCAGGTCTGATACCGGCCCCAATCAAGTACCTGTACCCGCCCAGAATCTCTTTCCGCTTTGGATCCCATACGACCAACTGCCTGTAAGGAGTCTCGGGATGTACATCATAATGATCAATATCCGAGGCAAGGCCGGTACCCCCTCCTGCTACACGAAAAGCGATCTCTCGCAGGCGGCCAATCTCTCTCATGGTATTGGGCGCTTCATGGGCATTAACATCATATAATTTGTTTTCTCCACGCGAAGAATACCGGACCAGGCGTTCTCTGGTTAATTCTTCTTCCAGTAAATGTTTTGGGACAGGATGGATGATGGGTTCCATAGGACTGCATACAAGTTTTATCGGGGCAAAGTTATCGAAAAGAATGCAATTGTGTATATTTGCATTAAGCAACTGAATTTTAAATGTTATCTCAGTCACTACAACAAAAACTGCAGCTGAAACAGAAATTGTCCCCTCTGCAGATACAAACCATCAAGCTTTTGGAGCTTCCGGCGCTGGAACTTGACCAAAGGGTAAGGAAAGAGCTGGAAGAGAATCCTGTACTGGAAACCAAGGAGAATGACGAAGATCCTGACAACGACAATGAATTGTCCCTGAGTGATTATTACGGACATGATGATTCCATCCCCTCTTACAAACTATATGTAAATAACCAGTCCCGTGACATCAAGAAGGAGTTCCCGACCTTTTCCGTTAAGGAAAGTTTCCGCCAACATCTGGAAGCGCAACTGGGATTCCGGACTTTGACAGACAAAGAAAGGGACATTGCCTTGTTTGTCATAGGCAGTCTGGACGATGACGGTTATCTTAGACGGGACATAGAGACCTTGAGCGACGACATGGCTTTCCGGCTTGGGCTTGAGGCGAGTGCGCAAGAGATCGAACAAGCCTTGTCCATCATCCAGGAATTCGACCCGCCGGGAGTAGGAGCACGTGACCTGAGGGAATGCCTGCTTATACAAATCCGCTACAAAGAGGCAAAACATCCGGTTGAAACGGCTCATATCATACTGGATAAGTATTTTAACGAATTTACGAAAAAGCATTACGATAAGATCATATCCCGACTGGGTATAACAGAAGAAGACCTGAAAGAGGCCATTGAAGAGATCCTGAGACTCAATCCCAAACCGGGCGGCAACGTGGATGATTCCTATTCAGACAGAGCACAACAGGTGGTCCCCGATTTTGTACTTGAAATTAAAGACGGAGAACCTGTTTTGTCTCTACCCCGCTTTTCGGTACCGGAACTTCGTATCAACAAGCGATATGCAGACATGCTCATGAAAGCGGCAGATCAAAGTACCCGGGAAAGCAAAGAAGCAGCTATTTTTGTAAAACAAAAGCTCGATTCTGCCAAGTGGTTCATTGAAGCCCTGAAACAACGCCAGAATACCCTGCTCAACACCATGAAGGCTATCCTGGAATTCCAGCAAGAATACTTTGTAGAAGGTGACGAGACAAAACTCAGGCCCATGGTGTTGAAGAACATTGCAGAAATAACGGGACTTGATATTTCTACCATATCCAGGGTCGTCAACTCAAAGTACATTCAGACACATTTCGGTATTTATTCTCTTAAATATTTTTTTTCGGAAGGTTTGATGACCGAGTCGGGAGAAGAAGTATCAACCCGGGAGATTAAGAACATTCTGGCGGAAAGCATTGATTTGGAAGATAAACGAAAACCTCTGACCGATGAAGAACTTGTTGCCTGTCTGAGTGAAAAAGGCTACAAGGTAGCCCGCAGGACCGTCGCAAAATACC
>LUZA01000016.1 GCA_001603455.1 Bacteroidales bacterium Bact_09 | reverse complement strand
ATTGGATCGTTGGTACGTGCGTATGGCCAAAAACTACTATCCGTACGTTTGATTTCGGATTTAAAAAATATTGAACTGCAGCCTGATCATCGGTCTCGCTAGCCAAGGCAGCCCTGGTTATGGCCTGTTGCGTGGGAATGGGGATCGGAACATGATTGTGCTCCTGTCGCTGCGCCCAGGTATCCTGAATCCCGTTGTAAAGATTCAAATCAATAAAACCGCCGGGAGTTGTTTGGTAGGGAAGCAGATCGTTAACGGAAAATGATCCGGAAAATCCGTCAACATGGGTCATAATAATTTTTTCGTCAAATTTATTCTTAATGGTAAAAGTTTTGAGCGTCCATTCCCACATTTTATAATAGGAAAAAAGAAGGTTCTGACTTTCATCGCCGGAAGTATTTGGAGTAACGACAGGAACAACATCACCTGCCGGTGGATATTTCTGAGATACGTATAGCGCAGCTATTCTCGTAAAAAAGTATCCCGGAGGTAATATGGTCCCCGGGGCAATATCCTGATTTGAGAACGGATCAGGGGCACAAAAGAAATTATACCGATGACCGTGCTCGATCACAATCTTAGGATAGCCCTCGGGTGAGTAAGTCCCTAAACCCAGTTCCGGATCCCGCTTCTGGTTGATCCCCGGCAGGATCAGGTTAATATTTGCCTCGGTTATAGTAAGATCGTGGTTACCGGGCACATATGTTACCAGAATCTTCTTTTCCCGTATGATCCTTTTTAAAACATTTATCACACCTTTGTTGGTTGCCGCTATACGTTTGACAAAATCTGCCTGATCTTTTCCCTGATAGGTATCTATGGGAGCCGGTACAAACCATTCGTCAAGCAAGTCTCCGGCAATGACCAGTTCTTTTACATTGGCTGACTCCCTTATCTGAGTCAGGAAATTTTCAAGAGATGAAAGGTTATCCTTGCATTCGGCATAAGCCAGGTCTGCGCCCAGATGTATATCACTGATTACTACGATCAGATTTCTTTCCATCGCAAACTTTCTGAATGGGTCAGAGGAATCTGGTCTTACACATGATGCCAAAACAAGGAGGGCCAATACCACCAATAATACGTCAAATAATCTCAAAATAATTTTCATTTCATTTCAATTTTTCCCGGATCGGGCTTGGTGCGCAATTTTTCCCAGATCGGGCTTGGTGCGCAATAGGTTTTTGCAAAAGTAGTTATATAGCTGAATACCTGACATATAGTGATGTATAAATTTCTTATTGCGCACCAGACCGGGTCTGGCTGAGTGCCAAAGGCGCTCGGTATCTCCCTGAGGGAAACTGGCGGAGAGAGGGGGATTCGAACCCCCGGAACCCATAAGGGTTCAACGGTTTTCGAGACCGCCCCGTTCGACCGCTCCGGCATCTCTCCGTTTCCGTTCATTTGGGTGCAAGGTGCGTATTTGAGATCTGTGCAGATGTGCCTTCTGTGGCAGGTTTGCGGGCACAAAGCCAAATGTGCCTGTAGTAGCTAATGTGCCTTCTGTGGCAGGTTTGCGGGCAGATCCAATACGGTGGTGCATTTCCTTGTTCCTCTCAAGGATGGCAAAGGTAAGGAATCTTTTTATTTTTTGGAGAAAAATTTGTATTTGAAGATGAGCAGGTAGAGGGCACCGCAAGTGATGGCGGCGTCGGCGAGGTTGAAGATGAATTGGAAGAAGACAAAACGGCGGCCGCCCCAGATGGGAAAGTTTTCGGGCAGGACGGTGTCTATCAGGGGAAAGTAGAGCATGTCTACTACTTTGCCGTGTAGGAAGGTGGCGTAGCCGCCTTCTGGGGGGAAGAGACGGGCAACTTCGGTTACGCCTGATTCGTCAAAGATCAGGCCGTAGAAGGCACAGTCAATGATGTTGCCGACGGCGCCTACAAAGACAAGGGCAAGTCCTACCAAAACGCCCATGGGGGTACCGGGTTTTTTGAGCAGCCTGCAAATGTACCACATAATGAAGATGCTCAGGGCAATGCGGAATAGGCTGAGAATGAGTTTACCGGTTTCTCCGCCAAAGACCAAGCCAAAGGCCATACCTTCATTTTCTACAAAATAGATCTGGAACCAGTTGCCAAAAACGTTTATACTTTGGTGAAGGGTAAAGTGAGTCTTGATCCAGATCTTGGAGAACTGATCCAGAAGCAGGATGGAAGTAATGATTATCGCAAGGATTTTGCCTTTGGATAGCTTGCTCTTGCCCATAAGACGGATTATTCGCGATTGTTCTTCGCTTCTACCGAAAGTGTGGCATGCGGAACCAGGCGAAGGCGTTCTTTGGGGATGAGCTTTCCTGTTTCACGGCAAATACCATAGGATTTGTTTTCAATCCTTATCAGGGCCATTTCCAGGGATTGGATGAATTTATGCTGTCGCAAAGCCAATTGTCCAGCCTCTTCCTTGGACAGGGCCGAGGCGCCTTCTTCCAGCACTTTGAATGTAGGAGATGTGTCTTCAGTGTCGTTACTCTGGCTGTGGGTAACTATGGCTTTCAATTCTTCATAGTCGGCACGTGCCTGGGCGAGCTTTTCGTTTATCAGGGCTTTGAATTCCTGTAGTTCCTCATCGGAATAACGAACCTTTTCTTTTACCTCTTCCGTAACCTTTTGATCGGTTTTGCTTTTTTTCGTAGTCATGGTTCTGATTTTTAGGAAAACACAAATGTAGTATTTAATTATGATTTCTCAATATGAATGGACAGGATGCCGTCGTCCCATCCCACCTGATGGGCTGCAGGGAGTGTGGCTGCAAGGGTAATTTCTGTAGCAAGCACCTGTTGGGCAATGTATTGGGAAAAATCCTGAAGGGCATCGGCAATTTCTTTTCTGTTTTCTATGACAACCCTGATCTTGTCAGTGACTTCCAGTCCGGTGTCTTTTCTTAGGTTCTGGATACGGTTAACCAGTTCGCGGGCTGTACCTTCGCGCAGAAGTGCATCGGTAATGGTCACGTCCAGGGCAACGGTCAGGGGCCCTTCAATAGCTATGAGCCAGCCGGGCATGTCCTGCGAGGTGATGGTGACGTCATCGCGTTCCAGGGCAACCGGGCCAGAGGGCAGGTCCAGGGTGTAAGTACCCTGTTCAAAATCTTGTTCCAGAGCAGCAATGTCTTCCTGGGTAAAATTACTGAGTACAGCAGTGATCTCTTTCATTCGGGAACCATGTTTTTTGCCCATTACCTTGAAGTTGGGTTTGACAGCTTTGAGGATCAAACCTGTTGTGTCGTGTATAAATTCCAGGTCCTTGACGTTTACCTCGTTCAGAATGATGGCCCGGACCTGGTCCAGTTTGTTTGCCAGTGCAGGATCCAGAACAGGCATGAGGATCTTGCCCAGGGGCTGACGGACTTTGATGTTGACTTTACGGCGCAGGGCCAGTACCATCGAGGTGCAGCGTTGGGCCAGGTCCATGCGTTCTTCCAAAGCAGCATCCACCAGGGTTTTATCGGCAGCGGGCATCAGTTCCAGGTGGACGGATCTGGCTCCGGTCAGGTCCAGGTACAGACGTTCCATGTAGACCGGGGCGAGGGGGGCACCCAGCAGTGCTACGGTTTTCAGGCACGCAAAAAGTGTCTGGTAGGCAGCGCGCTTGTCTGCGTCCATGTCGCCTCCCCAAAAGCGTTTGCGGTTCAAGCGTACGTACCAGTTGCTCAATTGGTCGCAGACAAAGTCCTGGATCAGGCGGCCGGCAGTGGTCAAATCGTAATCGTCGTAGGCGTTCAGAACTTTTATTGTCAGGGTATTGAGCAACGAGATGATCCAGCGGTCAATCTCGGGCCTGTCACCAATCGGTACCCATCCCGCAGAGTCCTCAGCGGCATGGGCGGCTGTAAAACCATCCACGTTCGCATAAAGGGCAAAGAATGAGTAGGTGTTGTACAGGGTACCAAAGAATTTACGGCGGACTTCGTCCACACCGCCTTCGTCAAAGCGCATATTGTCCCAAGGTTGGGCGTTGGTCAACATGTACCAGCGCAGGGGATCGGCTCCATAAGTATCCAGCAATTTTATCGGATTTACGGTGTTGCCCAGGCGTTTGCTCATTTTGTTGCCGTTTTTGTCCAGGATCAGTCCGTTGGAAAGGACGTTGCGGAAGCAGACACGGTCGTTGACCATCGTAGCAATGGCATGGAGGGTGAAGAACCAGCCGCGGGTCTGATCCACACCTTCTGCAATGAAATCGGCTACCTGCCCAAATGCAGGGGTGCCCAATTTTTCCAGACCTTCCTGAGAGAAGGGCATAGAGCCCGAGTCAAACCAGACATCAATCAGATCGGGTTCACGGCGCATGGGTTTTCCGTTTGCCGAGGCCAGGATCCATTCGTCCACGTAAGGCCGGTGCAAATCTACCCTGTCGTAGTTTTGCGGGCTGAAATCGCCGGGAACAAAACCCTTGTCCTTCAGCGGGTTGGATGCCATGAATCCTTTGCCTGCCGATTCTTCCAGGGCATCGTACAATTCCTGCAATGAGCCTATGCACCGTTCTTCCATCCCGTCTTCTGTGCGCCATATGGGCAGAGGCGTTCCCCAGAAACGGCTGCGCGAGAGGTTCCAGTCCTGGAGATTCTCTAACCATTTTCCAAAGCGGCCCGTACCGGTCGAAGCCGGTTTCCAGTTGATGGTATCGTTGAGTTCCATCATGCGCTCCTTAACAGCCATAGTACGGATGAACCAAGAATCCAGCGGATAATAGAGTACGGGCTTATCGGTCCGCCAGCAATGGGGATAGTTGTGGACCATTTTTTCTATACGGAACACCAGCCCGTTCTTTTTCAGCCACATGCAGATATCCACGTCCAAAGAACCGGCCTCGGCAGAAGAGGCATTGCCCTCATTCCATAGCGGATCATACACGTTTTTTACGTAGCGGCCGGCAAAGGGCCCGTAGGTCTGGGCGTCCACCCGGGAGCCGACAAAATCGGGATCCAGGTCTTCCAGGCGGTAGAATTTTCCGGTTTTGTCCACCATGGGGCACAGGTTGCCGTTGCTGTCAGTCATCAGCAGGGCGGGGATGTTGTGTTTTTTAGCCACTTTGTTGTCATCATCCCCAAAGGTGGGGGCTATGTGCACGATACCCGTACCTTCCTCTGTGGTCACAAAGTCCCCGGTAACCACGCGGAAGGCGCCTTCTCCCGGGTTGACCCAGGGAATGAGCTGACGGTAAGCGATACCCTCCAGCTGCTTTCCTGAAAAGGGACCATCTGCCTGTTGCCAGGGTACAGCTTTCTCTCCCGGTGTATAGGAATCCATCGCGATACCCCTGTTCTTTTCCGGGAAAAGGGTTTCTTTCAGGTCCCGGGCTATGATTACCGATATGGGATCCCCGGTATAGGGATTGAAGGTACGCAGCTTGATGTAACGGATGGCCGGTCCTACACACAATGCCGTGTTGGAGGGCAAAGTCCAGGGGGTGGTGGTCCAGGCCAGAAAGTAAACCCGCTCCTTTTCACTTTTAAAAAGGAACTCGCTGGAGCGATTGTGTATGATCTCAAATTGTGCGGTACACGTGGTGTCCTTCACGTCTTTGTAGCAGCCGGGTTGGTTCAATTCGTGTGAGCTCAGGCCCGATCCGGCCGCGGGAGAATATGGTTGTATGGAATAACCCTTGTACAGGAGACCTTTGTTGTATATGTCCTTTAACAGGTACCAGACCGTTTCTATGTAGGAATTGTGACAGGTTACATATGGACGGCTCATGTCTATCCAGTAAGCCATTTTTTCTGTAAGCACTTCCCATTCACGGGTATATCGCATGACCTCTTTCCGGCAGATGGCGTTGTATTCTTCTACGGAAATACTCTTACCGATATCTTCCTTGGTAATGCCCAACTGTTTTTCCACACTTAGTTCTACGGGAAGTCCATGGGTATCCCAACCGGCCCTGCGTTCTACCCTGTAACCGCGTTGCGTTTTGTAGCGGCAAACGGCATCCTTGATGGAACGTGAAATAACGTGATGAATGCCCGGAATACCATTGGCCGACGGAGGTCCTTCAAAAAAAATAAACGAAGGAGCCTGGGGACGGTCTTCAATACTGCAGAGGAATGTTTTCTCACGGTTCCACTTCTCTATGATTTTCTCCTGTATGGCAGGCAGGTCAAAGGTCTTATATTCAGGGAACTTCATAATAAACAGGGCTAAAAATAGTTTGCAAAGATACGAATCTTACCTATCTTTGGAAACATGTTGGCAAAACTTTCTCTCAACTACGTAGATATTATTCTCCTGATTATATGGATCGTGGCCATAATCGAGGGGTTGACCAAAGGATTCATCAAGCAGGTTTTCGGCATCCTGGCCCTGATTCTTGCCTGTTATTGTTCTTATCATTTCACCAGTTTTGCTGCAGACCGCATTGTTGAGTGGTTCGGCTGGAACGGTGAAGGTCTGCGTGTTGTGGCTTTTGTGTTGACTTTCATTGTTGTGCTGATCATTGTCCTGATCCTGGGACATCTTTTGGATAAACTGATGAAAATTGTCCTGCTCGGATGGCTAAACCGGCTGACGGGTGCCATTTTCGGATGGATCAAGTGGAATATTCTTGTAGTCATCATCATGTACGTGTTAAACTTGATAGATGCCTACGTCCGGTTTTTACCCAAAGAAACTTTTGCCGGATCACGCCTATACAGGGTGATCGAGACTTTTTCCTCCATTCTGCTGCCCTACCTGCCTTTTCTGGATTGATCCCGGATCTTTTTATCCTGTTCTATCTTTTTTTTCTTTTGTCCGAAAATTTTCTTTTTCGTGCTTTATGTTTGCAACATGAAGACCATATGTAAACCTTCCTACCCAGCTCTGATACGTGCTTCGGCCGGTGATGATGCCCTTCCCGGACGAAGGAATAAAAGGTTTGTGAATAGGGGGTTTGTCATTCTTTTTATAATGATCGTACTGGCTACCCTGGGAGGAATGGTCGTCTTCTTGTTATTTATTTCCGCGGAGCTGTCCGGGGAGAAAGATCTGCATACCGTTTCCACCGGGGATGTGCGGGCTCTGTTTTCGGAAAACAGAAAGGAGGAGAAAAGAAAGACAGCTCCGTTTTTTTACGGATATTACAATGAAAAAAATACGCATCAGACAACACCACGTTAGTGATTGCGGAGCGGCATGCCTGGCGTCTGCCGCCGCCTGGTTCGGATTGCGCTTTCCTCTGGAGCAGATCCGGCAATGGAGCGGTACGCAGACGCACGGCATTTCCGTACAGGGGATCCGGGAAGGGGCCCGTGCCCTGCATCTGGAAGCCAGGGCTTACCGTCGCAGTCCCGATGCAAGGGTCACAGAGCAGAATCTGTTCCCGGGCCTCCCATACCCTGCCGTTTTTCATATGCTCAAACAGAACGGATACACCCATTTTGTGGTCTTTTACGGAATGACTTCGCCGCGGTTCCGAAGAACAGCGAAATGCCGCATCATGGATCCGGAGGACGGCAGGATGCACCGCAGGCAGGTGGCTGACATTATGAAGGAATGGACCGGAGTAGTGGTGACCCTGAGCCCGGGGGAAGGATTTAAAAAAGGAAAATACATTCCCGGATTTCTTTACAGGACCCGGGTCCTGATGCAAGGGCAAAAGCGACAGTTCCTAGCCGCTCTGGGCGCCTCGTTCCTTTATACCCTGACCGGGATCGCCTCGGCCCTGTTTTTACAACAAATCGCAGACAGGGTCATTCCCCATGGGGCCGGAGATGTACTGCGTACACTGGGATTTGCGATGGTTTACATTGCACTATGTGCCATGGCACTCAATATTTTCAGAATCCGGTTCCTGTTGCGCACCGGTCTCAGAACAGCCATGAGGCTGGCCGGGGGCTTTTACAGGCATATTATGTACCTGCCGCAACGGTTCTTTGACCAGAGACAGTCGGGTGAATTGGTGGCACGAATCAACGATGCTTTCAAGGTCAGTGCTTTCCTGGGTAACGGACTGCTGAATATCGCGCTGAGCGTTTTCACCCTGCTTTTCTCGTTCGTGGTCATGTTTCTTTTTAATAGGGTACTGAGCTGGATCTGTATAGCCTCGCTGCCGCTGTATACCATGGTCTATTACCTGTTTGACAGGCGCAACAAGGATACGCAGCGCCAGATCACGATTGCACAGGCCGGACTGGAAACACACTTGGTGGACTCCCTGCGGGACGTTGCCCAGATTAAATATTGTACAGCCCAGGAACAAATGATAGAAAAGGTCCGGGAACAATTCGATACGTATGTAAGTCATGCCTGGAAGGGCGGTATGAACCAATTGCGGGCAACTACCTGGGGAGACGCTATTACCCGGGGAATGGGCCTGGCAATCCTGTGGTTGGGGGCCACATTTGTTACGCGTAATATGTTGAGTCTGGGAGAATTATTTACTTTTTATGCCCTCACTGCCTATTTCTCAGTTCCGGTGGCAGAGATCATCTCCTTCAGCCAGAAATACCGCGATGCGCGCATCGCCACGGAAAGGCTTTTCGAGATCATGGAGCTGGAAACAGAAGAGGATCCCGGCGGTGATGACCAGGGAACGAATACAGACAGCGTTCAATACGGAGACATTGCCCTGGAAAGATTATCATTCCACTATCCGGGGAGAATGCCACTGTTTGAGGATTTCAGCTGCATCTTTCCGGCAGGGACTATTACGGGCCTGGCAGGGGAAAGCGGCTCGGGTAAAAGTACCCTCGGATCCCTGATCATGCGTATGTACGAACCGGATAAAGGAGTCGTTCGCCTGGGCGGAATAGCAGCCGGCGACATCCCCCTGAAGGCCTGGCGCAGGTATATAGGAATCGTTCCGCAGAAAGCAGGCCTGTTTGAGGGAAACATCCTAGAGAATATTGCCCTGGGAGATCCTTCGCCCGATATGGATCGTGTGGCATCGTTGTGCCAGGAACTGGGACTTGACCAGTTCCTGGCGTCTCTGCCCAGAGGGATCCTTACACCTATAGGAGAACAGGGCGTCCAGCTGTCAGGCGGACAGCGCCAACGCATTGCCCTGGCCCGAACAGCTTACCGGAATCCTTCATGGATCATTTTGGACGAGGCTACCTCGTCGCTGGACAGCACCTCGGAAACATATGTGCTCAATGCTTTACAAAGCTGGAGCCGACTGGGTACCGGGATCATTGTTATAGGTCATAGGATGTCTACCCTCTCCATTGCAGAAACCATACTGGTGCTAGAAAACGGTAAGATAAAAGGTAAAGGGCCACACGGGGAACTCGTACGAAAGAACAAACAATACGCTGCCTGGTGCAGGCAGCAGGGATTATAAAGCAAACGCGCGCTTGCCGGCGGAATCTCACGCGCCTGATCTGTGAGAAATATTAAATAAAACCTAAAGATTATGAGTGATTATGTGATGCGGAATTTTGGGTTCGTCACCCTGGATGTATCACTCCAGTGTGCTATTACCGGAGGAGATTCCGAGTATGGCGTCCTGGGTGAAATAATTCAGGATCTCCTGAGCGGACTGGCGTCAAAAATGGGTAAGGCAGGAATCCTGGTTGCCATGCTAGCCAAAAACGTTGACAGTTTTATTGATGGATTTAAAGCGGGATGGAACAAATGAGACGATTGAACTGCAATGATTCTATGACTGGCTTTGTGTTGCTGGGCGACACTGCCTGCTGTGCCATAACGGGCGGCATGTCTAAGTTTGATGCCGAATTGGCATATAAATTCGGAGAGATCCTGGGACAGGCTTTCCGTGCATTATACGATCTGGGTTACAACCTGATCGGTAAACTGATCAAAAAGCCGATTCCGGCTAATGCGTAAGTACCTGTTTATAGCCTATCCCGTATGGCTGTATGTCATTTTTAGCGTACCCACTTTATTGGTATCTGCCCTTTTTTACTCAAAGTTCTCAGATCTGCTGATAATTAATTCCGCCGGGGCCTTGGCAATGGTTCTTATCCATCTGTGCGGAAAACGTAAAAAAATGACACAATTGCCTGCCATGCCCTGGAAACGTGTTTTTCTGACAACAGGGATCATGCTCGTCCCTGTGGCAGCGCTGACAGCAAGCCTTACGGGAAAGGCTTTTCTTAATGCTGACCTGGTAACGTATCTGATCAACTGTTTCTGGTCTTTTTTCTGGATTTCATGCTGCGAGGAATTGCTTTTCAGAGAATTTCTCATTTTCAGGATGCGTAAGGTCAATATTCCTGGCTGGCTCACGGTCCTACTGCCGGCTCTGTTGTTCTCTCTTTGTCACAGGCCGGAATCGGTATCGCTATTGGTGCAACGGTTTTTTCTTGGAGCACTTCTGGGATATCTCTTTCTGAAAAGAGGGGATATTTCCCTGAACGTGGCCGTTCACTGGGTTTTCAATATTGTGATCTACACTTTTCAGTTTACTTTGCAGGAAGTTACTGCTTTGTACTCCGCTCCGCGTGCCGGACTTAACGTTTTGCTCTGCCTGCTTTCGCTTTTAGGCATCGTTGTTGCATATTCTATAAATAAAAGTAAATTTGCAAGATATACTTAAAGAATATGAAAAAACGTTCCTGTCTATTGTGGTTCCTTGTTCTGATTCTGCCCCTGTCACTTCAGGCGCAAAAAAAATGGTCCCTGGAAGAATGCATCCGGTATGCCTGGGAAAACAACCTTACGATCAAACAACAGGAACTGGGAGTGGCCCAGTCGGAGAACACCCATTTTCAGTCAAAAATGGCTTTTGCCCCTTCGGTCAGTGCACGGGTAAGCGAGAATGTAAACTGGGGACAGTCCGTTGACCTGTCAACCCTTACGATCCTCAACCATGTAAGAAGCACCAATACTGGCGTGGGAATCTATGCCGACATGGACCTGTTCACGGGTTTTCAGAAACTCAATACGGTAAAGCAGGAGCAATCCAGATTGAAAATTGCCATCGAAGAAGTACAAAAATTACGTAACGAGATTTCTATAGAGATCACGCGCAGCTATCTGAACGTTCTGCTGGCCGGAGAGATACTGGAAGCTACCCGGCAAAGCCGCGAAAGCGTGACTGAACAATGTTCCCGTACACGAAAACTGGTTGAGGCAGGCAGCCAGCCCCTGAGTGCTCTGTTAGAGATTGAATCCCAACTGGCAACAGAAGAGCTGCAGGTGGTCGAAGCGCAGAACAACCAGCGGACATTCTACCTGAACCTGAAACAATTGCTGGACCTTCCCGTAGAAGAGGATTTTGAAATCATAGAGCCAGGGCTCGGGGACCTTCAGGAGATGGAGCCCATTTCTGTAGAGGATCTCTATTACACTTCGCTGGGCCTTCCTCAGATTAAAAAGACCGAATATAATCTGGAACAACGCAGACACGAACTGGCCATTGCCCAAGGCGGTCGCTACCCCAGGCTTTCCCTTTCTTTTGGCTATTCATCCTTTTTTTCAGATGCCAACAAGAAAAAAGACAAAGATCCCGATCCCGAAGAAAACGGCACCGGTTCCATAGATGATCTTTTCGGTAATTCTTCTGCAGGATTCTGGGATCAAATGAAGAAGAACAACAATCCGTCCATAGGATTGTCCATGACCATTCCCCTATTCAGCCGGTGGCAGGTCAACACCAATGTGAAAAACGCCAGGCTTGGCCTCGAGATGGCAGAACTCGAAATGAAGAATGCACAGCATATGCTCATGAAGGAAGTACAACAGGCTGCCAACGACGCTACCTCAACCTGGCTCCGTATCCAGGCTACTGAAAGGAGCGTAACGGCTATGGAGGAGTCATTCCGTTATGTACAGCAAAAATTCGACATAGGGATGCTTAACGGGACCGACTACATTGTATCTAAAACAAATTTATTCAAAGCACAGAGCAATTACATCCAGGCAAAATATGAACACGTATTCAAGCTCAAGATCCTGGATTTCTATAAAGGCATTCCCATTACGTTATAATAATTATCACTCCCTATGAAGAAATCTATATTGTGGATCATTATAAGTGCAGTAGTACTTATTGTCATTCTGATCATCGCCGGAAGAAGCCGTTCGCGCAAGGGTACACCAGTTACCGTGGCAAACCCGGTTGTGAAGAACATTACCGAGATCATTCCTGCCAACGGAAAGATACAGCCCGTAACCGAAGTCAAGATAAGTCCCGATGTTTCGGGCGAGATCGTGGTGCTGAACGTGGCCGAAGGCGACCATGTGAAAGCGGGGCAGGTATTGCTGCAAATCAAGCAGGATCAGTACATATCGGCCCGGGACAGGATGAAAGCCGCCCTTAACCAGGCTAGGGCACAACTGGCGCAGCAGGAAGCCCAATTCACGCAGGTGGAACTTTCCTACAACAGGAACGTATCTCTTCACCAGCAGGGAGCTATCTCCCAGGCCGAGTTCGAGGCCTCATCCTCTGAATACGCCATTGCCAGGGAACAGCTGAATGCCGCCAAATTCCATGTCCAGAGCTCAGAAGCGGCGCTTGCCGAGGCAGAAGAAAGTCTTGCCAAGACCACCATCTTCTCGCCCATGAACGGTATCGTATCCAAACTCGCCGTGGAACGTGGGGAACGCGTGGTGGGAACCAGCCAAATGGCCGGAACCGAAATGCTACGCATTGCCAACTTTGAGGAAATGGAAGTGCTGGTTGATGTGAACGAGAACGATATTGTCCGCATCAAACAACTCGATACGGCCATGGTCGAGGTGGACGCCTATCCCGGACGCAAGTTTACAGGTATAGTGACACAAATAGCCAATTCGGCCAAGAATATTGGTTCCTCGCTCGAGCAGGTCACTAATTTTGAAGTGAGGGTATTTATCCTACCCCAGTCTTACAGCGATCTGGTGACCGTGGGTTATGCCACCCCCTTCAGGCCCGGCATGTCGGCTTCGGTATCTATCCAGACAGAAACCAGACACAACGTCATTGCTATTCCCATCCAATGCATCACCACACGAACCGAACTCTTGTCAGACAGCCTTAGACAACAGCTGGGACCCAACGAACTGGTGGAACAGGTCTTTGTGGTGCGTCCGGACAACACGGTAGAAGCCGTAAGGGTAAGATCTGGCCTGCAGGACCATATCCATATAGAGATCAGTGAAGGACTCACACAGGAAGACAAAGTGGTGACAGGTCCTTACTCGGCCATTTCACGCACATTGCTCAACAGCACTAAAGTGGAGCCAAAGACAGAACAGGAAATAAATAAGGAAACAAAAGAAAATCAAGTCCGTGCCACGATTTCTGTTGATTGAAACTAGCACGACGGTTTGCTCCGTATCGCTGGCAGAGGGAATGCACATCATAGCCCGTCGTCAGACATCAGAGGCAAAAGCGCATGCATCGTTGCTGGCTGTTTTCATTGACCAGATTCTCCGGGAATGCGGTATGAAGGTAAAAGATTTAGCGGCCATTGCCGTAAGTGGAGGCCCGGGATCCTATACCGGACTTCGCGTAGGTGTATCCACTGCCAAAGGTCTTTGTTTTGGGGCTTCCATACCACTTATACATGTCAGTTCACTGGAGGTGATCGCACAATTATACCTCAATAGTAACACTACGGCAGATCCCCTGCGTATTTATCCCATGATCGACGCCCGGAGAATGGAAGTTTATACCGCCCCGTATTCTGTCAGGGAAGAAGGATCTCTGGGAAGGATGGCTTTCCTGGAAGGATCTGTTCAGGCAATGAATATCACCGGTGAAAGCTTTATGGAAGAATTGGTCATGGGTAAGGTGATCTTTACCGGGAACGGAGCTCCCAAGTGCCGGAATACGATAGTGCATCCCAATGCCCTGTTTGCAGAGGTCTTATCACATGCCGACGGCATGGCACAGGCAGCTATGAAGGCATATACAGAAAAAAAATTTGAGGACGTTGCCTATTATATACCCTTTTACCTGAAGGAATTTGTAGCTATCTGTCCTAAAAAAGAGTTTTGACCTGCCGGATCACTTCATTCACATCGCCTGACCGGACAACGATATCCCCTTGTCTGGTGATGATGAAAAAAACAGGGATCGTTTCTACGTTGTATGACACAACCGATGGTGAGCCTATACCAAGACCATCGCATACACTGATCCAGGGCAGTGACTGATCCCTGACAGCCTTTGCCCAAGCCGTTTTGTCTATATCAAGTGCTACCTGAAAGATCTCCAGACCGCGCGGGGCATATGTATCGTAAATTCCGGCCAATTCACGGTTGTCCAATCTCATCTCTACATTGGCCGAATGCCAGTAAGACAGTATTACAACCTTACCTTTCAATGATGACAGGCAGGTAGTCTGTCCATCCAGTCCGGGTAGACATATGTCCGGAAAATCAGAGACATCGGCCTGAGATAACAACTGCTCCATCTGCAGGGTTTTTTCCATACTTTCGTATCGGTTCCTGATGGCCATCACATACGGGGAAAGCGGGTAATTCACATAAAGCGAATCGTATACGCGGTGTAACAAAGGGGCATCCTTGGAATCGGAAAATACATAAAATTGTCCCGGGAATGCATGAAACACCACAGAAGTATTGACAAACGAGCGGGGATGCGCATAAAGGAAACGGATAGCTTCCTGTTTGTACTTAATAAATAGGGACCCCAGTTCAAGGCTGAGCGCCTTCTGCTCCCTGCCTGTGGCCTTTTCATATAAAACATAGAGCGAATCAAACTTTCTGACTGTCTGATGCAATCTGTCGTTGACCTGCCGTAAGAGTTCAGAATCGTCCGAGCCTTCCACTTTCAGCATTTTTCCGTCTGCCGTGGCGTGTATTTTCACCCTGTCGCCTTTTTTGAGAATGAGCGAAGCAATCTTTTTTTCACCTGCATATAAATAATAGTAACCGGGTTGTTCTGTTCCTTTTTCCAGACTGTACCGGAAATTGCCGTTCTCATCGGTATGCAGTGTGTCCAAGAGCGTTTCTGCTGTAAAATCAAGACGCTTGAACACAAGAAAATTATTTTCGGTCAAATCGCTGACATGACCTGTTATTCTAACAATTTTATTTTTTTTGCATGAACAAAACAATGTGACGCACAGAAAGGCAGCCACAATTAAAGGTTTGTAGTATTTCATAGGTATTATTCGAATTTTTGTGCAATCGAACGGCAAATACGCTGCATTTCTTCTGCCGGGATCCTGCATACCGGCCGGCTCAGGTTCATGTCCCCTTCCGTATCCATAGGGATCAGATGTACATGGGCATGGGGCACTTCCATTCCCAGGACCCCCACTCCTACTCTTTGGCAGGGGACGGCCTCCCTGACAGCACGAGCCACACGCTGGGCAAAGCGGAAAAGGTCTCCCAGCTGCACAGGATCAAGATCGAAAATATAATCCACTTCCTGTTTGGGGATCACCAGGGTGTGCCCCGGCTTACGGGGATTGATATCCAAAAAGGCATAAAAACGATCATCCTCCGCTACCTTGTAGGAAGGAATCTCGCCCGTAACGATCCGTGAGAATATTGTTGCCATATCAAAGTGATATTTCCAGAATTTCAAATTCTATAATCCCTGAAGGCGTTCTGACCTGAGCTATCTCTCCTTTCTTTTTACCAAGCAGTCCCCTACCTATAGGTGAGGAAACAGCTAATTTCTTTTGCTCCAGGTTGGCCTCGCTCTCGCCGACAAGGGTTACTTCCATTACAGACTTATCTTTCATGTTCCGGATTTTTACCTTGTTCATGACCTGGATCACATCTGTATTCAGCTTAGACTCATCTATCACCCTTGCATTGGCAATTACGTTTTGCAATTTAGCGATTTTCAGTTCCAGCAAACCCTGTGCATCTTTTGCTGCCTCGTATTCAGCATTTTCAGAAAGATCTCCCTTATCCCGGGCTTCTGCTATGGCACGGGCCGCAGCTTCACGTTCGACAGAGGTCAGACGGTTTAATTCTTCCTTTAGTTTCTCCAGACCTTCGGCTGTTACATAATGAGTCTTGGTCATAATTAAGTCTTAAACAATAAATAAAGCAGAAGAAGAACCCTGCAACTGCAGGACTCTTCTTATTACAAATATAATACTTCTTTATGAATCAACCAAATTCGTCAAATTTTGGTTTCAGGATCTCTGAAAACAAAACGGCCTGCTTTGCGTTGAATCCATATTTTTGCCCTGATTGGGTTACAGCGATTTTTTTCTCTGCTTTCTTCCCCTCCGATGGTTTAACTTGCCGGATGGTTGCGGGAGGGGCTTCTTCAGGGATCTCTTCTTCAGGGATCTCTTCGTGCAGGATAACGGGAGCAGGATACGGGTTATGAGGCCGTGGAGCGGGGACAGGACCGTGTTGTCCTCCGGGGGGCCGGGGGAACCGTGTAACAGCCTTTTTCTTTTTGCTGCGGGCGTTTATAATACCAAAGACAATAGCCAGCACGCTTAGTAAAATGGTTACCAGGGTATCTGAATTCATAACAATTCTTTTTTATCCTTTTTTAACTGTTCCTTCAACGCATCCAGAGAAGGAAAAGCTATTTCCTGCCTGTGGTGTTTCAATATCCGGACCTTGATGTCTAGCCCATAAATATTGTCATCAAAATCAAAGATATGCGTTTCTATAGTATGTTCCAAATTATGGGCTACTGTGGGACGAAAACCTATGTTCATCATTCCTTTTCGCCACGTTCCGTTGACTTTTGCCTCGACTTTGTATACCCCGTTGGCGGGGAGTTGTTTTATGGGTTCATAAAGCTGCATGTTGGCTGTAGGAAAGCCAAGTGTCCTTCCTATCCGGTTTCCTTCAACCACTACTCCGTGCAGGCAGTAGGGATAACCCAGCCAGCGGTTTGCCGTTTCCACAAATCCGGAAGATAATGCTCCCCGGATCTTTGTGGAACTGATATGCTCCCCTTGCCCAGATACAAATTCCGGAACACGGATGATCTCCAGGCCGGTCATTCTGGCTTCCTGGTCCATTCTTTCCGGATCATGAACCCCGTCACATCCCAGCCTGTGGTTGTATCCTGCGATAAGGACTTTCACTCCAAAGCGGGTACGCAGATATTCCCTGAAAAACACACCCGATGTGATGGTCGAAAAGTCACGTGTGAAAGGAATGATCTGAAAATCATCCACGCCCAGGGCCCGGATCATCTCCCTTTTCTCGTCAAGTGATGTCAGCAACCGGAACCGTTGGGCGTCTTTTTGCAAAACAGCTCTTGGGTGCGGCCAAAAGCTCAGCACCAAACTGCGTCCACCCATTTTTCGTGCTGTTTCTACCAATGAATTGAGCACGGCACGGTGCCCCAGATGTACACCATCAAAAAAACCTGTAGCTGCTATAACCATTTTACTAAAGCAAAATCCTGTCTGTGGAACATTTTTAGATTATTCGCATATATCCTGGATGCAATGTAATACGAACCTGCCGTCTGTGGTACCAATTTGCAAACATAGGTGGCTTCTCCGTTGGAAACATGTTCCAGGGTAAAGGGTACAATCTCGTCTATGATGATCTCGCCGTCCTTGCTACGCCTGGTGATGACCATCTCTACCCCAATATCTTTGGCAGAAAGGGCTCCCAGGTACAATCTGACCCTAGATTCACTTTCACTGCCCAAGGTAAGTATGTCCTTGCTATCATTGGGATGCGTATAGGATAATACTTCCAGGGAGCTCCATTCCCTTTCCATTCTTTTTTTCCAGAATGCCATTTCCTTGGCCAATGCATAATTATTTTCAATCATTTTAGCATGTCTCTCCTGCAATGGCTGGTAAAACTTCTGCTGGTAATCCTCCATCATGCGGTTGGTCGTAAAATTGCCTGCCACGTATGCCACTGTATTCTTGATGTGCTGCACCCATTCCACAGGGATCCCTTCGTGGTTCCTCTTGTAGAACAGCGGTACGATCTCATGTTCCAGCATATTATATATGGTGGCGGCATCGAGTTCATTCTGATAATCCTGGTTTTCATAAGTCCGTTTCTCAGGCAGTGCCCATCCGGCACCCTTGCGATATCCTTCTACCCACCAGCCATCCAGCACACTAAAATGCATTACTCCGTTCATGGCCGCTTTTTCCCCGCTCGTTCCGGAAGCTTCCAATGGTCTGGTAGGCGTATTCATCCACACATCCACACCTTGAACAAGACGTTTGGCCATTTCCATATTATAGTTTGGCAGGAAGAGGATTTTGCCTACGAAACGCGGCATGCGCGACACTTCCACTATCCGCCTGATCAAATCCTGACCGGCTTTATCGTGAGGATGTGCCTTTCCTGCAAATAGGAACTGAACGGGATGTCCGGGATTATTAATCAGGGCATCCAGACGGTCCAGGCTGGCAAAAAGCAGGTGTGCCCTTTTATAGGTGGCAAAGCGCCTGGCAAAACCTATAGTCAGTATATCCTTGTTCAGAGCACCCCGGATGGCGACAACATCCCGGGGAGAATAAAATTCAGGAGCATTCTCTGTACTGGACAAGGCTGTCACGATTCTGTCCATAAGCTTACCGCGCAATCTGTTGCGGATATGCCACACTTCCTTGTCGCTAACCTTGAGGAACTCCATGAAACAGTCTTTGTTGTAATGATGGGTGCTAAAATCTTCCCCAAAAATGCGGGAATGAACCTCTTTCCATTCAGTGGCAGTCCATGTGGGATAATGGACCCCGTTTGTTACGTAATCCACATGCGATTCCTGAGGCAGGTAACCGGGCCACAGCGGATTGAGGATCTTGCGGCTCACCTGTCCGTGCAGCTTGCTCACACCGTTGATCTCCTGGGACAGGTTTGAAGCCAGAAAACTCATCGAAAATTTCTCGTGGACATCGCATACATCGGTTTTTCCCAGCGCCATAAGGGTATCCCACGACGTTTTAAGCCTATCTGGATAATGCGAAAAATAGGGACGAAGCATGTCTTCGGTAAAGGCATCGTGACCGGCAGGTACCGGAGTGTGGGTGGTGAACAGCGACGAGGCACGCACTACTTCCCTGGCTTCTTCGAAAGACAGGTTATCATTGAACACATATTCCCTGATCCTTTCCAGTCCCGTGAAAGCCGCATGGCCTTCGTTGCAGTGGAAAACATCGGTATTGATGCCCAAAGCACGAAGCGCCCGGATCCCCCCCACGCCCAGCAGTAATTCCTGCTTAAGTCTGTTTTCCCAATCACCGCCGTATAACTGGTGTGTTATGCTGCGGTCTTCGAGCAGGTTATCTTCAAAATCGGTGTCCAGCAGGTAAAGGGGAGTCCGACCCACATCCACCCTCCAGATACGGGCATAAACATTACGTCCCGGAAACGCTATGCTGATGGTTGTCCAATTATCGTTCCCGTCACGTACCGGAATCACAGGGATCTTCTGAAAATCCACTGCTTCGCGGTCACTTACCTGATCTCCCTGGGCAGAGAGAAACTGGCGAAAATAACCGTAACGGTACAACAATCCTATACCGGTTATGGGAACGCCCTTATCGGAGGATTCTTTCAAATAATCTCCGGCTAGTATGCCCAAACCTCCGGAATAGATCTTCAGCGTCCAGTCCAGGCCGTATTCCATGCTGAAATAGGCTATTGCCGGACCGTTTAATGTTTCCCTTGCCTTCATGTAAGCGTTGAAACGGGCTTCCACCTTGTCCAGTTGTTCCAGGAACGCTTTGTTCTTTTCCAGGGCTTTATATTTCTTGTACGGAATTTTGTCCAGCAATAATATGGGATTTTTTTCCACCTGTTTCCACATATCGGGATCGATCCCTGAAAAAAGCCTTCTGGCATCCTGGTTCCATGACCACCAGAGATTTCTGGACAATACCTCCAAAAAATTAAGACGCTGTGGCAATTGTTTCTGGATGGTTACAGGTGACCAGGTAGGAGCAGATAGCAACAATTCACGGTGAACGGTACTGCATTCTTCCCTCCTGAGAGGAAAACGGCCCAGATTCTCGACAATCTTGTCCAGTGCTACGGAATAAGCTTTTTTATAATATTTCAGCTGATTATCCCACAGGGCAATAGCAGACACATCACGGGCATTGTCCCTGACCATTGCGGCTTCATCTGGAGATAAGGCACTCATGCGGCGAATGACCGATGTCACATCGTTCACCACTGCGGTGTGGTTGTTGTCGCCACGCACGACGATCTCAATGCCCGGATGGGGTGATTTGTAGGTTTTCTCCACCCACGCGCCAAAACCAGCCAACGATGTGGTTATGGTTGGTACCCGGAATGCCAGGCTTTCCAACGGTGTGTATCCCCATGGTTCATAATAGGAAGGAAACACAGACAGGTCCAGTCCTATAAGCAGTTCGTAATATGTTTTATTTATCAGTCCGTCATCTCCGTTTAAATAGCAGGGAATGAAAAAAACGTTCACGTTGTTCTTTTCCGCATTGGACAAGCCCTGTTCGCGCATCACGTTGAGCACCGGGTCATATTCCGGGTCGTGCAGGTAATGGGTGGTCAGGGGATCGTCATAATCATTCCTGGGTCCTTTGTGATTGGCAGGTACCATCAGAAAAGCAAGTATCTGCCGGTCTGCCTGACCGCGCTCTCTATTAAGTATGGCCATTGATTCCAGGAACACATCAATTCCTTTGTTCTTGAACTCATAACGACCGCTTATCCCCACAAGGAAAGCATTTTTATTGACTTCCCTGTGTAACATACGGGATGCGGTCAGAAGCAATGCACTCCTTCCCTCCCATCTTTTTTTATCAAATTCTTCATCCGGGGGAGTAATGCTGTTTTCGAACCCGTTAGGCGTAACAATATCAACTTTTTTTTCCAAAAAGTGCGCACATTCCCTGGCTGTTATGTCGCTCACTGTTGTGAAGGCATCTGCATAATAAGCAGCCGTTTTCTCCAGAGAGTGTTTGGCTATGACATTGAAATCCCTGGCTTTTTCTGCCGGATTGTAAAGTTCCAGGTTATCATACAGGGGCAGCATATTCCCTGCTATGGAACGCCCCAGGACTGTGGCATGGGTGGTAAATGTGGTGGCAACCGGTATCCTGAGCGATTTTAAATAAAGGAGTCCGGTCCCTGTCATCCATTCATGGAATTGAGCCACACTTTTATGATGAGGCGCCAGGTTATGGCGCACAAAACTTTCAATAACGATCCCGGTTGCATATCCGAAAAGTGCCGGTTCTATATAATCCCACTGCCCGCTGATGGAATCCAGCATGAATTTTTTCCACAGATCGGTAAATATCTCGTCTTTCCGCGATATATAGGACGAGAAGTCAACCAGTACGGCAATAGGATTACCCGGAACGTTCCAGCGTCCCACCCTTATCCTCAATCCTTCCTGTACAGCACGGTCCCTCCAGGAACGCAGCAACCGCGGATCTTCCAGAAATTCGGGATTTTGCTTTGTTTCTCTCCAAACGTCCGGTCCGATGAGGATATGCCTGTTCTCCATATCCCTGGACATATGCAACGCTTTTGTAGCAATTACGGTATGGATCCCTCCTACCTTGTTGCAGACTTCCCAGCTCACTTCAAACAAATAATCGGGACTATGATTCAGTTCACTCTTCATATTTATTTTTTAGATGCGCGGAGCGTAATGTCGCTCAACACGTTCATATAATTGATAAATGCTTCGTACGGGGTGTCGTAGGGATTGAAATATTTATGTACGTCCCCGTCCGAAAAGAATTTGGTACACATATAGTAAAAATGGTCACTGGCCTGCAACCTCCGGAAATCCCTCTGCAGATCGGGATCGTTACTGTCCCTTACCAGATCTTCTATCTTGTACAGGTTGTTAAAGGCTTCCTGTTGCAGCTCATTGCCCAGCCAGGCGCTGATGTCCCTTTCTTCATCTGCCCAGGATATGGCATATGGAACATTTAGGGGCGCGATGGGCTGATGCTTGGCTGCGGCCTGGGAAGGTGTCATAATCTCCAGGTTTGTATGATTAAGTATCATTCCTGGCATGGCTTTCAGAAAATCGAAGATACCCGATGAGGCAGGCTGGTGTTCTCCAAAGCTTTCATAATCCATGAAGATATTCACGATATCGTCCTTTTCGAGGGCTCCCGCGATCCATCCCGCATATTTTTCTGCCGTCAGGGGCCAGTCCCCCCAGCTCTTGTTGGAGAAGCGGAATGCAATATCGTCACTCAACCTGAAATTTCTGAGCAGCAGTTTCAATTTGGGATTCAGTGCATTCACATAAATGTAATTGGGACTTTTCCATCCCAGGATGTGCCGTGCCCCCTCTGTCAGCATGGTAGCAAAACCCATCCCGGCGACCATTTCCCCTATGGTGTCCGAGTAAATCAGCTCGGTATTCCGGAAAGCCTTGGGTTTTTGACCAAAATGTTTTTCCACAGCATTGACATGTACTTTAATCTGGTCTCTGAACTTTCTGGGTGAAATCAGCGAAGACAGGGAATGCGAATATGTCTCGGACAGGAATTCCACGTGTCCCGTTTTGGCAAGTTCCTGGAAGGATTCCAGCGCCTGGGGAGCGAATTGTTCCATTTGTTCCAGGGCTATGCCGCTGATGGAATAAGTTATTTTAAATGCCCCGTCGTATTTATTTATCAGTTCAAGCATCAGACGGTTAGCTGGTATGTAACAGCGTGTGGCAACCCGGGCCATGATGGTCTTGTTGGCAAAATCATCAAAATAATCATGGTTTTTGCCTATGTCAAAAAAACGATATTGACGTAACCTGTAAGGCTGATGCACCTGAAAGTACAAACAGAGTGTCTTTTTCATATTATGGTTTTTTTTGATTTTTTTCCATAACCGATTCATAGATTTCTTTGACCTTGAGTGCAGCGTTATCCCATTTGAGGGAATTGATTTCTTTCAGTCCGCACCTGACAGTCATGGCAGACAATGCCGGATAGGTCAGCAATCCGTAAATGGCATCGGCCAGAGCATTGACATCCCAGAAATCTACCTTGATGGCATGGTGCAATACTTCAGCCACTCCAGACTGCTTGGATATGATGGCAGGCACATTGGCACGCATGGCTTCCAGAGGAGATATCCCGAACGGTTCCGAGACTGAGGGCATGACATATACATCGGAATACGCGAACATGTTCCTGACATCTTCCCCACGCAGAAAGCCGGTAAAATGGAAATGGGAGGAAATGCCCAGTTTGGCTACCCGGCGTACGGCCCGGTTGAACATATCCCCGCTCCCGGCCATCACAAAACGTACGTTCTGCGTTTTTTGCAATACTTTATAAGCGGCTTCAATGAAATACTCCGGTCCCTTTTGGAAAGTGATGCGGCCCAGAAATGTAACGATTTTTTCCGGGACACCCCTCGTGATCTTGCGGCTCTCTGCAGAACTGAAATCCACCGCATTGTGCACAGCGAAAACTTTTACGGGATCTATGTGGTACCGGTTAATGATGATATTGCGTGTCAGGTTGCTCACTGCAATGACCCTGTCTGCGGCTTCCATGCCGCGTTTTTCCAGATCGTAAACCTGCGTATTGATGTCTTCTCCCGAACGGTCAAATTCCGTGGCATGCACGTGTATGACCAGGGGCTTCCCCGATACACGCTTTGCAGCGATCCCGGCCATGTAGGTCAGCCAGTCGTGGGCATGGATCACGTCAAACTGGTTTTGCCTGGCAATGGAGGCAGCCACCAGCGAGTAGCGCATAACCTCTTCCATAAGGTTCTTTCCGTATTTACCCGAGAATTTGAATTTTTGCCCGAACGAGATCCTGAATTCGTTCCATTCCTTTTCCCTTTCCAAGTCCACCTGTTCTTCGAATTCATCGGGGCCTAGGTATGGGATCAGGTTAGATGTGACTTTAATAAATTGCACCTTATCAAAAATCTGGCGGGCTTCTTCCTTTGTCTCAAATGCAGCCACTTCGCTTGCATTGATTATGCGGACCGCACGCTGGTCTTCATCTCCCGAAGCCGAAGGCATCACAAAGAGGACTTCCACCCGATGCTTTGCCAGACCCCTGGTCAACCCGTCACAGGCCGTCCCCAATCCGCCGGCTATATGGGGAGGAAATTCCCATCCAAACATCAGGACTTTCATAGCTTATTGTATTTTTCTATGAGGTTCATCATACGCAGGATCTCGGCAACACTACGGGCGCTGGAAATACAGCCGTGCGGTCGGTGCGGGGGGTTCCCATCGTAGAGTTCGGCAACGGACCCTATGCCGTGTTCGGTCATATCTTCTTCAAACACCCCTAAAATATCTGCGGCACAGGCAGCAAATCCCTTTCCGTGCAGACGGAACTGCGCTTCCAGATAAGGACCCATCAGCCATGGCCATACCGAGCCTTGATGGTAAGCTGTATTCCGTTTTACCGGATCTCCCTCGCAATGACCTTCAAACAAAGGATTCATGGGAGAAAGCGTCCTTAGCCCACGGGGCGTCAGGAGCTCCCTGGTACACGTTTCCAGGATGGTGTTGATCGTTTCGTCTCGCAGGGGTGTGTTGGGCAACGAACAGGCAATTATCTGATTAGGCCTTGTATATATGTTTTGTCCATTCTGGTTAATGTAATCGGCCAGATGAGAACGCGACTCACACCAGAAAGTTGGCAGGAAATTTTCTCTTACCAGTCCGGGTATTTCTTCAATTTCAGAGACAAATCCGGTATCTCCCTGATCTTTTGCCAGTTCCAGGACAAAGCATACGGCATTATACCAAAGGGCACACACTTCCACGATATATCCGGTGCGCGGAGTCACCGGTTTCCCGTCTACCATGGAATCCATCCACGTAACGGGCACCCCGGCCTTTTCGGCCCATATCAGACCGTTGGGGTGCATTTTTACCATATCCGTGCCCTTCTTATAATGGAACAGGATCGATTTCATGATCTTTCCATATGTATTCCACAGGTCAGCCTTGTTTCCTGTTTGGCCGAGGTATTGCTGCAGGGTCCAGAAAAACCAAAGAGGAGCATCGGCCGATCCGTAAAGCCTGTCCTCTTCCTCAGCCAGTGTGGCAAGTCCCGATGCAAAAAGTTTCATCCCGTTGTCACCGGAAAAAGCCAGCCCCGGCAAGGCAATGGCTGTATCCCTCGGATTTCTTCCCAGCCATGGATAGCCTGCTATGACACAGGTCTTTCCGTTCCTGTTGATCAGAAACTGCGAAGCCGATAGCTTAAGGCACTCGCGGTAAGAATCCCGGGACGGTCTTTTTGAGATCTCTTTGCTGAACAAGTCCTTCAATCTGGATGGATCTGCCGGGGTCAGCGAAGCTGAAAAAACAATGCTCTGTCCTTTGCGGATAGGACATTCAAAATACCCGGGGACAAAAAGGTCTTCCCTGTGTTCATACCCCCTGATCTTTTCCTGAGGATACTCTATGTTCCTGTACCAGTCAGGGTTACTAATGAATTCATTCAGCACGTTGAGTTGCATATACAGCTTGGGAAACCCTTCGTAAAGGCAATATTCCACACCTTTTTCCACTTTAGAATGGAAGATGTTGGCTGATAAATTGGCATAGGTAAGGTCGTGGATGTTTCGGAATGCCAGAAAAGGCTTAAGCCTGAGTGAAGTGGGAGAATGAGCATCCAGCAGGGTGTACTGGATAAGGAGCTGTTCCCGGTTGTGCAGGAAAACGATCTCTTTGCGGAATATCATTCCCCCTATCCTGTAGGTAAGGACAATGTTCCTGTCCATCTCAAAGTCTATGATGTATTTATGGCCGCGGGGGTCATAGATACCTGGATATCTGTGTATTCCCAGGTTGAATGACTGGCCGTGCTGAATGAGGGTTTCATCTAGCGACGATAATAGTACATAACTACCTCCCCCCAGCGCATCTACGGGAACCACAAGAAGACCGTGGTATTTCCTGGTATTACATCCTGTCAGGGTAGTGTTCAGGTAGCCACCCGCTCTGTTGGTCGAAAGTATTTCCCTGTTCAATGAATACTCCAGGTTTCCCAGTGCGTGTTTGTTGAACTGTAAATATGCCATCGTATTTTCGTTATTCCATAAGTATGCAATTTACTAATTATTCTGCAATAAATACCATCGCAGTACGTGAGGGCAGATACAACAACAAGAAATTTGTTTCCCTCTCCGTAACAGTCAAATGTACCACGCTTAGGTCGTTCCTTCCAAAGCCTCCGTACAAAGGATCATCTGTGTCCAGAATGCAACGGTATTTACCTGGTCTGACCTCCATCCCATAGCCGGTATAAGACCGGTCCGGGCTCAGATTGAACACAAATAGCAACCGGCCGCGTTCAAAAGCCAGTACCTGAGATCCAATATCCTGTATTATGGGACGCGGTGCCGTACTGAATATATTCTGCGCCCTGGCCATAGCAATCATATCCCTGTCAAAAAGTTCGAGCCCCTTGTAACGCAACAGATCATTGTCCGCCAGGGACCATTGCCTGCGTGCATAATAATAGCTCCATCCATTCCCTTCCCGTGGAAAATCGATCCATTCCGGATGGCCAAATTCGTTGCCCATAAAATTCAGGTAACCATCCCCCGACGTAGATAGAGAAAGTAAGCGTATAATCTTGTGCAGTGCTATGCCCCGGTCAACCACAAGGGATGGAATATCCTTACTCATAGAAGTATACATCTCTTTGTCTATGAGTCTGAATATTATGGTTTTATCTCCCACCATAGCCTGATCGTGACATTCGGCGTACGAAATCGTGTGTTCATCCCGCCTTTTATTGGTCAGCTGGAAGAAAATATCCCCTACGTGCCAGTCCTCATCGCGTAGTTCCTTAATCCATTTAATCCAATGATCGGCCACTCCCATGCTCATACGGAAATCAAACCCGACACCTCCCTTTTCCAGCGGATATGCCAGAGTAGGCATACCGCTTACGTCTTCCGCCACGGTAATGGCATCGGGGTATAATTCGTGTACAAGCTTGTTGGCCAAACCCAGGTAAGTAATGGCATCTTCGTCCTGATTCCCGTCAAAATAATGCCCATATTCCGTAAAATCGCGCCCCAGTCCGTGATCGTAGTACATCATGGAAGTTACGCCGTCAAAACGGAATCCGTCCAGCCTGAATTCCTCCAGCCAGTATTTGACGTTGGACAGAAGAAAATGCAACACAGCATTTTTCCCGTAATCGAAACAACGGGAGGACCACAGGGAATGTTCTCCCCTTGGCCCGGAATGGAAGTAGAGGTCATATGTGCCGTCAAACCGGCTCAGTCCCTCAATCTCATTTTTTACAGCATGGGAATGAACCAGGTCTAGGATCACAGCAATACCATGGGCATGGGCCTCGTCCACCAGTCTTTTCAATTCTTCCGGTGTCCCGAGCCGAGAACTGACAGCAAAGAAATTGGATACCTGGTATCCGAAAGATCCGTAATAAGGATGTTCCTGAATGGCCATCAACTGAATGGTGTTGTATCCCAGATGGACAATCCTGGGGAGTACCCTGGTGCGAAACCATTCAAAACCGGCTATGCCCGGTTTTTCACCGCTCATGCCAACATGCGCTTCATAGATCAGGGGATTTTTCACCCGCCCCGGATTCCTGTGCTTCCAAAGGTAAGGCACAGGAGGGTCCCAGATCTGTGCGCAAAAAATCTTTGTATCCGGATCCTGTACACAACGCCGCACATAGGCGGGAAGACGCTCCCCTGCCCCTCCTAGCCATTCTATGATCCATTTGTACAATTGTCCGTGCTCCAGGGTCCCTCCGGGAAGCTTCAGTTCCCAATTTCCGGATCCGACCGGGCGGAAAGCAAATTCAGGATCTTTTTTCCATCCGTTGCATTCCCCTGTCAGATACAAGGCCGTGGCATTGGGCGCCCATTCACGGCATACCCATCCGCCTGATGTCTTATGAATCCCGTAATAAAGGTGGTTATTGACCGCATGGCTGAACTTTTCGTGCATTCCACGGATCTCAGCGGCTTTTGCAAGACGCATTTGATGGCGTCTCCAAATAACGGGTTTGTAAGGTTTCAGGTAAGGGTCCTGGTTCCATATCTCCAGTTCTCCCATGATCAGAAATTATTTCGTGTTTTTACAGATTATCCTTTATCATAGGCATCGAGTGTTGTTTCTGCATCTTCATGGACCTTGCGCAGGTAGTTCCTGCAAAAGGCCACCAGTTCGAGGGCTCTTTTCACTTTCGAGGCTATCTGGCCCAGATCGGCATCGGGCTGTTCCAGTTCTTCCACCAGTGTTTCAAGTTCCTGACGTGCCTGCTGGTAAGTCATCTCTGTTTTCTTCTTCATAAGAATCAGTTTTCAACGTTATCGACAGTGGCATCAAAGCTGCCTTTTGAGAGTATGGTGGTGATCCTGTCCCCCTTTCTAAGCAGGGCGGCATCCAAGAGAGTCCTGCCTTGGGACAAAGTCAGGGAATATCCTTTCTGCAGCAACGCAAGGGGGTTGTTCCTCCGGATCCGCTGTTCCAGCAATTCTATAACATGGCCATGCTGCTGTACAATCCACCTGACGGCACTCCTGATGTCTTTGAGCAGATGGTCTAGGCTCTGCTGTTCTTCACTTATCCTGTTATGAACGGCCCGCTCCAGCCTGTGGGAAAGCTGAAACAGGTCTTCATCCTCAACTGCCAGCTGACCGTCAAGAAATCCGGCAACTGCCGTGGGTGTTTTCAGGGCCATATGCGCCACCCTGTCCGCAATATGGACATCCCTGTGATGCCCTATCCCGGTTATAACCGGGATAGGGAACTGGGCTATGTGAGCAGCCAGCTCGTAATTGTCGTAACAATGTAGGTCGGTCACGGCACCGCCACCACGTAACATCAACAGCAAATCAAACTCCCTTCCCGAACCCATTACGCTTTCCATGGCCGAGATGATGCTTGCAGGAGCTTCGCTTCCCTGCATCAGTGCCGGGAACAGGGTCACGCGGAATCCGTAAGCCGATGCATTTATCTGCTCCATAAAATCCTGATATCCGGCTGCTGTCGGGGACGATATTACGGCCAGGCGCAGCGGTATCCGCGGAAAAGGCAATTGCCTGTTCATATCCAGGATGCCTTCCTTTTCCAGCCGCTGCATGGTCTTTCTCCTTTCCAGTTCCAGCCCCCCTAAGGTGAATGAAGGATCGATGTCACTAACCACCAGGCTCAATCCGTATAGGGGATGCATCCTTGGTTCCACACACAGAAGAACCTGTAATCCCGGACGAAGATCCATTCCCGTAGTCGTCCTGAAATAAGGATCCAGCATGGAGAAAACACTTGCCCAGATCACCGCCTGGGCTTTTGCCAGAAGCCTGTCCGTTCCCGGTTCCTTCTGTACGAGTTCCATGTGACAATGGCCGTTGCGTATGGCCAGCTGATTGACCTCGGCACAGACCCAGCACGGTTCTTCAAAGGCTTTATTGACAGCCTCTTCCAATCGCTTCTGCAGGTCAATGAGATCAATTTTCTCCATTTGGCAAATTTACGTTAAATTATCAAAAAAACGCTATCTTAGCCTCATGGAAATCAAACAGGCCATATTCCTCTTCTCCACAACAGATCCGGATAAAAGGCCGGAAAATGATCTGGAAGAATTTGCGTTCATCGGAAGATCTAATGTGGGAAAATCTTCCCTTATCAATATATTATGCCGGAAACCGGGCCTTGCCCGCACCTCCTCTACACCTGGAAAAACACAATGCATCAACAGGTTCTTAATAGATGGCAAATGGATCATCACTGACCTGCCCGGATATGGATTCGCGAAGGTATCAAAAACGAAAAGGGCTCAGATACAATCGATGATCAAAGGTTATATCAGTCGCTCACCCCGTTTGACTCTGTTGTTCGTATTGCTGGATTCAAGACACCCTCTCCAGCAGATTGACCTGGATTTTTTACTCCTGATGGGGGAGTGGAGTATCCCGTTTGCTATAATCCTGACCAAAACGGATAAACTTTCAAAAACCGCACTGGAGAAACAAGCATTATCTTTCAGGGAATTGCTTAAAGCATACTGGGAACCGCTTCCGCCTCTTTTTGCCGTATCATCCAAAACATCGGCAGGTCAAAAGGAACTTTTGGATTATATCGGTTCTATCCTCAACAGGGACCTGTGATTGTATTTTTTCTTCTTATCTTTGTTCCATCTTCTAACCAAAGGGACAATGGATCATCTTCATTTATTTAAAATTTTCTCGTGCCGCGGATCCAGATATCTTGCCGAACGCGTTGCCTCCCACTTGGGTATGCCCTTGGGATTGTTATCTGTGACCACTTTCAGTGACGGGGAATTTCAACCGGCTTTCGATGAAAGCGTAAGAGGGGCTACCATTTTTATCATACAGTCCACATTCCCTCCCGTTGATAACCTCTTTGAACTACTCCTGACCATTGACGCTGCAAAAAGAGCATCGGCCTACAAAGTAATAGCCGTGATGCCCTATTTTGGATGGGCCAGGCAAGACCGTAAAGACAGGCCCAGGGTCTCGATCGGCGCCAAGATGGTGGCCAACCTTTTGCATGCAGTGGGATGTGACAGGGTCATGACCATGGACCTGCATGCAGACCAGATACAGGGATTCTTTGACTTCCCGGTGGATCACGTATATTCCAGCTCTGTATTCGTACCCTATATCAAGAGCCTGGAACTGGAGAACCTGTCAGTAGCCGCACCCGATATGGGAGGGGCAAAAAGGGCAAATGCTTATTCCCGGAAACTGGAATGTCCGCTGATTATCTGCCATAAATCCCGCGAAAAGGCAAACGTTGTGGGTAGTATGACGGCCATCGGAGAAGTATCTGACCGGAATATTGTCATACTGGACGATATGATTGACACAGCCGGAACCATAGCCAAAGCTGCCGAAATGATGATGTCAAAAGGGGCCAGAAGCGTAAGGGCAATAGCAACGCATCCCGTTCTCTCCGGCCTTGCCTACAACACCATTGCCAATTCTGCCCTGGAAGAAGTGATTGTTACAGATACCATTCCCCTTTGCTCAGACCCGAATGTGGACAAGAGCAAGATTAAAGTATTGTCTATTGCAAGGGAATTTGCTGATATTATTGACAAAGTGTACAACTTCCAGTCTATCAGCAGTAAATTCACTTTATAATGAAAACTTCTTCAGAAATATACGAGATCCTGACCGGTGGTATCAGACAGTATTTCCGGGAAACCGGGAAGAAAACCGCTGTTCTGGGCATTTCCGGAGGGATAGACTCTGCTGTAGTGGCCTGTCTGGCCCAGGATGCACTGGGAAAGGAGAACGTGCACGGACTGCTGATGCCGGGACCGTATTCTACTGTGCATTCGCTGACAGACGCCCTTAAGCTGTGCACCCTGAACGAGATTAGTTATCATATCATTCCCATTGACTCCATATTTCACAAGTTCCTGCGCGAACTGTCTCCTGTTTTTGAACATGCCCCCCACGATGTCACGGAGGAAAACATCCAGGCACGTATTCGCGCGGTTCTCCTGATGGCATACGCCAACAAAAAAGACTCCCTGGTACTCAATACAAGCAATAAAAGTGAATTGGCCATGGGTTACGGAACCTTGTACGGGGACCTGGCAGGAGCCATGATGGTCCTGGGAGATGTTTACAAGACAGATATTTACGATCTTGCTGAATTTCTGAACAACAAAATTGAACGCATACCCGAACATACCATTGTTAAGGAGCCTTCAGCCGAACTGCACATTGACCAGAAAGACAGTGACTCCATGCCGGAGTACTGTGTACTGGATCCCATCCTGCATGCACTCATTGAAGAAGAACGGTCTGCCACGGATCTGGCAGTACCTGGCGCCAGTCCCGATATAGTCGCCGGAATAGCCAACAGAGTGAAACTGGCCTCATTCAAAGTACACCAGGTCCCTCCGGTGCTGGCTGTGACTGATCATCCGCTGATCCCGGAAAACAAATGTTTACGTTACAACCTATGACCATCTTCCTCCTGACTCTGGGTTTGGTAGCCCTGAGCACAATTGGTATGTGTATTACAATCATTATCAAAAAAAACGGGAAATTCCCTGTATATTCCATCGGGCAAAACAGGAGTATGAAGAAACAGGGCATACGTTGTCCCAGGGAGGAAGAAAGGATGCTATACAAAAAAGGAAAGAATGAGTATTGTAGCGATTGTAGGAAGGCCTAATGTGGGAAAATCCACATTGTTCAACAGGTTGGTTGGAAAACGCCAGGCGATAGTTGATCAGACTGCCGGTGTCACACGTGACCGTCATTACGGAAAAACAGACTGGAACGGCAGAGAGTTTTCGATTATAGACACAGGAGGGTATGCAGAAAATACAGACGATATTTTTCAAGAACAGATTCGACGACAGGTGCTTTTGGCCATTGAAGAAGCCGATGCGGTCATTTTTGTGGTAGATGTGCAGACAGGAATTACCGATTACGACCAGGGTATAGCACGGATTCTCCGAAAATCGGACAAACCGGTGATTGTAGCGGTGAACAAGGTAGATCACGGAGGCAAATTGTTTGACACTTTCGTATTCCATGCCTTGGGATTGGGCGATCCTGTTTCTATAGCAGCAGTTAATGGCAGCGGCACCGGAGATCTGCTGGACAGGGTCCTGGAAATGCTTCCCGATGTCCCCGATACGACAGAAGAACACGATATTCCTCACATTGCCATAGTGGGAAGGCCCAACGTGGGCAAGTCTTCTCTTACCAATGCGTTACTTGGTGAAGAAAGAAACATTGTCACCCCGGTGGCAGGAACCACACGCGATGCCATTGCGACCCGGTACAATAAATACGGGTATGATTTTATTCTGGTCGATACGGCAGGTCTCAGAAAAAAGACCAAGACCCGTGAAGATCTGGAATTCTATTCTTCCATGAGGGCCATAAGGGCCATTGAATATTCCGATGTGTGCATCCTGATGCTGGATGCCACCCAGGGAGTTGAAGCACAGGACATGAGCATATTCCAGCTGATCCTCAGAAACAAGAAAGGGTGCGTAATCGCGGTAAACAAATGGGACCTGGTGGAAAAAGAGACCAACACCCTTAAGGAATACGAGAAAGGCATCCGCACCCGGATCGCACCTTTCACCGATGTGCCCGTGATTTTCACCTCTGTTGTTAAAAAGCAGCGTATCCTGCAAGTGCTGGAAGCTTCGGCAAAAGTTTTTGGGAACCGTGCCCGCCGCATACCCACCTCTCGGCTTAACGAAGCCATCTTACCCGAGATCGAAGCTTTTCCCCCACCTGCCATAAAAGGAAAATTCATCCGGATTAAATACATCACGCAATTGCCAACAGCATGCCCTTCTTTTGCTTTCTTTTGCAACCTGCCCCAATACGTACGTGAGGATTATAAACGCTTTCTGGAGAACAAATTACGTTCGCACTTTGATCTTCACGGAACTCCGGTTCAGATCTTTATGCGTCGGAAGTAGATCAATCCTTTTCTATACGGATCTGTTGAAGGGTGTGAATATCCCGCTGTGACTTGACAAACAGTGTCACACGAAACCGTTCACCCCCGGCTATGAGCGTTCCAATACAGTAGCGCATGGGTAAAGAACCACTTAGATGCACTATGGTGAATGATTTTGGTGTATACCGCGAATAGAAATTTTTCATCAATTGCCTTGCCTGGCTCCGGCTGCACACTCCGGCTGTTCCCAGAACATCTATCTCAATATCTTCTGCGAACCACTGGGCAAAAGTGGCAGCATCACCACTTTTCAGGTCATTTCCAATAGAAGTGAAAACAACCTTTGACTCGGCATCCTGCGCCCCGAGAATAACAGGAACGACCGCAGAAAAAGAGGCCAGTAACAGAGATAAGATCGTCTTTCTGATCATAACAAATAACCTAAAACAACGGCAAGTTACACATAATTTCTTACTTTTGCCTAATGAACATAGTGCTGCTTTGCATGGGCAAGACACAGGAATCCTACCTGCGTGAAGGCATTCTGGACTATGAAAAACGGCTTGTCCGGTATGTCCGTTTCAAACGTCTGGAATTGCCCGATGTAAAGAACACATCGTCACTATCCTGCGATCAGATCAAAGAGAAAGAAGGCATTCTGCTTTTAAAGAACATCAAAATATCAGACCATTTGGTTCTCTTTGATGAGAAAGGCATCACCTGTACATCCAAGCAAATGTCGTTCCAAATTGAACAGCATATGCAAAAAGGGACCCGCAACCTTGTCTTCGCCATCGGGGGCGCTTATGGTTTTTCACCTAAAATAAGGCAAAGGGCCAATGATGCCTGGTCACTGTCTTCACTTACCTTCCCTCACCAATTGGTACGTTTATTGTGTATAGAACAGATCTACCGCTGCTTTACAATCATTAAAGGAGAAGCCTACCACCACGAATGAAAATTCCAGCTATACTCAGGGAAATATGGAATAGGAAATTCCTCATACCGCTGATCCTTTCAGCCATTTGCCTGGTATTGTCATTCTTTGAGCTCACCTCGCACAACAGCCGCATGATGCGTCTGGTGGATGTTGAAAAGTCACTTCACCGCAAACAACGCAAAATTGAAAACATTACATTGCAAGAGCTGGAACAGGATGATATGGCGGATTTGTCCGGAAAGGATGTCCCTACGGACATGGTAATATACAAGTATTACAAGGACAGCCTTATATCCTGGGTCAACACATTCCCTATCATTAACGACAGTTACAGCCCCGGGGCCATGTTCCCTGATTTTTCTTTTTTTTCCAGAAATACCATTCTGCATCAGCCTCTTTCCGGGGTTGACGGTACCGAACAATACATGAACCTGGGAAGTGCCTGGTACGTAGTGCGGGCATACAGCCGCGAGGATGTCACCATCATTACGGGAATCCTTATCCGGACTGATTTTCCTTTCAGCAATAGTTTTGTGGAATCCGAGGTCAACAGAGAGCTGAAACTGCCGGCTCATTGTTCCATTGTCCCTCTGAACCTGGACGAGGGGTTCATTGTTTTCGGCAAGGACGACGGGGTACTGTTCACCATCCTGAGCAATACGTCTATGCAGACTTATTCCGAGTCGGTCATTCTCCGGTGGCTGGCCATCGCATTCGGATTGCTGGCCATGCTGATGTTTTATTTCAGGAACAGGCAAGTCGCCTATGCCCTGGGTGTTATCGCGGGGCTCTGCCTACTGCGGTTCCTGACCTTTATCTATGCATCTTACCTGCAAATTGACACCCTTTTCTTTTCGCCGCTGCTCTTTGCCGGTGGCCCCATGGAAAATTCACTGGCAGCGATGATTCTGAATACGTTATGTGTCTTTACAGGCGTATGGGTAATTTACCTGGCCCGTTCCGATCTGGAAGTTGTAAGGAATAACCTTAAGAAGTGCTACCGCATTTTTATAGATTCAGCTATAGTGGTTTTCCTGGCCGGTATTTTATTGCTTACACACCATACATTGAAGGCTCTGACCATGGATTCAAATATAGTCCTGGAGATGTTCAAACTGGACGAGATTACTTGGTACACGGTTATAGCCTACGTGATTGCAGCCCTGCTGTTCCTGTCTTTCTTCCTGCTGTTACTGACGCTTCTGTCTATCAATAGGGTAAAAAACAGCACGCTGCTTTCAGGGAACCGTATGACTTATCTGTTTGTTTTACTGTCAGCAACTTACACCATGCTGACGGTAAGTCTGTACGGCCGGGAAAAAGAACTTAACCTCTACCAGGTATGGACCCAGAAAATGTCCATTGAAAGAGACCTGGAACTGGAGATGCAACTACGCCGGGTAGAGGAGAGGCTCGCTATAGATCCCATCCTTTCTATTATGATCCAAATGGAGCAGGACCACGACCTGATACTTGCGCGTATAAGGGAAACATACTTTCAGGATTTTCTGCAGAAATATCAAATACAGATCACCATCTGCGAACCGGGAGATGTTCTGATCGTTGCCGGCATGCCCAGGCCGGTTTCATGTTATCAATTTTTTCACAGCGAAATCCTTAGGAACGGTACCCCGCTGGCGGAAAACTCCAGATTTTACAATATCGACAACAAACTGGGAAATATAAGTTACATAGGAGTATTTACTTTTTACAGCTACAGTGGGTCACAGGACCTTTATATTGAACTGGATTCCCGGTATATTAAAGATGCCCTGGGTTACCCGTCCCTGCTTTCGGACCGCTCTCAACTGGACCGGTTTAAATTACCGTATGACTACTC
>LUZA01000144.1 GCA_001603455.1 Bacteroidales bacterium Bact_09 | reverse complement strand
AGTCCGGGAAGAGATTCAATCGCCTGTTCAAGTCTTTTAAATAATTCGTCAATATTATAGTCATATTCAGGCTGCGTTTGAAGTTTAAACCATTTATCCAAAAGGAGATTATGAGTCTTTCGGTCACGAAGATAATTTAACAGCCTGTTCCTTGCAGAGCAAAAAAGATACGGTTTCATTTGAACGACGGATAAAGATTCCTTTTCTTCCCACAATTTCATAAAAATTTCCTGTATAACATCTTCAATCAACTGACTGTCGCTTGTGTAACACAATAGAAATCTATACAGCGATTCATAATGAAGATCGTAAAGAGAAAGGATGTCATTTTTCACTTCATAGTACCTCCGACAATATCCAGTATTTCGTTCGTAATGGCCTGTTGACGACTTTTGTTGTACTGCAAAGTAAGATCACGTATCAGATCTTCTGCATTTTCAGAAGCCGCCTTCATAGCTATTGTACGGGCCGCATGTTCAGAAGCGTTGGCATCCAATACAGCCCTGTAAAGGTGGAAACGCAGGACTTTAGGTAACAGGTGATCTATTAGTTCCTGTCTGGAAGGTTCAATTATGTACCCCTCATAATATTCAGGATCCAGTTCCTTTAGCGGGTACTCCTGTGGAATGATAATCCCCTGCTTACCTTTCAGTTGACGGCCAAAAGAGGGATTGGAACTTTTTACCATCTCGGACTGGAACGGCAGAAACGTATCCCTCTGAAGGATCTGAACAGCCATATTCTTAAAATGGTAAAAAATAAGTTCTGCCTTATCCACCTTTCCACGTATATATCCTATGCCCAGCTTGCGTGACAAACTTTCACAAGTTCTGTAATCGGGATGAGCCATCAGATTGATAAATTGACCACATATTTTGCATCCCGTCTTTTCTGCCACTTTAAGCATTTTCATACCAACAGGGTACAAGGTGATGTTTTCACGCGGAAGACCGGCATATTCATCCAGAACCTCCAACAGTTTCTTTTCCATGTTGGCGTTGTATGAACCGCACAATCCCGTATCGGAAGCAATAAAAATGATGGATACATAATTTATGGGACGGGCAATAGCAAAAGGCGTTTGACGAAGTGTTCTCATACCGCGGGGATAACCATGCTCATAGAGGTAACGTTCTTCATGTATGAATGTCAGGAGCATATAATGCAACCGTTCTTCATAGGGCAGAATGTACCCCAGCGCAGACTGGGCTTTCTGGAGTTTGGCGGAAGACACCCTTTGCATCGCTTCTGTGATCTTCTGCGTTGTCCGTATGGAATTGATCCTTCTTCTTATTTCACGTAAAGAAACCATGGTTTAACCGGCAATCTGTTCTGCCAGACTTTCAATTATGGATTCTATTTCCTCGCTGATTTCACCTCTGTTCAGGGGTTCCAGCACGGTTTCTCTGTAGCTCATCTCGAGCACCTGCAGGAACTTTTCTTCAAATATAGAGATCTTGTCCAGCGGAACCCTTTCCAGGAGACCATGCGTCCCGCAGAATAGCAAGGCTATCTGCTTGCCGACGGGAAGAGGATTATATTGTTTCTGAACAAGGAGTTGGAAATTTTTCTGTCCTTTATCCAGTAATTTGAGTGTCATCGGGTCCATATCGCCTCCAAAACGTGAAAAGGATTCAAGCTCGCGGTACTGTGCCTGGTCTATCTTAAGAGTCCCGGCCACCTGTTTCATGGCCTTAAGCTGGGCATTACCTCCAACACGCGAAACAGATATCCCCACATTTACAGCGGGACGGTATCCCTGATTGAACAGGTCTGTATCCAGAAATATCTGTCCGTCAGTAATGGAGATCACATTAGTGGGTATATAAGATGACACGTCACCGGCCTGTGTTTCGATGATCGGAAGAGCCGTAAGGGATCCTCCCCCCTTTACCCGGCCTTTGAGAGATTCCGGGATATCGTTCATCTGCATGGCCACCTCGTCCTGGTCTATGATCCTGGCTGCCCGTTCCAGGAGCCTTGAATGCAAATAGAAAACATCGCCCGGATAGGCTTCCCGGCCCGATGGCCTTCGAAGAATCAAGGATACTTCCCTGTAAGAAACAGCCTGTTTGGACAGGTCATCATACACGACAAGGGCATGGCGTCCGGTATCGCGGTAATATTCACCTATGGACGCTCCTGCGAATGGCGCAAAATACTGGAGTGCAGCAGGGTCTCCCGCAGTAGCCGAAACCACAACCGTATATTCCATGGCACCGTATTTTTCCAGCGTATTGACAATCGAGGCAACAGTGGAACCCTTTTGCCCTATGGCCACATAGATGCAATATACAGGGTCCCCTGCCAGGAAATTGTTCCGTTGGTTGATGATCGTATCAATGGCAATGGCCGTTTTCCCTGTCTGTCTGTCCCCAATGATCAGTTCCCTCTGTCCCCGGCCAATGGGGATCATGGCATCGATGGATTTGATACCTGTCTGGAGGGGTTCGGAAACCGGCTGACGGAAGATCACGCCCGGAGCCTTTCTTTCCAGCGGCATGGTCGTCACCGGCCCGGGGATCACGCCTTTTCCGTCCAGTGGATTGCCTAAGGGGTCGATCACCCTTCCCAACATATTTTCGCTTACGGGAACCGAGGCAATCGTCCCGGTCCTTTTGACCATATCTCCTTCCCGGACTTTGTCTGTCGGACCCAGTAAAACGGCTCCTACGTTGTCTTCTTCCAGGTTCATCACTATGGCCATGATCCCGTTGTCGAATTCCAGTAGCTCATTAGCTTCGGCATGGTATAAGCCGTAAATACGGACTACCCCGTCGCTTACCTGAAGCACGATCCCTTTTTCTTCATAGACAGGACGGTTGTCCAGTCCCTCCAGCTGCATCCGCAATATTTCAGTTACTTCCGCAGGTTTTATCACATCTGACATAGTTCGACTCATTATTATCTTTTAAACCAAAGGCTTTTTTCACTTCTCGTATTCGGGCTGCCAGCGAGGCATCCCAAACGTTCATTCCCACCTGTAGCGAGAACCCGCCTATCAGACGGGCGTCCTGTTTCAGTTCCAGTTCTACCTTGACGGGATTGGCCGGGTTCAGTACCTTTTTTATCCTGTCCGCCGTACTATCGTCAATAGAAACAACCGTAGTAAATACGGCATAAGTGATCCCTTGTTTTGTGCGGTATTTATCCACATATTGCAGGCTCACAGAGCGGATCAGGTTCTCGCGCCTTTGATACATCAGTAAATCCAGGAAGTCCGACAGCACTCCGACCGATAAAGGCGGATATTCCGGGAACATCTCAAGGAAGAGCGCCTTTCGCTTCTGACAGGGAATCATCCTGTTGCAAAATGTTTTTTCCAGATCCGGGATCCCTGAAAAAAACGCCGACATCCGGTTCATCATGTAATAGAGATCCTTATCTGCTCCGTGGTCCGAGGCATAAAGAAGCAATGCAGCCGCATAACGGGATGCTAATATTCCGGTGTTCATGCGTCTATGCTCTGGGTTTAAGGGATTCATCAACCAGGTGGTTGATCAGATCCAGCTGCCTGATATCGGAATCCAATTGTTTACGCAATATTTTCTCGGCTACCTCTAACGATAAGGAGGCTACACGGGAACGGATTTCCTGCATAGCTATTTCCTTTTCCTTATCTATCTGGTTCCTTGTCTGTTCCATTATGATCCGGCTTTCCTCCTTAGCTGCCTCTCGAGCTTGGTCCATTAGCTGCTGGCGGAGTGCGGCCATCTGTTTCTGCATTTTTATCTGTTCGTCCCGTGATTGTTGCAGAATTTTTTCTTCCTGCAATTTTAATGTAGAAAGTAACTGCCTGGCCGCCGCCGCATCGTCCAATGCTTTGGCTATTCTTTCATTGCGACGTTCCACCACTCCGGTTATAATGGGCCAGCCAAACCGTGCCAGCACAAAGAACAGGATTCCGAATGCAATAAGCATCCAGAACAACAATCCGGAATCAGGAATCATCAGGTCCATAGGCGGTATTTTTTTATAAAGCCACCAACAGGCACACGATGATAGCAAAGAGGGACACACCCTCTACCAGGGCTCCGATAATGATCATGGACATCCTGATTCCGTCGGCTGCTTCCGGCTGACGTGCTATGGCCTCCATGGCGGAAGTCCCGATCTTGCTGATGCCAAAAGAGGCACCTAACACTACAATAGCTGCTCCCAGGACAGCCCCCAGTTTTGTAAACATGGCATGTGCTGCAGTAGCCTGCAATACAGTAATAAGTAACATAATGATATCTGTCTCTTATACACATCTG
>LUZA01000143.1 GCA_001603455.1 Bacteroidales bacterium Bact_09 | reverse complement strand
CAATGGCATAAGCCATCATTACAGTCCCGATCTTAGAAAAGAAACGGGAATGTTGGTAGAGGTATATGATCAGAAGAGGAGCTGCAATATAAATGAATGTTATTAAATATATGCTCATGGCCACAAAGATAAAAAAAAACAGTAGTTTCCTTTCCCTTGCAGGAAAAGTGCCAGTCACAATAATTACATATCGGCGTGGGTTACCATTTCACATTGTTTATCCAGGTAGGTTTATAGAATGAATGTAACCAGAATGCTGCCTGGTACGTCTTATGTATATAAAAGATGGCTATGTTTTTTTAGGGAAATTTTAAAATTTCAGTACCATGTATTGCAAGGTATCAAAAAATATATATATATTTGCTCCGCAGAATTCTTATAAAAAAACAGTACTATAATAAAATAATAATGATCAAACTCGAGGAAATCAACAAAACATATTACAACGGAGCGGCATTGCACGTTTTAAAAGGATTGAACCTGCAGATTGATGACGGTGAATTTGTCGCTATCATGGGAGCGTCAGGTTCAGGGAAATCCACATTACTTAATATTCTTGGGATTCTGGATGATTACGATACGGGAACGTATCACCTGAACGGTAAATTGATCCGGAATCTTTCCGAAAAAGATTCCGCTGTTTACAGAAATCAGATGATCGGGTTTGTTTTTCAATCATTCAATTTGATTTCGTTCAAAACTGCACTCGAGAACGTGGCTCTTCCTCTTTATTATAAAGGTGTCAGGAGAAACAAAAGAAACAGGATAGCCATGGAGTATCTGGAACGTATGGGACTGACTGAGTGGGCAGATCATCTTCCATCGGAATTATCCGGCGGGCAAAAACAACGCGTAGCCATTGCACGGTCGCTGGTTGCCAATCCTCAGGTTATACTGGCCGACGAGCCTACCGGGGCCCTTGATTCACAGACTTCGGTAGAGGTCATGCAACTCCTGCAACAGGTCAACAGAGAGGGGATGACCATTATCATGGTGACACACAACCCAGAGATGGCTGCCATGAGCCAGAAAATAATCAATATCCGGGACGGGGTGATCGGCTCTGTTGAAAAACAGTAATTTCTACGGTTATGTTTGATGATTTTCAAGAAATATTCAACACGCTGAAAAAAAACAAATTGCGCACCTTCCTTACAGGCTTTTCCATGGCCTGGGGCATTTTCATGCTCATTGTACTTCTGGGTGCCGGGAATGGTATCCGCAACGGGATCCTTTTCAACTTTGCCGATATGGCTACCAATTTTGTCAAGCTGTGGCCGGGCAGAACAGCTCAGGCATATGACGGATTGCAAGCCGGCCGGAGGATCAAGCTGGACAGTACCGAAGGGCCTTACCTGAAAGAGCAATTCAGGGAAGTATACAATGTTTCTCCCCTTATAAGCCGGTGGGACAATAATTTTTATTATAAAAACGATTATGCTCCTGGTGTATTGCAGGGTGTACTACCTGGGTACCAAAACGTGGAAACCGTCGAAATCAGGGCGGGCAACGGCAGGTTCATTAACGAAGCCGATATCCGCCAGGCGCGCAAGGTGATCGTTTTACATTCACGTACTGCCGGACTGCTTTTCAAAGACAAAAACCCGTTAGGCGAATATATTACCTACGAAAATGTCAAGTATAAGGTAGTGGGCGTGTACCATGACGTGAACATGTCGCAGAACCCAAACAGTTGTATCCCTTTGACTACAGCTCAACTAATATACAATCCGGAAAACGGTTATTCCCAGGTGGCCATGTTGCTCGACGGATTGAACACCAAAGCACAAAATGAAACATTTGACGCAGAAATAAGGGCCGCATTGGGTCGAAAGCACCGTTTTAACAAAGATGACCGTTCGGCTATATATCTTTATAACGTAGCCAGGGAATATCTTCAAATCAAGGGGATATTCAACGGCATCACATTATTTGTATGGATCATAGGATTAGGAACTTTGATAGCCGGGGTGGTTGGCATCAGTAACATTATGTTGATAACAGTTAAAGAACGGACCAAAGAGTTTGGAATACGAAAAGCCATTGGTGCCTCCCCCGGAACTATCTTACGCCTGGTAATGACAGAATGTCTTATGATTACCGCTTTTTTCGGATATATTGGAATGCTTGCCGGGATTGCAGTCACCGAAGTACTGAACCACGTGATGGGACCGGCTCAGGCGCCCACTTCCCAGGAAAATCTGGTGCTTTTTACCAATCCAACGGTAGAGCCATCCATAATCATTACCGCAACATTGGTTTTGATCGTTGCTGGCCTGTTGGCCGGATACGTGCCTGCCCGTAGGGCTGTTCAGGTAAAACCCATTGAAGCATTAAGATACGAATAATTATGTTTGATCTGGACAGCTGGCAGGAAATATGGGTTACCATTACCCGCAACAAAAGAAGGAGTTTACTTACGGCATTCGGTATTTTCTGGGGCATATTCATGCTTGTGGTAATGCTGGGTGCAGGCAACGGCCTGTCGGAAGGCATCTCTTCCGACATCCAGGGTTTTTCGGAAAACTCGGCTTTGTTTTTTACCAACAGCACTACCGAGCCCTACAAGGGATTCCGGAAAGGACGCTACTGGGATATGCAGGAAGAAGACCTGCTGATCCTGGAAGCGCAGATAAAAGACATTAAGTATACAGTACCCTTTTTGATGGGGCAGACGGTCTGGAATTGCAAACTAATTTGAGACAAAAAGTTAAGCTGCATTATTAATAGATTCTTT
>LUZA01000142.1 GCA_001603455.1 Bacteroidales bacterium Bact_09 | reverse complement strand
GGGTGTACTTCATAGCGGGTTGTATTAAAAGATTGGGTTGCTACAAATATAATAATTATTTTAATATGCAAGTTATTAAGTGTTTAATTAATGTTATATAAAGTATTACTTTAATTAAAAAACTACCCGCGTACTGCAAAAAAATTGAAGAAAGAATAATAACCACCGATCTCTTGAGCATTTTCCGGATAACTGAAAGTCAGGTTGCCGTTTTCAAAAGATCCGACGGTAAGCATGGAGCCTTTTTGATCCGGGACGAGTGTCATCCCGTTTACGATTAATGGGATCTCAACAAGTACATCGGTGGCAAAACCCGACAACTGCATGGTAAAAGGACCTTGTCCGTAACCAGAATAATAGGGAAAGGATTTGAATAAAGCAACAAAATAAACATAAGAGTCCGTTTCTACATAACGGTATTCTTTAAAACGGAACAGAACGCCGCCATCAATAATCGTCAGATTTTTCTTTGAAGTCTGAGAGAATGCTCCCCGGTAGCCCCTGGTGACAAAGGCCGCATTGATATGGATCTCATATGTACCATAAGAATCCCATACCGTAAGCTTTTCTATGCAAAGCTTGTTATCCTCTATCCAACAGTGCAAAACGGTCCCAAAACGGTAAAGTGGCTCATTGGAGACAAGAATGGCGGCGGACATCGCGCTTCGTGGCATGGCAAAATCCGAGGGCAGGTCAAGTTCCAGTCTTGTCGCTGCCATATAATCCAGGTGGGTTGGATCAACGGTTATTTTTCCGTTCAGGATGCAGAGGCTGCTTCTCTGGTAATCCTTGAGGGTTACGCTTCCTGCGCCGAAATTATTGATATTTAATGTTATCATGGCATTCAACCTTTATGTTGTGGTATAATAGGTCCCGAATGTTTCAAAATGGCTGGTGAAGATACCGGCACACCTGCCAATGCTAATATTCTTTGAGGAGTTGTTCAAAACAATCACATTCACACATTGAATAAAATAGTTATTTTCTGCCGTTCCTCTTGCATACTGATAGGAGCGCTCAACAATGAATGCTTCCGGCAGTCCGTGGTGAAGAAAAGTGCAGTTAATCTTCGTTGATCCTTCCCGGTGTCGTATGGTTATGCTATTGGAAGTGATTTTGGAACCGGGAGACAATTCGTAATCCATAGCCTCACACACGGAGAATTCGGTTTCCGGAACTATGTCTTTCATGGTTATCCTGGCGCGGGGCGTATATTCCAGATCACTTCCGTAGGGAGTATTTTCACAAGCGGGAAAAGCAATGTGTGTAAACGCGGAGAGGTAACCACATTCTGAATCCAGCCAGGACACCTTCATATAAAGCGTTTGCCCGATAGTCAATGGTGCCCCGTATTTTTGAATGAAAGCTTCCGTAATATCGACATCACCCCAATCAGTTTCAGGACATACCGTCAGAATGACTGTCCTGCTCCAGCCATTCTTGATCCCGGGACTGGGCGAGGGATATGTTTCTATCAGGAGCACTTCACTGGGACTCTCTCTTATTCCCACGTGTGTAAATACGATATGCTCAGGGGTAATCCAAAGATCGCGCCAACGGATGTAGCGTGACGGTTTGATTTCCGGAGGAGCGTCAGCAATTAACGGTTTTCCGCAAAGCTGGCGATAGCTGTTGATGGCAACAAAAAGGTTATGCCCTGTCATGGTAACATAGCCTGAGGAAGTGAAATACCTGCCGAGTCTAAAGGCCAGGGATATCCAGCCTTGACGCTGTTCTTCGGTAATGTTGGCATAACCCCGGGTAGCATCGGTAAAGCGGCAGCGCGTGGCAGCCTGGCTTGGGGTCTTTGTCCTGGCATGTTTTGTTCGTGAAGAAAGGTATGTTTTATCGCCTACCTTTCGGGCGGTGACATTGCCGGCCGAGCCGGAAAAGTCGTTGAATCCAATGGAGGGAAGTATCTTCATTATATTGCAATAGTAATTTTATAACTGATTAGTCTACTGCAAATATAATAAGTTTATATGA
>LUZA01000141.1 GCA_001603455.1 Bacteroidales bacterium Bact_09 | reverse complement strand
AAGTGATTGTATCATGTTACAATCTCTTTACAATCGTTATACAATTCAGTAAAATCTATTATATGTAACCCTTCTTTTTTATTATATATTTGCAAAGACATTATTTATTTATTTTGGATAAGAAAGAAACCAGGATACTTGTCGTTGACGATGAGGAATCTTTATGCGAAATTCTGCAATTCAACCTGCAAGTAGCGGGTTACAAGGTAGATGTGGCCTATAGTGCTGAGCAAGCGTTAAAAATGAATCCGGAAAATTATTCGCTGATCCTGCTGGATGTCATGATGGGTCCCATGAGTGGCTTCAAAATGGCCCAATTACTCAAAAACGATGAAAAAACCGCTTTGATCCCCATCATTTTTTGTACGGCAAAAGACACCGAAGACGATACCATCGCCGGGCTAAACCTGGGGGCAGACGATTATATTTCGAAACCTTTTTCTATTCAGGAGGTCCTGGCCAGGGTCAGGAGCGTATTGCGCAGAACTAATGCCTCCCGGCAGGTGGAAATGGCAGATAAGGTAAGTTACATGGGATTAACGCTGGATTTGTCCAAAAAAATCTGCGCTGTAGATGAGAAGGAAATCAAACTGACTAAAAAGGAGTTTGAGATTCTGGTCCTGTTACTCCGCCACAGGAACAAGATCTTATCACGTGAAGAGATATTGAACCAGGTATGGAGCGTTGATGTCATCGTATTGGACAGGACCATAGATGTGAATATTACTCGGTTGCGAAAAAAGATCGGACAATACGGAAGTCACATTGTTACACGCGTGGGTTATGGGTATGGTTTTGAAGAATAAGCCTTCTTTTCATGTCCGGTTATTCCTGACACTCATTCTGTTGCTTGGATTGTTTTTAATTGCCTTTCTGATCTTCCAGTTTAGCAGGGAAAAAACATACAAAGTGGAACGTCTTAATGCACAGTTGCAGGTTTTAAATTCACAATTGAGCCATCACCTGTCGGATACTATAGTCATTGATTCACTGCTGCAACAACAAAGGCCGGATTTACCGGAAGACCTGCGGGTAACTGTTATGGATACTGCTGGGTGGGTCCTTTATGATACAGAAAAAAAAATCCTGCTGGACTCCTTCACCAATCATAGTGACAGACCGGAAGTGGTCCTGACCATGGTGAATGGTTCCGGGTATACCATCCGCCGTTTGTCTGAAACTACCAGAAAGGAGTATTTTTATTCTGCAAGGCGCGCCGGCGGTTTCATAGTAAGATCGGCAATTCCTTATTCTTTTACCCTTAAAGAGATCCTGAAGGTTGACCGTTTATTTCTTCCGGTTATGATAAGTTTTGCAGTTATCATAAGCATATTATCCCTGATACTGACACGGCCTTTAGGTCGTAATATAAACCGGCTTAAAAAATTCGCGCAGCTGGCCGATAAAGGAGAGCCGGTACAGGATATTGGGTCTTTCCCAAAAGATGAACTGGGAGAAATATCAAACCATATAATTCAATTGTATTCCCGCCTTCAACAAACAAAAAAGGCGCTGGAAACCGAACACAAGGTGGTACTGCAACAAAAACAGGAACAGACGCTTCTGAAAAAACAGCTCACCCAGAACATCAATCACGAACTGAAAACGCCCGTAAGCATTATCCAGGGGTATCTTGAAACATTAATGGACAACCCTGATATCCCGCAAGATAAACAACGTGTCTTTATTGAGAATTGTTACAAGCAATCAAACAGGCTTTCCCGGCTGCTCAATGATATATCCACGATCACACGCATGGACGAAGCCAGGCAGATCATCAATAAAACAGAGGTCCATTTGAATGATATCATACAAGATGTGTTTCTGGAAATGGCAAAACACTTACAGGAAAAAAATATAAAAATTGTTGCAGATATCCCGCCTGATACGGTGCTCAAAGGCAGCCCCGAGATGTTGCACTCCATATTCCGTAACCTGACCGATAACGCCATCAACTATTCAGGCTGTGACACCATTTTTGTGTCTGTTACAGGTCCTGCACGCAACTTTTACACCATCCTTTTTGCCGATAACGGTATTGGCATAAAGGAAGACCACATGTCCAGGATCTTTGAGCGTTTTTACCGGATCGATACCGGAAGGAGCAGATTGCTGGGCGGCACGGGATTGGGGTTGTCTATTGTCAAGAATGCCATCCTGTTACACGGGGGAAGCATCCGGGCATCAAAACGGCATGGAGGCGGCGTTGAATTTATTTTTACCTTAAAAAAAGAATAAAAAAAGCATGCCGGCGGCATGCTTTTCCAAGATCTTCTGATCATCCGAAGACCTTATACTATTCGGCCTCTATAGCGCCGACAGGACAAACTGCTGCGCACGCACCACAATCGATGCATTCATCAGGGTTGATTACGTAAATGTCACCGGGAGAAATTGCCCCCACGGGACATTCATCAATACAAGTACCGCATGCTGTGCAGTTTTCTGTAATTCTGTGTGCCATGGCAAATTGACTATTATAAGTAAATAATTGCTGCAAATATATGAATTAAATTCTTACTACCTTTGTAAATTCATAATATTTATAAGATGAAACTGCTCATTCTCCTACTGGCTTCGATTTTATTGCAGGGAGC
>LUZA01000140.1 GCA_001603455.1 Bacteroidales bacterium Bact_09 | reverse complement strand
GCCTTGGCTAGCGAGACCGATGATCAGGCTGCAGTTCAATATTTTTTAAATCCGAAATCAAACGTACGGATAGTAGTTTTTGGCCATACGCACGTACCAACGATCCAATCGTCTTTTGATCATTTAAATCAAAAATCCATTTATGTCAATTCAGGGACATGGATCGATCACAATTCCGACAGAACGACCATGAATTTTGTCGTAATAACACCTCAGTACGATGATTGTTGCTCTAAAACCCATGTAAGACTTTATAATTTTGAAAATGAGGTGATAACCCTTATGGCAGAAGATTCACTACGCTATTAACAGCATACAGATATGTATGGAAAAAGACAACAGAACAAAACAGATCAGTAATATTACCCTGATAGGTTCATTTATAAATTTCGTATTAACGTTGGGCAAAATCATTGCAGGAATTGTCGGTCACAGTTCTGCCATGATAGCAGACGGTGTACATTCACTTTCGGATTTTATAACCGATGTGATTGTAATCGTCTTCATAAAGGTATCGGGGAAAGAAAAAGATAAAACCCATCATTACGGACATGGGAAATTCGAGACTTTTGCTACCATGTTGATCAGTTTTGCCCTGGTTATTATTGGATTGGTGATATTGGTCTCGGGAGCCGGAAAAATTATTGATTCTTTAAAAGGGGAGCTGATCGAAAAACCAGGATACATTGCTCTGTATGCCGCATTGATTTCTATAGTTTTTAAAGAAGGACTTTTTTGGTATACAAAAATTGCGGGAAAAAGATTGAATAGTCAAGCGATGATTGCCAACGCCTGGCATCATAGGTCAGATGCCTTTTCGTCAGTTGGAACAGCGCTGGGTATTTCCGGGGCAATACTCTTAGGGGAGCGTTGGCGCATACTTGACCCTATAGCAGGAATCATTGTGAGCTTTTTTATCCTAAAAGTGGCATGGGATATTGCAAAACCCAGTATTAACGAACTTTTGGACAGTTCGCTACCAGAAAAGACAGAAAAAGAGCTTGAGGATATCATAAACGGGACAAATGGAGTTGAAATTTTTCATAATTTAAAAACCCGGAAGATCGGTGACGCGATATCTGTTGAAGTGCATATAAAAGTCGATAAAGACATGACAGTTGAAGTTTCTCATGACATTGCAACCGAGATCGAGATAGCAATCAGAAAAAGATTTGGGGAGAGTACACATGTGATAGTGCATATAGAACCTTACAACGTCACTGGCAAAAGATAAAGCAGGGAGAGGATAGGATTTTTTGAAGTGGCATTTGTATTTTGCCCGGGCAAGGCAAAGGAGATTACGGGAAATGACGGGCATAATTATACAGATTCATGGAAAGTTTTGATGTATTGATCATTGGCGGGGGGCCGGCCGGTACCATGACGGGCATTGAGCTTCGGAAGAAAGGCTACAAAACGTGTATTATCGACAAAGAAGCCTTTCCCCGGGAAAAACTGTGCGGAGGGCTTTTGACTCAGAAGTCGGTGGATCTGATAACCAGGCATTGTCCGGGTTTGGATCCTTCGGATTTTGTGGTTGAGCAATCCGATACAGTTGATTTTTTTTATCAAGGGGAAAAAATAAACAGATTCCGGACCAAAAGAGTCTATTATTTTACCGAGCGCACGATCTTTGATGACCTGCTGATCAGGTATTACCTGGAACTGGGCGGCAAGCTTCTGCAGCAAGTTCCTTTAAAAATTGATGATATACACTTTCGGAAAAGTACGTTAACGACAGGTTCATCAACATACAACTATAAATATCTGGTAGGAGCGGATGGCTGTAACAGTGTCTTGTGTAAAGCAGCAAGAATTAAAAGACATGATTTCTTATGTGTGAAAGGGAAAATTTCACGGGATCTCCGTCAGGAAAAAGAATTGAGAATATATTTTAACGTGGCAAAAAGGGGATACGGCTGGTATTTTCCCAGAAAAGAATATTATTGTGTGGGTATGGGCGGAGAAGAATCCGGGAAAAAAATCTGTTACCGAGCAAAACGTTTCTTCCGGGAAGAGTTCGACCAACAAGTTTTACAGATCAAAGGCGCTTTCTTACCTTCCGGCAGGAAATTAAATACCCGCAGACTTCCGAAAAATACCATCCCCGTGGGCGATGCCGCCGGTTTCACGGACCCGGTTACAGGGGAAGGCCTCTACTTTGCCATGCTGTCAGGAATCCTGGCTGCAGGCGCCATAGATGCCTCGGCCAAAAGCCAAAACAAAAATGTCATAGGGCTCTACAACAAAAACGTTTTGCCTATCTGGAAGAACATCCGTGCCGCTCGTTTCTGGAAATCGGTATTGTTTTTCTCCCCGTTTTTAAAAACATTCATGAAACACCTGAAAACGCATACATCGTTTGCTTTATTTTATCTTGAAAGAGTTATTGCGACGGGTGAGTTCGATTATACCAATTTTTTGAAGGTGTATTTCTTGAAAATCAGATCAATACATTAGATATTCCCACAGCGGGCCGCGTTTTTTCTTGGCGCGAAATCTGTCTATGACCTCCTGGGACCCGAATCCCGGAAAGATCCATCTCTGGCCACAGGCAAGTGCACGATCTTTTATAGAGCTGATATCCACGTCCCTGGACAGGTAATAAACGGGTTTCAGCAGATCGTCAGTCCCCTTAATCACTCCTTCCTGCAAAGCGATCCGGTACAGCCTGGTGCGTGGGTAAATGCGCATCCCCACAAACGGAAAGAAAAGGGTTAAGCCGAGTTCACAGGAACGCTCAAAAGTCTGGTTCAGCGTCTGGTCCGTTTCCCCGTAGCCTCCCAGGATCATAAAATGAGCGTGAAAAATGCCGAGTTGGGAAGCGTTCAGGCTTTGTTGCCTGATGTCGGAAAAGCGGAAGCTCTTGTTGTAATTCTCCAACTGGATGTCCGAGAGGGAATCGGTGCCCCATTCAATGTGCTTCAGGCCGGCTTTCTGATACAATTCGAGGTCCTGATAAGTCAGGTTATAAGGGGTGAAATAAGCCCCCCATTTCACGTTCACTTTGCTTTCGATCAGACGCGTGGCCAATTCCCGGTTGTATTCCCGGTGAATATTAAAAACAGAATCGGTAAAGAAAAGATAATCAACGCCTTTACTGTAATAAAGCTCTTTAATATTGTCCACTACCGACACAGGATCGAGTAGACGGACGCGGGGACCTTCAATATTGGGATAACTGCAATAAATACATCCGTAAGGACAACCTCTTTTTGTCTGGATATTGAGCATCCCGCTTTTATCAAAATAATAATGTGCCGTGTGCGGTTCTACATGAAAAGCAAGCGAAGAGATGTACTGTTTATGTTCGTTGATTCCCACAGTGCCGTCGGCCTTGCGGTAAACCAATCCATCAATGCCGGTAGGATCTTCGTGCTTTTCCAGGGCCGAGATGAGTCTGCAGATGCTCTCTTCCCCCTCCCCCTGAATACCCCAATCCGGGCCGAGTTCGTTGAACAGCACATCGGGAAAGACGGAAAAACCCGAGCCGCCCATGAGCACAACGGCCTTGCTGTTTTCCCGGATGGTCTTCATCACCTCCCGGTAGTGGTCAACAAAGCAATATTGCTCGTAATAATTGGTGTCGTCCACATTCCTGAGCGATACGCCTATATAATCAAAATTGCCGTTGCGGCAGAACAATGCCAGATCACAGTGGCCTCCCAGGTTGAAATCAAAGATATCCAGCTGCCAGTCTGGCATTTTTTCATGCAGATAAGTGGCAATATACGAAATCCCGATAGGGTAAATAGGATAGGGGTCCTGATAGTTGTTGGCAGAGACAAGTGCTATTTTCTTCATAAATAAAGACTTCCCGTTTCTCAGGAATCCGTCCGATAATCGTCGGGCCTCCAGGGTACCTCAGGGTTTAGTAGCAGCAAAGATACTCTTTTAATCTTTGATATATTCAGGGAAAACCAATCAGAATGTTCTTTGCCGTTTTAATTCAACCCTAATAATATAATATGCATAGTTGCATGTGAAACTACGGCTGACTCAAAACCGTATTTACTATAAATCCAGCCCTGTCTCTTATACACATCTG